>CANGQA010000077.1 GCA_947455995.1 Hyphomicrobiales bacterium | reverse complement strand
TTGTGTTCCATGCCCGGTGTTGGCGCTGTCTCTGCCGCGGCAATGTTGACGCTGATGCCCGAACTCGGAACACTTGATCGCAAACAAGCGGCCAGCTTGGCAGGCCTCGCACCTATAACGCGCAAGTCTGGACAATGGCAGGGCAAATCGTTCATCGGCAGCGGACGCAAGCCTCTGAGGGATGCACTCTACATGCCTGCATTGGCCGCCATGCGCTGGAATCCAGATCTCAAAGCAAAATACGAGCAAATGCGTGCGGCTGGAAAACCTGCCAAAGTCGCAATTGTCGCTATCATGAGAAAGCTTATCGAAGTCGCCAATGCGCTAGTTAAAGCGAATCGGAAATGGGCACCAAAAACCGCTTGATCAAGACGGATACTATGGACTTATAATAACGAACGCCCCAACATGGGCATCGGCGGGATAACACCCGCGCAAAAATTGAAAATGGCCGCTTAAATACTACAAATAGACCCCGTTAAAAACGGGGGGATTACCCACTGTCTTGCATGACAGGCGCCTGCGGATCATTATCTGCCCGATATCAGGTATTTTTCTTTCAAATGCAGGAGAGCATGACATTTATGTTCGCCGAGCATTGACTCGGCTTGCATATCAAAGCGACAAATATATGCAGTTATGTATCCAACCGTTTTTTGTCATTGGGACAGTGAAGAGTCTGACGCTTGTGAATAGGTGTTTGTAAAATAGAGGGCTTATTATGGAAATGTCATCGTTTACCGCACGCCAGTTATATGAACAGGCCAAGGCGAATCCAACGCGCAAAAAATTTGGCTTTGGCCGCAAACCCATGTTGATCAATGTCGATTTGCAATGCGCCTATACCTGTGTGGGTGAATTTGTTACGGCTTATGAAACCGATCCCAAACAGCTTGAATACATCAATAAGCTGACGCATCTGGCGCGCAGCAAACATTTGCCGGTGACATGGACCTATGTCGCCTATATGGAATCGGGTGAAGATTGCGGCGTTTGGGGAACGCGCACCAATACACCAGATTCTTTGCAAAATATCAAAGTGGGGTCGCGCCGCTCGCAATTTGATCCGCGACTGACCGTTGATGCTGTCAAAGATATTATTCTCAACAAGCGCATGGCATCGCCTTTTCATGAAACCAATTTACAGTCACTGATGGTCTGGCATCAATGTGACACGGTGGTGATAACAGGCGGCTCGACCTCAGGATGCGTCAGGGCCTGTGTGGTTGACTCAATTTCGCGTGGCTATCGCGTTATTGTGCCGGAGGAATGCGTTGCAGATAAGCATGAAAGCCCGCATTTTGCCAATCTCTATGATATTGCGATCAAATATGGAGATGTGATACCCGTGGCTGATGCGCTGGCATGGTATGAGGCCTATCAACCAGAGGTGCGTTGAAATGGCGGGAAAACAGCCGGAGATGCGTTCCGATCTGGGTTTGTATGATTACTTGCCATGGCCGAACCGCCCGAAAATCACCTGGCCGGGAAATAAGAAATTGGCGGTCTGGATCGCGCCGAATATCGAATTTTACGAATATGATCCGCCCGACAATCCGACACGAAAGCCCTGGGCGAGACCCAATCCGGATGTGTTGCAATACTCGCATCGCGATTATGGTAACCGTGCGGGCTGGCAAAGAATGATGGCGGCCATGGATGCCGCAGGCTTTCGCGGATCCGTCTCGCTCAATGTGGCTTTGTGCGAGCATCATCCCGAGATTATCAAAGCCTGTGCGGATCGGGGGTGGGAATTTTTTTCTCACGGCATATATAACACTCGTTATGTCTATAATCTCGACATTGAACAAGAGCGTGCCATCATCCGTGATGCGTTTGAAACCGTAAGAAACCACACTGGACAGAAATTGGCCGGTTGGCTTTCACCGGCGTTGTCCAACAATTTCTGGACCATGGATATTCTTTCCGAAGCGGGCATCCAGTATACGTGTGATATGTTTCATGATGACCAGCCCATGCCGGTTCACGTGAAAAGTGGCCAATTGATTTCAATGCCCTACTCACTCGAGATGAATGACGTCATCGTATACAATACCCAGAAAGTTACACCTCGCCATTACGGGGAAATCATCAAGAGGCAATTCGATCAACTTTATAAAGATGCGGATGAGAGCGGTATGGTCATGTGTATTCCGCTGCACCCGTATTTGGTCGGGCAACCTCACAGAATTGAAGCATTTGCCGAAGCCATTGCCTATATAAGCGGGCATGATGGTGTCTGGCAGACAACCGGCCGCGAAATCGCCCAAGCCTATCATGCCAGCGGCGCTTATGATGCCATGAAAGCTGCCATAGTAGCCCATCATGCAGAATGGGGGACAAACTAATGTCGATGCCCGATGCCTATCTTCACTATGCCGAGCGCCATTACGGCATGGATCATAAACGTTATGACTGGTCTAATTTATTCGAACGCAAGCCGATAGCATGGCCGAACGGAGCGAGGATTGCTTTGTCGGTGCTGACACATGTGCAGCATTTTCCGTTGGACATGCCTGCCAAGCCCTTCAAGGCCCCGGGGGCCTTGATGATGCCTTATCCTGATTTTCGCTATTACACCAATCGCGATTATGGCAATCGGTTGGGGGTATACAGGATTTTGAAAGTGCTGCGTGAAAAGGGATTGCAAACAAGTTTTGCTGTCAATGCCATTGTAGCAGACCGTTATCCGGCTATTGTGCGCGCTATTACTGAGGACGGACACGAGATTGTCGCCCATGGCCTTGATATGGGCAAAGTCCATCATTCCGGTCTAACCGTTGAAGATGAACAGGCGATTATTGCCGGATCACTTGATTTGTTACGACAAAAAAGCGGGCAAGCAGTGGTGGGCTGGCTATCGCCCGGTCGAGCGCAGAGTTTCAAGACACCTGATCTTCTAACCGCCCACGGGGTCAATTATTGCTTGGACTGGGCCAATGATGATCTGCCTTATTACATGCACACGGAGAAAGGGCAGATTGTCTCGATGCCTCTTGCGTATGAAATCGATGATCGGGTCGCAGCGGATGAATATTTTCATTCCGAACCGGAATGGGTCCAGCAGATCAAAGACCGTTTCGATGTTTTGTATAAAGAAGCAGAAAAATATGGTGGACGGGTTATGAGCCTGCCCTTGCATAGCTGGGTGTCGGGCATGCCCTATCGTATAGCGTATTTGTGTGAAATACTCGATTATATTACATCGCATCAAGGGGTCTGGACCGCTCCTGCCCATGAGATTGTGACCGCCTATGAAGCTCAGGCTTAACGCGGCCTCTGACGGCAATTCATAGTCACGCATCTTTCTTAGGAACAATCCATGAAGGCGCAGGCTGCATCAGGGCGTACATTGTTAGGCAAGATCTGGGACGAGCATGAAATCTTGCGTCATCCAGCAGGTCCTTCATTGCTTTATATCGATCGGGACATGATCCACGAAGGCAGCTTCCATGCTTTCGCCGATTTAAAGGCACGGGGCCTTAAACCGCGCCGTCCCAAGCAAATTTTTGGTGTTGCCGATCATTATGTGCCTACATTGGGCCGCACAGCACAGGATGCGGCAACCCCTGCCATTGCACGTATGATAGAAACCTTCGATGAGAACATGCGGTGGGGCGGCGTGCGTCATTTTGGCCTGTCTGATCGTAGGCAGGGCATTGTACATGTGGTGGCCCCCGAACAAGGCATTACATTGCCGGGTTTAACCATCGTCTGTTCGGACAGCCATACCTCTACTCAAGGCGCTTTGGGATCGATTGCATTTGGCATTGGCCAGTCGGAAAATGCCCATGTTCTGGCCACGCAGACTTTGTGGCAGCTCCGCCCCAAAGTCATGCGGGTGACAATTGATGGCGTTCTGGCCGACGGGGTAACAGCCAAGGATGTGATGCTGGCGCTGATTGCAAAAATCGGTGCGGCGGGTGCCGGTGGCTATGCAATCGAATTTACCGGATCTGTTGTCAAAGGCCTTTCGATTGAAGGACGCCTGACGCTTTGCAATATGTCTATTGAGGCAGCAGCGCGTTTTGGGATGGTTGCCCCCGATGAGACAACCTTTTCTTATGTAAGAGGAAGGCATTACGCCCCTTCCGAACAGGAATGGGACGAAGCGGTTGGGAATTGGCGTTCATTGGCCAGTGATGCGGATGCGGTATTTGACCGAGAGGTCTATTTGGATGCTGCCGATATTGCGCCCATGGTGACATGGGGAATAAGTCCTGAGGATGCGGTTGCTATTTCTGGTCATGTTCCTGATCCGTCACAATTTGCGTCGGCCGATCGGCGCAAAACAGTTCAAAAGGCCATAGATTATATGGGCCTGAAACCCGGTATGGCCCTTGATGGCCTGAAACTGGACAAGATCTTTATCGGTTCATGCACCAATAGCCGGATCGAGGATTTGCGCTCAGCCGCGGGCATGATAAATGGCAGAAAAGCTGTTATCCCGGCAATTGTCGTGCCGGGCTCTACTCTGGTGCGCGAGCAGGCCGAGGCCGAGGGACTTGCCGAAATATTCCGGCAGGCGGGATTTGAATGGCGTGAATCCGGTTGTTCGATGTGTGCAGCCATCAACGGGGATGTCATCGGGCCGGGTGAACGTTGCGCCTCGACATCGAACCGTAATTTTGTTGGGCGGCAAGGTCCGGGTGCACGCACACATCTCGTCAGTCCGGCTATGGCGGCGGCGGCAGCGGTGATGGGGTCTTTAACCGATATTCGCCGCAAGGAGGGTCTTGTGTGATGCGCGCCTTCATCCGTGAAACATCCAAAGTCGTTGTCATTCCCGGCGTCAATTGCGATACTGATCAAATCATTCCGGGACGCTTTCTTAAATCCGACCGCGCGCAGGGCTACGGGCAATATTTGTTCCATGACATTCGCCGGACGCCTGACGGTGAGCTGGACCCTGCTTTTCAACTTAACCAGCCCGTTGCCGAGGCGGCGACGATACTTCTGGTCGAGGATAATTTTGGTTGTGGTTCTTCTCGTGAAGGGGCCGTCTATGCCTTGGTGGATCATGGCATCCGCGCCGTGCTCGCTCCGAGTTTTGGCGATATATTTTATAACAATGCCTTGAAAAACGGCTTGCTGCCTGTTCACTTGGCGGCAAAAACCTGTCAGGCGCTTACCAAACATCTCGTTCAGTTCAGACAGGCTGAGGTGGTTGTAGATCTTCAATCATCGGAAGTCATTTTACCAGGCAATCTCGGTACCCATGGCTTTGTCATTGATGCTTTTGCACGCGATTGTATTTTGCGTGCTCTTGACGAGATCGAGATGACATTTACTTTTATGGAGCGCATCAAAGACTTTGAAGCAAAACGTCTTGCTTCGCATCCTTGGCTGGACCGATGACGGATGGATCAGCAATTTTCATACAGCCGTCACTACTATAACTGGGAGCATCACAGATGAAGAACACCTTTAATCGTCGTGCCATTTTACAGGGCTCTGGAGCCTTAGTCGCGGGTGTGGCAGCCCCGTCTGTTCTCAGAGCGCAAACACCAATTGTAAAAGTGGGTGTGCTGGAGCCTTTAACAGGCAATCTCGCTTACAACGGCACCCAATGTGCCGCAGGAGCCAAGTTTGCAGCTGAAGCCATCAATGCCGCAGGCGGCATCAAAAGTATGGGTGGCGCCAAGATCGAGCTGGTGGTGGTCGATGCCCAGTCGCGTCCGGAGGTTGCGGCTTCTGCAGTGGATACGCTGGTCGAGGCGAATGTCTGTGCCTTTACCGGTGCGACCGCATCTGCGCTCGGGCTTGCTTCGTCGCAGGCCGCTGCCAAATATAATCTTGCACAGGTATTTTCAATCGGTACGGCAGAAACCGTTGTAACACGGGGCCTTCCCAATGTGTTCCGTTTCACGCCGGGTGTGAACAAATGCACAAGTATTGCATTGGAAAATCTCAAATTGCTCAATCAAGGCGCCGGAAATGTCGTAAAGACAGCCGCGATTGTGCATGAGGATGGTCCGTTCGGATCCAATATGGCAAAAATCCTTGCCGAGGAACTGCCCAAGCAGGGTATCCAGATTGTTGAGACCATTCCCCATCCGACACCCCATCGTGATTTTTCCAATATTGCCTTGCGTGTGAAGGCTTCGAAAGCCGACATTCTGATCCCCTCCAATTACATCAATGAATATACATTGATGGCACGGGCCCTGAACCAGCAACGGGTCGAGTTGAAAGCTATTTATTCCATTCTTGGCGGCGCTGCCTCGAACATCAAATTTGTGCGTGAAAATAATGAGGTCGCGCAATATGTGATGGATTGCAATCATTGGTATGATCCGACAAAAGCCGAATCCAAAGCGCTTGCAGCCAGAGTGGCAGCAGCCGGTCTTGATCTTACGTATGATGTGATGGTCTCTTATGCCACCATCCAGGTCATCGCGGATGCGCTTGAACGCGGCGCCTCTGCCGATCGTCAGAAAATGATCGAAGCATTGGCGGCCTCTACCTTTGACAAATCCATCATGCCTTACGGTCCGACCAAATTTGTCAATGGCGATAATACCAGTGCGCAGCCGGTGAACACACAAATTCGTGGTGACAAGATCGAGCTGGTCTTCCCCAAGCAATATGCCAGTGCCGAGGCTGTATTCCCGGTGCCGGTGAAGAAAAACTAAACAGGCTTCGTCCCCATAAACAGGATTTATGGGGACGAACCTATGCAATGCTCAGAAGCGAGGCCCAATGTCGATTTTGATTGTTCCGGCGATATTGAGCGGCATGATGATGGGTGCTGTCTATGCCTTGGTCGCATTGGGCCTTACGCTGATTTATGGCGTCTTGCACATTATCAATTTTACCCATGGCAGCCTGCTGATGCTTGCGCTTTATGTGGTATATTTTCTAAATTTGCATCTTGGTCTTGACCCGTATCTTGCTATACCCATTGTTCTCCCTCTGTTTTTCACTTTGGGTTATTGTTTGCAGCGTGGCCTGATTGCGCCCATGAGCGGCGGCTCGGAACAAAATGTTTTGCTGATTACGCTGGCTGTGTCGCTGATGATAGATAATCTGGCGCTTTATTTCTGGACATCGAATACACGCAGTGCCGACATTGCCTATGCCTATGACACCGTCGAGATTCTAGGCGCTTTGCTGCCCTTGGGGCGTGTCATTGCCTTTGCCGCGGCACTGGCTGTTTCACCGGTTATCTGGGCTTTCATGGCGTTCACCAGAACAGGGGCGGCTATCCGTGCCGTCGCTATTGAAAAGCGCGGAGCGGAGCTGGTCGGGATTGATGTCAATCACACCTATGCGATTTGTTTTGGCATTGGGACAGCATGTGTGGCCTTGGCAGCATGTTTGTTGTTCCCTACATTTTATGTCACGCCACAGGTTGGCTATACATTCGTTCTTGTGGCATTCACAACAGTGGTGCTGGGAGGCATGGGCAGTTTGCCTGGTGCCTTGATTGCCGGCTTGCTTCTGGGCATCATTGAATCGCTGTGTGGTTTGTTTTTGGGTGAAAGTTTAGGGCAGATCGGAATTTTTCTTGCCTTCATTCTGATCCTCTTATTCAAACCCTCCGGTCTTTTCGGCAAGAGGGCTGGATCATGAAATTTCAATCTTGGGGGCAGTGCGCCCTCGCTTTTTTCGCTATTGCATATCTTGCCGGTGTCTATTTTGCCTCGTCGCCAATTTGGATGGGCTTTAGTATCAATGCGTTGATTGTCACATTGGCTGCTCTGTCATGGAATATTACCGGGGGATTAGGGGGGTTATCGTCATTTGGCCACGCGGCGCTTTATGGCACCGGCGCTTATGCCTCTGCTATTTTGCAAGTCAAATATGGTGTCAATGCCTGGTTCGGACTTGGAGGCGGTATTGCCGCTGGCGCGGCAATGGGTGCTTTTATCGGCGGATTGGCGTTTCGCTACGGATTGAAAGGCTCTTATTTCGCTCTTGTAACACTCGCCTTTGCAGAAGTTTTGCGGATCTGCGCCTCTTCTTTTGAATGGACGGGCGGCGGCAGCGGGTTGCAACTGAAACTCATGCCGGGCCTTGCCCAGTTGCAAATCATAGAACGCCCCTGGATCTATACAGGCCTCTTGGCTGTAGTTGGCTTGGTGATGTTCCTGACCGGGCTTATTAAACATTCACGCTTTGGAGCCTATCTTATTGCCATTCGCGAAAACGAGGACGCTGCTGAAGCGCTTGGTATCAATACCTATAAAATAAAAGTGCAGGCGATGGCGATTTCTGGTGCCTTTGGCGGCCTCGCCGGTGTTTTGTATTTGCAACTTTGGTTGTTTATCGACAGTACGGTTGTGTATGGCAGTGCGGTATCTGTCGAGGCTTTGATAGGACCTATCATCGGCGGTGCTGGAACCGTATGGGGACCGTTGCTTGGCACGCTAGGATTGCACTTGTTAGGGGAAGGCACCAAATCTCTTTTGCCCAATTCGCCGGGCCTGAATTTTGTTTTTTATGCTATCGTTCTGATTTGTGCTTTGCGCTTTTTGCCTCAGGGATTTGTTGGTTTTGCTGCCCGCTTCGGGGCCTTCAACAAAAAGGAGCGGGACGATGCTTGAGGTGCGACATTTGTCAAAGACATTCGGCGGCCTCAAAGCGGTCAGCGATGTCAGCCTTGATGTGCCCGAAGGATCGATTGTCGGCTTACTCGGGCCCAATGGTGCAGGCAAAACCACCTGCTTCACAATCATTGCCGGTTTCACAAAAGCGGACACCGGCCATGTGCACTTTGCCGGACAGGATATTACCGGTTTCTCGCCGCATCATATCTGCCGGCTTGGCATGATACGCACTTTTCAGATTGTGCAGCCTTTTGTTGGATTGACCGTGCAGGAAAATATTGCGGTGGGCGCCTATTTGCATCATCCCCAACGGCGGGAAGCCATGGCCGTGGCACGTGATGTCGGCAAGCGGCTTGGGCTTGGGGGCATGTTAGACCGCCCCGCTTCCGCTTTGACCATTGCGGGGCGCAAACGATTGGAACTTGCACGCGCGCTCGCTACAGGCGCTCGCTTGCTGTTGCTAGATGAAGTGATGGCCGGTTTAATCCCCTCCGAGATCAACGAGATCGTCGCCATCATTAGGCAGATACAGTCGGAGGGCCATACGATTTTGCTGATTGAACATGTCATGCAGGCTGTTATGAGCCTTGTTGAAACGGCCTATGTCCTGAATCAGGGCCGATTGATAGCACACGGCACACCGCAGCAATTGGTGGCGGACCCCGAAGTGATCGAGGCTTATCTTGGTCATGGGGCGGCTGCACGATTGCAGGAGGGACACCATGCTTGAGATCGAGGGGCTAAAAGCCGGCTATGGGTCCATGCTTGTTTTGCAAGGCATTGATATGCAGATTAACGCTGGAGAGATTGTTGCCTTGCTCGGTTCGAATGGCGTTGGCAAAACCACATTGAACAATGTTATTTCCGGTTTTATTATACCCACAGCCGGCTCGGTGACTTTCAAAGGCGTCCGGATCACCGGTCTCAAGCCGCGCGACATTGTTGCTTTGGGCATTGCCCATGTGCCGGAGGGACGCAAAATCTTCCCAAATCTTTCGGTGTGCGACAATCTAAAGCTTGGGGCTTTCCGTCGGGCGGGGAATCATATCACCCAAAATTTGGACCGTATCTGCCATTTGTTTCCGCGATTGAAAGAGAGGCTCGACCAACTGGCCGGTACGCTTTCTGGTGGCGAACAACAAATGCTGGCGATTGGCCGCGGCATGATGTCCGAGCCCGAATTGATTATTTTGGATGAGCCGTCTTTGGGTCTTTCGCCGATTATGGTCGAGGAGATGTTTGCCCTGATTGCGCAGATCAATACCGAAGGCGCGGCTGTGCTGCTGGTTGAGCAAAATGTCATGCAATCGCTCACAGCGGCTAAACGAGCGTATGTTCTTGAACAAGGGCGTTTTGTGATGGCGGGTGAGGCAAGCACTTTATTGGCCGATCCACAACTGCGGCAAGCCTATCTGGGGTTATGAAAGACCGCTCCCGTTTTATGGGGCAACCAATAAATTGGAGAACACGATGTCGATGAAACGAACACAACGACTCAGACATTTATTGGCCGGGGAACGCGCAGTGATGGCTCCGGGTGTTGTTGATGCCATGTATTCCCGATTGGTTGCGGAAGCAGGGTTTGAAGCCATGTATATGAGCGGAGCGGGCACATCGGTTACACGCTTGGGCTATCCCGATGTCGGTCTTGTGACCATGACCGAAATGGTAGACAATGCGTCGCGAATTGCCGATGCCTCCGACCTGCCTTTGATCGCTGATGCGGATAATGGTTTTGGAGGGCCGCTGAATGTAAGGCGTGCAATTCAACTCTATGAGCGGGGCGGGGTTGCCGCTGTGCATATAGAGGATCAGGTTCTGCCCAAACGCTGCGGACATTTGGGAGGCAAGCAAGTTATCCCCGCGCAAGACATGGTTGCCAAGATCAAGGCGGCGGTTGATGCGCGAACGGATGAAAATTTTGTGGTGATTGCTCGCACCGATGTGTTGGCTTTGCAAGGGCGCAATGCTGCTTTTGATCGGGCGGATCTTTATCGTGAGGCCGGCGCCGATGTCATTTTCATCGAAAGTCCGGGGCCTGCGGATTTGCCCCATATCGCGCCGCGTTATCCGGATATTCCGCTGCTCTACAATATGGCCACATCCGGCAAAACACCGTTTTTGACCCGATCGAAGATTGAGCAACTGGGCTTTAAACTCATCATTTATCCGAACTGGTTGTTGTTATCGGCCTGCGAGGCTGTGCGGCGCACACTTGAGGTCTTGAAGACCGAAGAAACAATCGCGTCGGTCGCGCCGCATGTCATGAATTTCAAGCAATTTTTTGATACGGCTCGGATGGCGGAAATTCAGGAACTGGAAACCCGTTACGGTATGCCGGAAGAAAATCTTACGACTTACTGAGTGATACTGCGATTACGGCAAAGACTGCACTTTTTTATGAGGAGTGATGAACATGGCTGTGTTGCAGGCTAATGGGGTGGACTTTGATTTCAAAGTTCCGGTGCTGGTAGTGGGAGCCGGGGCCTGCGGGTTGGTGTCGGCTTTGGCCGCCCATGATTCCGGTCAATCGGTGATGGTGCTGGAGCGGGATGAGCGGCCGAGCGGGTCAACATCGCTGTCTGCGGGCCTTATACCGGCCGCATGCACACGGTTGCAAAAGGCTCACGGGATCGAGGATAGTCCGGAGCTGTTTGTCTCTGATCTCGTGGCGAAAACCCATGACCACACACCCTATGATCAGGCTATGGTGATTGCCCGAAATGCCGGACCGATGATTGACTGGTTGATGGATCAGCATCAGATTGTTTTTGAATTGGTGACAGATTTTCTTTATCCTGGTCATTCGTGCTTACGTATGCATGGGCCCAAAAGCCGCACAGGCGCTGATCTCGAGCAGGCCTTGCTTGCTGCGGTTGAACGGGCTGGTATTGATTTGATCTCAGGTGCTTCCGTCGAAGATTTATTTGTGGATGCAACTGGGCGTGTCACAGGGGTGCGCTGTCGCCGGCGTGACGGGGCCATGGAATTACTGGGCTGCAATGCACTGGTTCTGGCCTGTAGTGGCTTTGCCGGAAATGCGGAGATGGTGCGTCACTATATTCCTGAAATTGCCGACGCCGAATGCTGCGGCCATCTCTCAAATACGGGAGATGCGGTCAACTGGGGACTGGCAATGGGAGCCGCGCTGGCGGATATGGGCGCCTATCAAGGTCATGGCTCGGTGGCCCATCCCCACGCGCTGCCTTTGACATGGGCGGTGATTGCCAAAGGTGGCATTCTCCTGAATATTAATGGCCAGCGTTTTTCCAACGAAATGCGCGGGTATTCTGAGCATGGAGCGGAAGTGGCCGCGCAGCCAGATCATGTTGCCTGGGATATTTATAATAGTGAGGGTCATGAAGCTGCGATGCAGTTTCATGACTATCGGGAAATTAAGGCATTGGGAGCTGTTAAAACAGCCGCATCGCTCGCCGAACTCGCACATTTGACTGGGCTTCCACAGGCTGCACTGCAGGCGGAGTGTGATGCCATTGCTGAGGCCGCCCGCTCGGGTAGCCCAGACCGCTTTGGGCGTCGTTTCGAGGGTGTTCCGTTGCTAAAAGCTCCTTATTATGCGGTCAAGGTCAATGGTGCTTTGTTCCATACCCAAGGAGGATTGATGGTTGATCATAATGCCCGTGTGCTCCGCGAGAATGGCGAGCCCTTTCCTAATCTTCTGGCAGGAGGCGGCGCGGCACGGGGTGTATCGGGGGATTCTAGTTATGGCTATCTCTCGGGCAATGGGCTGCTGACCGCGACAACCTATGGGCGCTTGGCCGGGATAGCGGCAGCGCGCATCGCTTTTGAAACATAATGAAATCGCGCAGTTTACACAGCTGGGTTATGCGAAGAATAAAGAAACAATAGAGACTTTGGAGAGCACAATGAAAAAGGTCATGGTTATTGTGCCTTTTGCTATGGGAGAGGATGATCTCGCCCGTCGAAAAGCCCAATTGGATGCTGTCGATCTCGGTCCGGGTATGGAATTTCACTTCCATGCTGTGCGGGTGGGACCCAAAAATTATTCGAGCCAGCATGACATGGCGTTGGCAGATTTTTCTATTCTCGATGCAGGGCTTGATGCACAACACAACGGATATGATGCGATTTGCATCGATACGATGTCTGATAGTGGAATGTCCATGTTGCGCTCCGTGCTAACCATTCCCGTGATTGCTCCGGGCCGTCACTCCATGCTGCTCGCGCAAATGCTGGGTGAAAAATTCTCGATCCTGATGATGTGGGATCGTTGGAAAATACTTTACACCAAGACATTGGGTGAATTGGGCATGGAGCATAAATGTGCATCCATGCGCTCGATCGGAGTGACACCCGACAATAAGAATTTGCTATCAGGCAAGGAAAAAGAGGTCTTTCCCTTGCTTTTGGCAGCAGCCAAAGCCTGTGTTGAAGAAGACGGTGCGCAGGTCTTGATTCTTGGATCAACGACCATGCACGAAGCCCATGCCTGGCTGTCGGCACGTATCGGTGTTCCGATCATTAATCCCGGACCCCTCACCTATAAACTGGCCTCTATTGCATTGGATTTGAACCTCACTCACAGCAAGCGGACCTGGCCAACCCCATTAGTCCCCAAGCATGAAATGATACGTGCAATCGGTGCGGCTGGCGCCGCCTTTTTGGGGGGCCGCTCATGACCAGTATTCTTGTTATTGTTCCTTTTGCACTGGATGAAGAAGGCATCAAAAATCGTGAGGCACAATCTCGTTATGTGCCTTTGCCAGCCGATTGGCAGCTGGTCTATCGACCGGTCACTTGTGGGCCGTCATCGTTCATGTCTCCTCATGATTGGGGTTTGATGGACTTGGCGATTTTCGAGGCGGGATGCGAGGCCGAAGCCCAAGGCTTTGATGCTGTGTGTATTGATACGATGTCTGATAGCGGAATGGTAATGTTGCGATCTGTCTTGTCTATTCCGGTTATCGGAGCAGGCAAGGCATCAATGCTGTATGCGCTAACCTTGGGCAGCAATTTTTCCGTCTTGGCGCAATGGGAGCCGGCATTGCCGCGATACCGCAAGGCGATCCGGGAATATGGTTTTGATCGCCAGTGTGCTTCGGTGCGCAGCTTTGATCAGCCACCCGATTTTTCCAAGCTGCTGGGTGGTAAAGAAGATCACGTTTTTCCGCACATGCGTGATGTTGCCATGCGCTGTATAGAGGAAGATGGTGCGGATGTGATTTGCCTTGGATCGACCACTATGCATCAGGCAGGAGAATATCTTGCCGCGAATTTGCCGGTGCCTGTTGTCAATCCCGGACCGCTTACCTACAAACTGGTTGAAACCTTTCTCGCTTTGGGATTGCGACATGGCAGAGATGTTTATCCCGTTCCTGTCGAACCACGTCTCGAAATGCTGCATGCAATGATGGGAGCAGGGGCGGCCGCTGAATCGAAAGCAGGCCGATGATACGCTTTTCATATGAGGTAATTTTGTGCGCTCTAGCGCTGGTTTGACGTGATCAATGCCTATAACGTTTTTGGTTTGTTCCGCCTATTCACAAAGGCTAAAGCCAAACTTGCTTTTTATTAAGTCGATATAGTTTCTTTGATTCACATTCGAAATTCAACTTCCTGTAACCTGTTGAGGTTGCCGAGATTGGGTTATAGGCTGACATAGATAGCAGAAAAGGCTATTTATATCAGATGGTTAATTAAAGACGAAAAAACTAGACTTCTGCCAAGTATTCAAATGCGTTTACTGGAACAGATTGCTGCTGGAGATTCCTCGCGAACTGCAGCAGAGTTGGTTGGGGTTAACCGCAATACATCGATCCTCTATTTTTATAAATTGAAAGAAATCATCCCCGAGTAAATGGCTGCCGAAGTACCATTTCTTGCTGGTGAGATTGAGGTGGACGAGAGTTACTTCGGCGGCCTTCGCGCAGGATGATGCGGTGAATGCCACCAAGCAGTGGCGCTACGTTGCGGACCATCTTAGGCCGAAGTTGCCCAAGCTCGCCGTTCTGATGGATGGTGCCGAGACGGATGTGCTGGCCTACATGAGCTTCCCCACGCAGCACCGGATGAAACTGCACAGCACCAATCCACTGGAACGCCTCAACGGCGAGATCAAACGCAGGACAGACGTAGTCGGAATATTCCCCAACAAGGCCGCCATCATACGCCTCGTAGGTGCCATCCTGCTTGAGCAAAACGACGAATGGGTTGTCCAGCGAACCCGCTACATAACACTGGAAACTTTGGCCACAATGAGCGATGATCACCTCGTCAGCCTGCCAGCTGTGCAGGCATGACATCAACCGCCCGGGCTAGCCCGAAGGCGGTCAGTGTTAACCGGAAGCTACACCACGCAATGGGACACGACCACATTTACAATCTCACCACGAAATTTTGATTTGAAATTCACAGTATCAATTCTTAAATGTGCTGCAGCGAATATTATCCTGATGAACTGGCCCCCATTTCGACAGGACAGTTAGGCCTTACTGAGAGGGCTTGAGGATATCCTTAAGCATAGGCTTATGTCTGACGATTATCGACGTTTAGAAATCATAACAGGAACAGCCCGACGGCGGCGTTGGCGCACACAAGACAAG
>CANGQA010000076.1 GCA_947455995.1 Hyphomicrobiales bacterium | reverse complement strand
TTGGTGTCCCGATTGTTCATTTGATCCATTACCATGAGCACCTGACTTGAGAGTGCTGTTCTAGCTGTTTCATTCTCCCCACGCTGCAATCTTGCACTGTTAGGGTTAATGTTCTGGGTTAAAAATGCCGTTCAAACCAGCCGGGAGATCAGCTTGATGGCCCTGCACTTGTAATCCACCGCGTTGCTTCCCTTGGCTTTGCAACTTGCGAGACTTGTTTTAACCATGACGGGCTAAATCCAGTGTTGCCTATCTAAAAAAGCTGTCTGCGACCTTGCGCGAGGCCTCTTTGGCGTGGCGGGCCTGTTCGAGCCGCTTGATTTCCAATTCCAGCAAGCGCATCCGCTCGCTCAATTCCTCGATGGAGAGGCTGGAAAGCTCCTGCCCCAGCACATGCGTGGGGGCGGCCTTGCGTGTGTCATCCTCGGTCATCATGCTTTTTCCCGCAACACTGACGATGGTGGATGATTAAAACAGAAAAACGCCTGTTAAGGCAAACGTCACGCACAAAGTAACAAGAATGATTTGCAGGAATCCCGATGGCGTCCTATATAGGCTTATATACCCGAAATTCTGAATGTGATTTTGGGGCTTTCGCCGGTGACGCGGGCGGGAGCACCTGAAAACCTGTTTGATCATCTCGTCTGTTCGGACTGGCCTCCTGTGGGATTTATGCATGACCCCCCATCTAAAGGCCGAACCGGATTGTTGCGACCAATGCGCGAGGAGAAAAGGCGATGAGCCAGAGTCCGCTGATGCCGAAAGCCACTGCCGTTTGGCTGGTTGATAATACAGCACTGACCTTTGAGCAGATTGCAGATTTCTGCAAACTGCATCCGCTTGAAGTCAAAGGGATTGCTGATGGTGAAGTCGCAACGGGCATCAAGGGCATGGATCCTGTGTCCTCGGGGCAGTTGACCCGTGATGAAATCGCCAAAGGTGAAGCCGATTCAGGGCACCAGCTGAAGCTGACGGTCTCCAATGTCGGCCTGCCGGAAGTGCGCCGCCGCAAAGGACCGCGCTACACTCCATTGTCACGTCGCCAGGATCGACCCAATGCGATTTTGTGGCTGTTGCGCAACCATCCTGAATTGAAAGATGCGCAGATCATGCGTCTGGTTGGCACAACCAAGACCACGATTGCCCAGATTAAAGATCGCACCCATTGGAATACGGCAACTCTGTCACCGCTTGATCCGGTCACTATGGGACTGTGCTCGCAGATTGATCTTGATTTTGAAGTTGCCCGCGCGGCCAAGGACCGCCCGGCTGTTGTTGCCGATGGTGGACAGACTTTGCTGCCAGCCGAAATGACCACTGGTCACGAAGCCCCAAGTTCTGCTCCGCTTGATCCGTTCGGCGATTTCTCCTCCAAGCCTGTCCATCACGAAGAGCCGGAAGAGGAATATGATGCTGCTTCGGTCTTCTCCAAATTGAAGACACTCAAGACCGATCACTAAATCGCAGCAGTTTTTTAAGTCTTAAGTTAAGAAAGAGCGCGTTTTTTGCCGCGCTCTTCATCCCTCGTTAACCCAAGCTGTGGCAAGCATGGGGCTTATTATGGTCATTGCGAGCAGGGCTGAAATGGAAACCCATTCTTAACCCTGATGGTTTAATCCTTGTTGCAAGGGGAAAATCGGCAGTGAAAACCACTGGTTAGGCCCGCACTTTGTGGCTTGAGAGGGAGCTATCTGATGTCTTATTCGTTTGATGCCTTGCGGATGTTCCGCTTCGCGGTTGCTATTGGAGCCGCATTGACGCTCGCTGCTTGTTCGTCCGACAAGACAGATGCTGACGGACTCAATGGTGGTGCCAACAGCGCATTTGGTTCCGGTGGCGCAGGAACTCCCGGTTCAGCACAGGATTTCGTGGTCAATGTCGGAGATCGTGTGTTCTTTGAAACCGATTCATCCGATCTGACCTCTGCTGCAACTGCAACGCTCGATAAGCAATCGCAGTGGCTCAACCAGTATCCCCGCTATTCGATCACCATCGAAGGCCATGCCGACGAACGCGGTACCCGCGAATACAACTTTGCGCTTGGTGCCCGCCGTTCACAGACCGTGCGTGATTATCTGGCCTCCAAGGGCGTGTCGTCCTCCCGCATTAAAAACACATCCTTCGGCAAGGAACGTCCCGTTGCTGTCTGCGATGATATTTCGTGCTGGTCGCAAAACCGTCGTGGCGTGACCGTTCTCAACGGTCAGTAAAAACGGATTGGTTGTACCCTGAAGGTGCAGCCGCAGACCACACAGAGCGTCAGGAGGCGGCATCTCAGGGATTGTGATCCTGAAAGGTGTTGCCTCTTATTTTTGCCATTATGCAGTGTTTGAGAAGATACGGACCGGGTGCTGAGTGGCGCAAGGTCCGTTTTCCGAAGCCAGAGGCCACAACCATGCGCATTATTGCCAGTTTTTCCCGTCTCCTGTTTTTGCTGGTATTGGGCACGGTGCTCTATGGCGCGGTGGGTGGCTCGGCTCAGGCGCAGGATGCATCCGAAGCACTGTTGCGGATCGGACGGATGGAAAGCCAGATGCGGCAATTGTCGGGTCAACTCGAACAGTTGCAGTTTGAAAACAAGCGTCTGATGGATCAGCTCACCAAATTTCAGCAGGATGTGGAATTCAGGTTTCAAGAAACCCAGTCCAGCAAGGCGGCGCCCGCTAAAGCAGGAAACGGACAACGCAAAAGCGATGCATATGATCCGACCCAGCCCAATACAGAGACCGTGGCCACAGCCCGTTCCGGTCCGCTAGATCTAACGCAGTCCGGGCGCGGTGCGCCTGCAACGGTGCCATTCCAGCCCCAAAATGCGCCGGGGCAAGGTTCTGTATCTGCAGCTGGCGCAGGGAATGGCGTCAACCATACGGGATCCATTGCTCCTGCCAAGCCGACCGGAAGCTATGATGAGGCCTATTCCAAGATTCAGCAAAAGCACTATGCCGAGGCAGAGTCAGGCTTCAAAGCATTTTTACAGACGCATCCCAAAGATGCCAAAGTGCCCGATGCGACCTATTGGCTAGGAGAAAGCTATCTGCGCCGCAACATGAATGCGGAAGCGGCAGAACAGTTCCTCAAAATCTATCAAACCCATTCCAAGGCCAAAGTGGCCCCCGAAGGATTGTACAAACTGGCTTTGTCGCTCAAGGGCATGAACCAGAAGGCTCAGGCGTGCGCGACATTGGCGGAAGTTGGCCGCCGTTATCCTGCCGCTGACAGACAGTTGAAAGCCAGTGTGGAACAGGAAAGCAAGCGGCTGACCTGCTGACATCTCTTCAATCTCTGGGGACGACAATGGAGCGCGTGCCGATGAATGGCCCTGACACCGAGAACCCCGTTGTTGATCGGGTGTCTGGTCAGGCTGATGCCGTGTTTGCACTCACCACGTCAGAATGTGACAGCCTGTTTGCACCCCTGGCCGTCTACAGCCATGTGCTGGTCGCCGTTTCGGGTGGAGTGGATTCTACGCTTCTTCTCGTCCTGCTGCATGAGTGGACACAGCTTAATGGCGGGGCGACGCCAAAACTCTCGGTTGCAGTGGTGGATCACGCTTTGAGGTCTGCATCAAGACATGAGGCGGAAGGGGTCTGTGCCCTCGCTGTTGCGCTGGCTTTGCCAGCGGCAATCCTGACTTGGGAGGGAGAAAAACCCAGCAACGGCTTGCAAGCGGCAGCCCGTCAGGCGCGTTATCGTCTGCTGCTCGATCATGCCAAGGCCATTGGAGCCGATGCCCTGGCGCTTGCCCATCATCGCGATGATCAAAGCGAGACGATATTGATGCGGTTGTGTGCAGGCAGTGGTCTTGATGGTTTATCCGGCATGCGCGTGCGCGCTGAGCGCGAGGGGATTGATCTGGTCCGCCCTTTGCTGGGCATCAGCAAGCAGCGGTTGATTGCCACTGCCACCAACAAGGGTATCGCGTGGGTGGATGATCCATCCAATCTGAGTGACCGGTTCACAAGGGTGCGGTTTCGCAAGGCCAGAAATGTGTTGGCCGCGGCAGGGCTGGATGCGGCGCGGCTCAACCGCCTCGCCTTCCGCATGGCGCGGGCGCATGATGCCCTGGAAAACATGGCCGATTGCTACTGGACAGAGACTGCCACTTTGTCCACGGAGACGGTTGTGTTGTCCGAAACCCTGTTTGCCGCGCCGCAGGAGATCCGTCTCAGGCTTTTGATGCGGGCTTGTGCTATCCTTGCTCCCGAAGCGCCGCAGCGGCTGGAGCGTTTTGAGGCGTTGATGGCTCGCTTGAACGATGGTGTCCGGCAAGGGCACAGTCTCAATAGCAGTATTGCCGGCTGCCTGGTTCGGATGCGGGTGGATAGGGTGCGAGTCACCCGGGAGCCGCTCCGCCGGCGCGGAACGGCAATTCGGTCCCCAAAATGCGGCTTGAATGAGATTGTTCCAGAAGATAATCCAGTATAATTCCCATTCATAACAAAAAATGATGAAAGTTTTCTGACATTTCCGTGCTTTTTTTTGAAGATACGAACTTTGCTGCCTTGCCTCCCCTTGGCAAGCGGCTTTGGAAAAACTAGATAAGAGTATGAAACCCACACGACCAGTGGCAGCGATGTCCGCATGCATGGTCCGAGAAAGGCGATCGATCGGCCCATGAACCCGAACGTACGCAATTTTGCCCTCTGGGCTATTATTTTTCTGCTGGTTCTGGCGCTCGTCACGCTGTTCCAGAACCCTTCACAACGCACTGCGTCACAGGATATGGGCTATGGCCAATTCCTGTCCGAGGTCGATTCCGGTCGCGTGGCCAGCGTGGTGATCTCTGGCTCTGATATTCACGGGGTCTTGTCGGACGGTCGCGCATTCCAGACCTTTGCGCCCAATGACCCAACCCTTGTGAGCCGGTTGAGCCAGAAAGGCGTGAATTTCTCGGCCAAGCCGTTGACGGATGGCATGCCGTGGTTTGTAGCTTTGCTGGTCAACTGGTTGCCGCTGGTGCTGTTTATCGCGGCATGGTTTTTCCTGTCGAAGCAGATGCAGGGTGCCAATGGCAAGGCAATGGGTTTTGGCAAATCCAAAGCCAAACTGCTGACCGAGGCGCATGGCCGGGTTACATTCGAGGATGTGGCCGGCGTCGATGAAGCCAAGGAAGATCTCGAGGAAATCGTTGAATTTTTACGGGATCCCCAGAAATTCCAGCGCTTGGGCGGTCGTATCCCGCGCGGTGTCTTGCTCGTCGGTCCTCCCGGTACCGGTAAAACCTTGCTGGCGCGCGCGATTGCGGGTGAGGCCAATGTGCCGTTCTTCACCATTTCCGGGTCCGATTTTGTTGAAATGTTTGTCGGCGTGGGCGCAAGCCGCGTGCGCGATATGTTTGAGCAGGCCAAGAAAAATGCTCCTTGCATCATCTTCATCGACGAAATCGATGCCGTTGGTCGCCATCGCGGCGCAGGCCTTGGTGGTGGTAATGATGAACGCGAGCAGACGCTGAACCAGTTGCTCGTCGAAATGGATGGTTTCGAGGCCAATGAGGGGGTGATCCTGATTGCGGCCACCAACCGCCCCGATGTGCTCGATCCGGCTTTGTTGCGTCCGGGCCGCTTTGACCGCCAGATTATGGTTCCGAACCCCGATGTGATCGGCCGCGAGAAAATCCTGCGTGTGCATGCCCGCAAGGTGCCGCTGGCGCCTGACGTCGATCTCAAGACCGTGGCGCGCGGAACGCCGGGCTTCTCGGGGGCAGATTTGATGAATCTGGTCAACGAGGCTGCTTTGCTGGCTGCCCGCCGCGGTAAGCGTATTGTCATGAATGTCGAGTTCGAGGACGCCAAAGATAAGGTCATGATGGGTGCCGAACGCCGCACTCTGGTGATGACTGAGGACGAAAAGCGTCTGACGGCCTATCACGAGGCCGGTCATGCGATCGTTGCCCTCAATGTGATCGCTACCGATCCGGTGCACAAGGCCACCATCATTCCGCGTGGCCGCGCCCTTGGCATGGTGATGCAGCTCCCCGAGCGTGATAAATTGTCGATGAGCTACGAGCAGATGACCTCGCGTCTCGCGATCATGATGGGTGGTCGTGTGGCTGAAGAGCTGACCTTCGGCTCCGAAAAGGTCACATCAGGTGCCGCTTCCGACATTGAACAGGCCACGCGTCTGGCCCGTATGATGGTTACGCGCTGGGGTTTCTCGGAAGAGTTGGGCAATGTCGCTTATGGGGAAAATCAGGATGAGGTCTTCCTCGGCATGTCGGTTGGCCGCCAACAGAATGTGTCGGAAGCCACCGCACAGAAGATTGACTCCGAAGTGCGCCGCTTTGTCGAAGCCGGACATGTGGAAGCGACCAAAATTCTAAAAGATCACGCCGATGATCTTGAAACCCTGGCGCAGGGCCTGCTCGAATACGAAACCCTGTCTGGCGACGAGATCAAGGATCTGATCAAAGGCAAGCCACCCACCCGTGACAGCGGCAATGACAAGCCGACCCGCTCCTCCTCGGTCGTGCCGACGGCAGGGCGTGGTTTGTCCTCGCGCGACAATCCCGATGCAGGCCTGGAGCCGCAGCCTCAGGGTTAAGAAGTGACATCATCAGCCAAGCCCTTCCGCTTGCGGGAGGGCTTTTTGCTGTTTGTTACAGGCCGCAATACAAAGTGAGGATACTTTTTAACGCTTTTGCAGCAATATGATAGCCAAGCAAGCATGATGGCTGATGATACAATGTGACGGGGATGGCATCAGGCAGGCATTGCGGGCAATGAGTTTCGGGAGCTTGGGTCAGAAATAACAGGATATACCCATGACCTGCATTGCAATTCATCAGACATGTTAACGTAACACTTTGTAGGCAGTATGAAAAAATCGTATTTTGGAACCGATGGTATTCGTGGCAAGGCCAATATCGTGATCACGCCAGAATTGGCGTTGAAGGTTGGGCAAGCAGCGGGGATCGTGTTCACCCGTGGGGCGCATCGCCACCGGGTGGTGATAGGCAAGGATACGCGCCTATCGGGGTATATGATTGAAAACGCATTGGTTGCAGGCTTCACTTCTGTTGGTATGGATGTGATGCTGCTCGGCCCGATGCCGACACCGGCTGTGGCAATGCTGACCCGCTCGATGCGTGCCGATCTGGGTGTGATGATTTCCGCATCCCATAATGCTTTCGAGGACAATGGCATAAAACTGTTCGGCCCGGATGGCTACAAGCTCTCGGATGACGAGGAGCACGAGATTGCCTTGTTGATTGACGGCGACCTGGCAAGCCAGCGGGCCAGTTCTTTGGCTTTGGGGCGGGCCAAGCGGATTGAATCGGTGCATGCGCGCTATATTGAGGCAGCCAAGCGCAGCCTGCCACGCAACCTCGATCTGGATGGAATGCGGATCGTGATCGATTGTGCCAATGGCGCGGGCTACAAGGTTGCACCTGAAGCCTTGTGGGAACTGGGCGCGGAAGTGATTGCGATTGGCGTTGAGCCAGATGGTTTCAATATCAATCGGGATGTCGGTTCAACTGCTCCTGCCGCATTGGTCCAAAAAGTCCTCGAAATGCGTGCCGATATCGGTATTGCGCTCGATGGCGATGCCGACCGTGTGCTGATCGTCGATGAAAAAGGCCATGTGGTTGATGGTGATCAGGTGCTGGCGACGATTGCCAAGGACTGGCAGGATGACAACCGGCTGTCGCGCCCCGGCATTGTCAGTACCGTGATGTCCAATCTGGGGCTTGAACGCTATCTGGAGGGGCTGGGACTGACCCTGGAGCGAACAGCGGTGGGTGACCGCTATGTGCTCGAAATGATGCGCGAGCAGGGCTACAATCTGGGTGGCGAGCAATCGGGCCATGTGGTCTGTTCGGATTTTGGCACAACGGGTGACGGTCTTGTCTCTGCATTGCAGGTGCTCTCGGCTGTCCGGCGGAGCGAACGGTTGGTCAGCGAGGTCTGCCATTCCTATGATCCAGTGCCGCAATTGCTGAAAAATGTCCGATTCAAGAGCGGTAATCCGCTGGCATCCGAAAAGGTGAAGCAGGCAATTCGTGATGGCGAAAGCCAGTTGAGGGCGGGTGGTCGCGTGCTGGTGCGTGCCTCCGGCACCGAAACACTGATCCGTGTGATGGCCGAAGGGGATGATCCCGTCCTGGTCGAAAAGACCGTCGATATGATTTGCGACGCGGTGAGCGAAAGCGCAGCTTGAAAACGGCGGCGGTTCAAACACAGCTAAAGCCATTATTATCCAATAGGTTGATAACAAACTGTTGCGATTTTGGGATCGCAACAGGTCGGGTTGTTCGACTTTATCATGTCATGCAAAATTGCTGATGATTGTCTTTAGTGATTGACGCGCTGCAACAACAAGCGTAGCACCGTCAGCGGGACATCCCTCCCCAACGAGGGGCGCCCATCTGTAAGGATGGAGAAAAAACAGATGACACATACAAAACCTGGCCAAAAGCCAGCGAATAACCTTTTTTCGTCCGGCCCCTGCGCAAAGCGCCCCGGATGGACATTGCAAGCCCTGCAAAACGCCTCATTAGGCCGTTCGCACCGTGCGAAAGTGGGCAAAGCCAAACTCAAGGAAGCCATCGATCTGACCCGCAGCGTGTTGGGTGTGCCTGCCGATTACCGAATCGGTATCGTGCCTGCATCGGACACCGGGGCTGTGGAAATGGCCATGTGGAGCCTGCTTGGCGCGCGTCCTGTCGATCTTCTGGCTTGGGAAAGCTTTGGCGAAGGGTGGGTGACCGATGCTGTTAAGCAACTGAAGCTGAAAGATGCCCGGGTCATCAAAGCCGATTATGGCGATATTGCCGATCTGGCGAGCGTGAATTTCGATCATGATGTGGTCTTTACATGGAATGGTACCACCTCCGGGGTGCGCGTTCCCGATGGCGAGTGGATTGCTGCCGACCGCCAGGGCCTGACCATCTGCGATGCGACCTCGGCTGCTTTTGCGCAGGATCTTGATTGGCCCAAGCTCGATGTTGTCACCTTCTCCTGGCAGAAGGTGTTGGGTGGGGAAGCAGCCCACGGAATGCTGATCCTGTCGCCGCGTGCCGTCGAACGGCTCGAAACCTATGTGCCAGCTTGGCCGATGCCGAAAATTTTCCGTATGACCAAAGGTGGTAAGATCATCGAGGGTATTTTCCAGGGCGAAACCATCAATACCCCGTCAATGCTGTGCGTCGAGGACTATCTGGATGCGTTGCACTGGGCGCAATCGATCGGCAATCTGGCCGGGCTTATGTCCCGTGCAGATGCGAATACCAAGGCGATCAACGATTTTGTCGCCCGGCACCCCGGCATCGATTTTCTGGCGCATGATCCCAAGACCCGATCCAATACTTCGGTATGCCTGATCTTCACTGATCCGACGGTGACAGCCTTGCCGGCCGATCAACAGGCAGCATTTGCCAAATCGGTGGCGGGTATACTCGAAAAAGAGGGCGTGGCCCTTGATATCGGAGCTTATCGCGATGCCCCTGCGGGATTGCGGATCTGGTGTGGTGCAACGGTTGAAACCGCCGATGTCGAAGCCCTAACCCACTGGATCGCCTGGGCGATGGGCGAGGCCATGGCTTCGCTGCCGTCAGCATAATCCACGTCGTAAAGCCGACCCCGGGACGTTCCGGCACCTTTGGTGTCACGTCCGTTATCGGGGGGCACTTTCCTTCATATCCATTCATGGTTTTTGTCGAGCCTGATCAGGTGCAAAACCATTATTGACCTATAGGATGATCATCATGGCACCTCGCGTACTGATTTCCGATGCCCTCTCACCTGCAGCCATTGCCATTTTCAAAGAGCGTGGCGTCGAAGTCGATTTCCAGCCCAATCTTGGCAAGGATAAAGACAAGTTGGCCGAAATTATTGGTCAATATGATGGTTTGGCTATTCGTTCCGCCACCAAAGTGACGAACAAGATCCTCGCCAATGCCACCAATCTGAAGGTCGTTGGCCGCGCTGGAATTGGTGTCGACAATGTCGATATTCCGGCTGCCACTGCCAAAGGCGTGATTGTGATGAATACCCCGTTCGGCAATTCGATCACAACCGCCGAACATGCTGTTGCGATGATGTTTGCCATTGCGCGCGAAATTCCGGCTGCCGATGCCTCGACGCAGGCTGGCAAATGGGAAAAGAACCGCTTCATGGGTGTTGAAATCACCGGAAAAGTGCTTGGCATTATCGGTTGCGGCAATATCGGTTCGATTGTTGCTGACCGTGCCATCGGATTGCGGATGCGGGTGATTGCGTTTGATCCTTTCCTGACACCGGAACGCGCGATTGATCTTGGCGTGGAAAAGGTCGAACTGGATGATCTGCTGGCGCGTGCCGATTTCATCACCCTGCATACGCCGATGACAGCGCAGACAAAAAACATCCTGTCGGCTGAAAATCTCGCCAAGGCCAAAAAAGGCGTGCGCATCATCAATTGTGCACGTGGTGGCCTGGTCGATGAGGTCGCCTTGCGCGCCGGACTCGATTCCGGTCATATAGCCGGTGCGGCTTTCGATGTTTTTATCACCGAGCCGGCTACCGAAAATCCGCTCTTCGGGCATCCTAATGTCATTTGCACCCCGCATTTGGGCGCATCCACCAATGAAGCGCAGGAAAATGTCGCGTTGCAGGTGGCCGAGCAGATGTCGGATTATCTGACCCGTGGGGCGATTTCAAACGCCATCAATTTCCCCTCGATCACTGCAGAAGAAGCCCCCAAGCTCAAGCCGTTCATCGCTTTGGCTGAAAAACTCGGTTCCTTTGCCGGGCAGTTGACCGATACCGGGATCAAGGAAGTTCGCATCACCTATGAAGGTGAAGTTGCCTCGCTGAAAATCAAGGCCCTGACAGCGGCCGCGATTGCCGGTGTGTTGCGTCCGCAATTGCAGGATGTCAACGTGGTGTCAGCCCCGATTGTTGCCAAAGATCGCGGGATTGCCATTGAAGAGATTACACGCTCCGACGACGACAGCGATTTTGAATCGCTGATCACCTTGACGATCGTCACTGATGAGCAGGAACGCTCGATTTCGGGTACGGTATTCCATGATGGTAAAGCGCGCATCGTGGCGATCAAGGGGATCAAAGTCGATGCAGAATTCGGTCCTGCGATGATCTATGTCACCAATGAGGACAAGCCGGGCTTTATTGGCCGCTTTGCTGGCTTGCTGGGCGAGGCCTCGGTCAATATCGCCACTTTCGCGCTTGGTCGCGATGGCAAAGGCGGTTCAGCGATTGCTCTGGTTGAAGTCGATGGCGATGTGCCAGCCGGGGTGCTGAAAGCCATCCAGGCTTTGCCTGGCGTCAAGCAGGCCAAAGCCCTCAAGTTCTGATTCTGTTTGAAGAGCTGGAATCTTACCCGCCGGATGGTTCCGGCGGGTTTTTTATGGGTGGGCATGGTGGTGACATTCGTGTCCAGCTGCGACAAAATCATGCAAGGATCACAACAATAGGTGTGGCGGGCAATGGCTTTGAGGTTTTTGGTTGTCGAAGGCAACAGCTCAACGGGGCGTGGCAACAGGCAACGGGCCTATGGCATGACCCCGGCTCAGTCTTATTCCGCTGTGCTGGCGGCTTTAGAACCGGGTTCGATATGCGATATTGCCCATCCAGCCGATGCGGGCTTCAATATGCCCGATTCTGCGGGTCTTGCGGGCTATGATGGCGTGGTGCTGACCGGCTCTGCGCTGCATGTCTATGATGGCGGAATGGAAATCGAACAGCAGATCGGGCTGATGCGTGCGGTCTATCGTTCGGGCACGCCGTCCTTCGGGTCGTGCTGGGGGCTGCAAATCGGCGCGGCGGCGGCAGGGGGAACTATTATTCGCAATCCGCTGATGCGCGAAATCGGTTTTGCCCGGCGCATTTGTGTCAATGAGAGCGGCATGGGCCACCCTTTGCTTGCGGGTCGTCCCTCGGTTTTTGATGCGCCAGCGGTGCATCTGGATATCATCGGCTCCCTTCCAGCAGAGTGCACTATCCTGGCGAACAACGATCTCACCCCGGTGCAGGCTGCGGAAATCCGCTATGAGGGCGGCGTGTTTTGGGGCGTGCAATACCATCCCGAATTTTCTTTGGCCGAACTGGCCTCCATTCTCGGTAATCTTGGCCCGATCATGCGTGATGAGGGCTTTTTTCGTACCGCGGACGAGCATGCCCGTTACGTCGCCGATCTTTATGCCTTGCACGCGGATCGGGAGCGGATGGATCTGGCATGGCGATTCGGCCTGGACAAGCAGGTGCTCGATACCGATAAACGCCTGACTGAGATCAGGAATTTTATCACCTCGCGGGTCAAGCCCATGAAATCCGCGCGCGGGCGGGCCTGATATCCGAAAATGCCTGAAATCAGTGCTAAACGATGGCTGTCCTCCTCGATGCGGGCCAGCTTTTCCCCCTGATTTCTCAGAAATGTCAGTCAAAGGCTTTACCAAAACCTCATGATCGGGTAACTCTCCTTCGCAAGCCCCGGCCCTTTCCGACTTGCGAAATGGTGCGGGGTTTTTTTATTGGCTGGCGGGTGGCCATCATCGGATGTCATCGCGCGCAGTCCTGAGCGGAGGATGAGAGCATGGGCAATGTTGTCGTTGTCGGCGCCCAATGGGGTGACGAAGGCAAAGGCAAAATCGTCGACTGGTTGTCTGAACAGGCCGATACGGTGGTTCGCTTCCAGGGCGGTCATAATGCCGGGCATACATTGGTCATTGACGGAGCGGTCTATAAACTCTCGCTGCTGCCTTCCGGTGTGGTGCGCGAGGGCAAATTGGGCGTGATCGGCAATGGCGTGGTGCTTGATCCGCATGCTCTTGTGGCTGAAATTGATCGTTTGCAGGGCCAAGGCATCAAAATCACCAGAGCGAATCTGCGCGTGGCTGACAATGCTGCGCTGATCCTGTCCGTCCATCGCGAGCTGGATGCCTTGCGTGAAAGCGGAGCTTCGAGCGCTATCGGCACCACCAAGCGCGGTATCGGTCCGGCCTATGAGGATAAAGTCGGACGGCGGGCGATCAGATTCATGGATCTGGCCGATCTGAAGGCGCTTCCAGCCAAAATCGACAATTTGCTGATGCACCATAACGCCTTGCGTCGCGGGTTCGGGCTTGCTGAATTCAAGACGGCCGATCTGGTCGAAGAACTTGCCAGCGTGGCGGACCGTGTTCTGCCCTATATGGACACTGTCTGGAAGTTGTTGGACGAGGAACGTCGGGCCGGTAAGCGGATCCTGTTCGAGGGGGCACAAGGGGCTTTGCTCGACATCGATCACGGCACATATCCTTATGTCACCTCCTCCAATACTGTGGCAGGACAGGCGGCAACAGGTTCAGGTATTGGTCCGTCTCAGGTCGGTTATGTGCTGGGCATTGCCAAGGCCTATACAACGCGGGTCGGTGGCGGGCCTTTCCCGACCGAGCTCGAGAACGAGATCGGAGAGAAAATTGGCGAGCGTGGCCGGGAATTCGGTACGGTGACGGGCCGCAAGCGTCGTTGCGGCTGGTTCGACTCGGTGCTGGTGCGCCAGACCGTGCGGACATCCGGGATTCACGGCATTGCTTTGACCAAGCTCGACATTCTCGACACGTTCAAAGAGATCAAGATTTGTGTTCGCTACCGTCTTGACGGCGTGGAAATCGACCATCTGCCAGCCAGTCAGGATGCGCAAGCGCGTGTCGAGCCGGTTTATGAAACCATTGACGGTTGGGAGGGCACAACGGCCGGGGCCCGGTCATGGGTTGATTTACCCGCCCAAGCCATCAAATATGTCAGACGGATCGAGGAGTTGATTGGCGCTCCGGTGGCTGTTTTGTCTACAAGCCCCGAACGCGATGATACGATTCTGGTTCAAAACCCGTTTGAAGCCTGAGCCTCTGGCTGTATTATAGGGGCGTTGAGGTTATCTCAGATGACTGCAACGCCGGATATGAATACCGTGCAGATAACAGTATGACAGCGAAAGCAAGGCATGGCTGATTATTTCCCGCTGCTCTCCCGCACCATTGCCAGTCTTGGCAACAGTACGCCTGAGCAACGGCAAATTGTCTATGAGCGTGCGCGCAGCGTGGTGGCTGACCAGCTTTCGGCCATTGAACCACCGATGGACAATGACTCCATCAAACGGGAACTGAGTTTATTTGAAGCTTCGGTCATGCGTCTTGAACACGAGATGCAATCTCTGGAGGCGATCAAGCCCAAGAAATTGACCGGCGAGACAGAGACCCGAAAAAATATATCAGCCCGTTTAAGTGCCTTGCTGGCCAAAGCTGCGGCCTCGCGGGCCACGACGACCCAGGAATTGCTGAGGCGCGACATCGAGCCTGCCGATCGGGCCGAAAGAAGCACCGAAGCTTTATCGGGCCTCAGCACGCCATCCTATGCCACACCCCTTGTCACGGTCGAACGTGTGCCTGAACCCGTCTCGCGCGCTGAGACACGATTCCAAGCGCCGATGGCGCCGCAAGTGGTCGAGCGCAATAAATCCCTGCCATCCACCGTCGATGACTTCCAGCTTGAAACCGCACTGCCACAATCCATGCAGCCGGAAGCGCAGCTGGCTGTAACCTCTTTGGATGCGCCAGAGCCAAGCACCGGCCTTGAGGACAAGGCCTCCGTCTCGCCGACACCCGAAACCGAGCAGTCTACCGTTCTGATGGATACCGACTCTTTGCTGGCTGTAGCCGATGCGCCATTCGAGGGTAAAACTGAAGACAAGGCTCCAGACGGTGGACCGGATCACTTGCCTTTGGCACAACCAGCGTCCCAGACCTCGCACGGGTCTTTGTCGCGGTTTATGGTCAAGACACAGGATTTTTGGCAGAAAAAGCTATCCTCGACAGACGGTTTGGATCATGTTGCGTTGCCCGGGGGCTTGGCAGGCCCGCACGAGACCGAACAGCCAGCTCTGTTGGCTCAGGACTCTGCCCCGTCTCCCAGTCGCACTGTTGAGGAAATGCCAAAAGCCGTGCTTCCTTCCATTGCAGGGGAGGGAGAGTTTGCCGGGCCAATGTTGCCTATGGCCGAAGCGTCTGAAACACAAGATGCTGATGCGATCGGGGGCCCCACTTTAGCTTCGACCGATATTGTATTTTCCGATGATGTTGTTTCGACAGGACATGACGCGCAGGGTGAATTGCCCTTGGTTTCAACGCCCAAACCAGCACCGGCCAGCGAGATCGAATTGCTCGATGACGGCCGTCCACGTCTGGCGCAGCGGCGCAAACGTGATCGCGGTCTGTTCCGTGGTCTTGTGATGGGATTGGCCTTTGTCAGCGTGATTGGAGCTGTGGCAGGCACGGCATGGGTGTTGCGGGATCGTCCTGCGGATTTCGAGCAGGGCTCGACCGCCGCCAGAGGTGATCTGAGCCGCAAAATCACTGATCGCCTTCCCAGTGATGCTGTGGTGGCGTCCTCGCAACCTGGCGAGCCAGTAGTGGCTGGTGGTGCTGGCGTTGCCCTTTCGGGGCAACGCGTGATGCTGTTCGAGGAAGCTGTCGAGGGGCAGCCCGCCCCGGCGCCAGTTGTGGGGCGCGTCACATGGGCGCTTGAAACGATCCGTGACCAGACAGGAGCGGGCGATGTGGCTATCAAGGCTGACATCAAGGCCCTGACAGGCAGTTTGAGTGCGGTTGTTATGGTGATCAAACGCGCCCAAAATCTTGGCTATCTTATCGAGCTGACCTTTGTGACGCCCGACAGCAGTCCGAATGGCCGCGTGCGCGACATAG
>CANGQA010000075.1 GCA_947455995.1 Hyphomicrobiales bacterium | reverse complement strand
CTGTAAGGCCGTGCACGCCGATTGTGGTCAGCGCATCGCGGACCTCCTCGAGCTTGAACGGCTTGATGATCGCCATAACGATTTTCATGGAGCCTGTTCCTCGGTTTATTCTCAACGGAAGCGACGTGCTTCTGTTGTTCCGAGTCTTGACTAATCAAGGGTCATGCCAAGCCAAAAAACTCAATAAAATCAATGATAAAACAAGCATGGCCCGATAGACATGATCAAAATCGCGCCAGTATGATTAAAAAGAGTGCAATTAATGCAGCGTATCAGTCAGGTCCACCGATCTGCTTATTCCCGACGCTCGCGAATGAGTCCTTCCTGGGCAACGGAGGCGACCAGACGTCCGTCCTGCGTGAAAATAGAGCCGCGTGCAAAGCCGCGATGGCCACCGGTAAAAGGTGTATCCTGCGAATAGAGCAACCATTCATCGGCTCGGAAAGGTTCGTGAAGCCAAAGGGCATGATCGAGACTTGCAGCCTGAATGGTTTTTTCAAACACAGTCCGCCCGTGCGGCACCAGTGTTGAATCGAGCAAGGTCATATCCGAGGCATAGGCCAGCACGCATTGATGGATGGCGGGATCATCTGGAAGTGGTGCTGTCGCTCTGATCCAGACATTGAAGCGCGGTTCCATCGGTTTGCGCGACATATAGCGCTCGTACTCGACCGGACGCAGTTCGATCGGCCGTTCTCTTTCGAAATATTGCCGCACCGGATCGGGCATGCGCGGCAGCACCCGGTGCTTGATGTCCTGCTCGCTCGGTAACTGGTCCGGATGAAGCACATCCGGCATGGCGATGCGGTGTGACAGACCGGTTACCTGTACCTGAAAAGAGGCAAGAAGCATGAAAATAACCCGTCCATGCTGGATGGCTTTTACGCTACGGGTGGTAAAACTCCGCCCGTCCCTGATGCGCTCGACCTCATAAATAATCGGAATCTTGGGATCACCGGGCAGAACAAAATAACCATGCAATGAATGGGGCGCCCGTCCTTCGACAGTTCTGCAGGCAGCGACCAGCGCCTGTCCGATCACCTGTCCGCCAAACACCCGTTGCCAGCCAACTTGCGGGCTGCGCCCCCGGTAAAGATTGGTTTCAAGCTGTTCAAGATCGAGAATGGTCAGCAATTCCTCAACGGCTTTGGTCATCTTATCCTCGGTAGTTGATGCCCGAAAGACAAGCGGGCTTCGATAGATTCGCAGAATTCTAACAATCACGGGTGAATTTGTCTTTGCCCACTTCTTTTTTGGTATTCGGCACTAAGTAATGATAAAAGAGTTTCACCAGATCGGATCTTTACCCGTCTGAATTCACCTTATCGGAACTTTTGACATGGCCCATTCGCCATCACTGCAACCAACTGGTTTTGATGCCGTGATTGTCGGGGCCGGTCTGGCGGGCCTGACCATGGCCGTGGCACTCAAGCAGGCGCATGCCGGTCACTTGAACATCGCGTTGGTTGATGCACGGTTCGGCCAAGCTTTTAAACCGAGCGGGCGTGCTTATGCTTTGGCTGCAGGTGTGTGCCAGATGCTCGATGCGCTCAAAATCTGGCCTGATCTGGAAGGGCATGTGCAACCGATCACCAAAATGGTGATCACCGACAGCCGCTTGAACGAGCCGGTGAGACCGATTTTTCTGACCTTTGACTCCCCCGAGACGATGGAGGGTGTCACCGAGGGCTGTTACGCCACGATGGTCGAACAAGATGCGTTGTGGCAGGCCTTGGAGCGCAAGGCACGGACTGCCGGCGTCACAATGGTGTCGGCCGAAGTGGTCGATCACCAATCAGATGCGCATCAGATGATGGTGACACTCGATAATGGCACGATTTTAAAGGCCAAATTGCTGATTGCCTGCGATGGTGCGCAATCGCCAACCCGCAAACGCGCGAGCATTGCCATGATCAGCCGGAATTATGACCAGTCCGGCATTGTTATGACTTTGCAGCATGAACGCCCGCATAATGGTGTGGCCGAGGAGCATTTTATGCCGTCCGGTCCCTTTGCGACTTTGCCGTTGACCGGCAATCGCTGTTCACTTGTCTGGACCGAGCGGACGGGCCGCGTTAAAACCTATCTCTCGATGTCGAACGAGGAATTGATCGAGGAAATCGAGCTGCGTTTCGGTCTCAAGCGCGGCCATTTGACCTTGTTGGATCGTCCGAAAGCCTTTCCGCTGCGGATCGGTATGGCCCGCCGTTTCATTGGCCCGCGTCTGGCTCTGGTCGGCGATGCGGCGCATTTGGTCCATCCGATTGCCGGACAGGGTCTCAATCTGGGTTTGCGCGATGTCGCCGCTTTGGCGGAACTGATCAGCGATGCGGTCGGCCTCGGGCTGGATTGCGGTGCGGCCACGGTGCTGGAAGATTACGAACGGACCCGCCGTTTTGATACCGTGTTGATGGTCGGATTGACTGACGCGCTCAACCGGCTGTTCTCCAATGACATCACGCCTTTGCGGCTGCTGCGTAGTCTGGGTCTGGGTTTGGTAGACCGGATGCCGCGGCTCAAAAACCGCTTGATCCGTGAAGCTTCTGCGGTCAATCACTCGATGCCAAAATTGCTGCGTGGTGAACCGCTCGACGCCAAAGCTTAAGCCTTTAAGGCCGCCGATAGTTTTTTGAGCAATTTATCCTCAAGCCCCAACTGATGCAGATGGTCATGGGTGGCAATGACATAATCGGGGTTTGCACCTGATTGGCCGACACCGGACCGGATCAGTTCCAACAAACGTGTTTCCGATAGTTTTCCGGCATATTGGATGTGGTTACGGTCGATCGTATAGGCCACGGCCATTATTTTGCGACCGTCTTTCAAATACACCGGATGGTTGCTTTCGACATAGACCATGGTGGCCTGCTCGCGGGCCCGCAAATAGTCCATCACCGTGTCGTGATCGCGTCCGGGCACGCGAAAGGCTATGCCGTGGCAGGAGCCGCCGTAATCGAGCCCCAAAACCAGTCCGGGTCGTTCTGGCGTGCCGCGATGGACATGTGAATAGACACAGAGCGAACGGTGATAGCCATACAGGGTGGCCACATGGTGTTCGATGAAATCGAAGCCCGGTCGCCACATCAGCGAACCATAGCCGAAAATCCATAAATCCTGATCGCGCTCTTGCATTATTTGTCCATGATTGGCTGCAAATCACTATTTGAAACTGTTATAGAAAGCTTCAGGCCAACAGACAAAGGAAACTCCACAGATGTCAGATTTAACACCACATGATCCTGTTTTGGTTTCCTTGCCTGCTAAAAAGAGTTTCCATATGGGGCTGGTGGTGTTTCCGCTGGCTTTGGTGGGTTTGCTGGCGGCGGGTTGGTCGGCTTTCTGGTATCATCAAGTCAATAAATTCGAGACCAGAATCGATGAATTGATCGAGCGCGAGGCCTCGCTTGGCAAGAAATGGATCTGTGCCGATCGCAAGATCGGAGGCTTTCCTTTTCGAGTGGAACTGACTTGTGGTTCCACGTCTTTGGCCTTGAAAGACTTGAAATTAACGGCGGGCATCGGCGCAGTTCGTGTGGTGGCCCAGGCCTATGATCCAGCTTTGATTATTATTGAAGCGGATGGCCCGATGGTGATAGCCAATGAAGCGGACGAGCAGTGGACGGTCAAATGGGAACTGGCCCGCAGCTCGGTTCGGCTTGATCTAGGCAATATTAAAGACCTGCCGGAGCGTTCCTCGCTTGAAATCAAGACCATTTCCATTTTTGCATCCAAAAACCCGAATGCTTCAACCACCATCGAATCGGTTGATGTACAGGCGCGCCGCAATCCGGAAAAATTTGTGACGGAACGTGCCTTTGATATGGCCTTCACGATGACAAATCTGGTCGATTTGACGTTGAAAGAACTTAGCAAGACCAATGATCCGTTGTCTCTGTCTTATGATTTGACGATCACGCGCAATCCCGAACCGTCCAAAAAGCCTCTGCCTGAGCTGATGGAACTGTGGCGCAGTCAGGGCGGATTGCTGACACTGCGTCAGTTTATCATCAATCGTGGCCCGTTTAATGTGGCGATGAGTGGCGAATTGGGGCTTGATGCCCAGCATCGGCCAGATTTCCGCTTCGACACCAAGGTCAAAGGGCTGAATGAATTGCTCAAAGCCAGTGGGCAAAAGCTGGATATTCTGAATCTGCTTGGTGGCAAGCGGGCGGCTTCGGGTGAAATGAATTTCAACCTGCGCACCATGTCGGGGCAGGCCTTTATCGGCCCGCTTCCTTTGGGCAAAATGCCGCCGCTTTACTGATCCTGTTCGGGGGTACGGCGGCCGAAATCGGGCGCCGCTGTTTCCTGACCCAGATCAATGATCCCGCGACGAATAGCACGTGTGCGCGTGAAGGTATCGAACAAGGTATCGCCATCACCCCACCGGATCGCCCGCTGCAACAAGGCCAGATCCTCGGTGAAACGGCCCAGCATTTCCAGCACCGCCTCGCGATTGTTCAAAAAGACATCGCGCCACATGGTCGGATCAGAAGCGGCAATACGGGTAAAGTCCCGGAAACCACCGGCAGAGAACTTGATGACTTCCGATTGCGTGACTGTTTCCAGATCGGCGGCAGTGCCGACGATATTATAGGCAATCAGATGGGGCAAATGGCTGGTGACAGCCAGCACCAGGTCATGATGCTGCGGGGACATCAGCTCGACATTGGCCCCCAAAGCCTCCCAGAACAGACTGAGACGGTTGACCGCTTCGCTATCGGCGTCGTCTGGCGGGGTGAGAATACACCAGCGGTTTTTGAACAGGCTGGAAAATCCGGCATCCGGCCCCGAATATTCCGTGCCAGCGACCGGATGGGCAGGAATAAAATGGACATGATCGGGCAAATGCGGAGAAACCGCCTGGACAACCGCGGCTTTGACCGAACCGACATCAGACAGGATCGCGCCTTGGGAGAGGTGGGAACCGATCATTTCGGCCACCACATTACAGGCCCCGACGGGTACGCATAGGATCACCAGATCCGCTTTAGCAATGCCTGCCACCGCATCCGTTGTTGCCAGATCGGCCAGACCAAGCGCTTTGACCCGCTCGATGACGGCAGTATCACTGTCAATTGCGGTGATGGTTTGCGCAATCCCCTTGCGGCGGATGCCACGAGCCAACGAGGAACCGATCAGGCCGAGACCGATCAACGCGACATGGTCAAACAGTGGGGTCGCCAGAGGCGTTCCGAGCTGATCAGGCACGAGACATAAATTCCTTGATTGAGGCAATGAAATGCAGGTTTGCTTCTTCTGATCCGATGGTCAGACGCAGGCAATCACCAAGCCCATAGGCTCCGACTGCGCGCAAGATCAAACCGCGGTCCGACAAAAACGCATCCGCCTCGGCTGCCGTATGACCTTTGGTCTGCGGGAAGTGGATTAGCAAGAAATTACCGACACTCGGTGTCACCTTCAGACCGAGAGCTTCGATTTGCGTGGTCAGCAATGGCAACCAGTGGTCGTTGTGATCCATCGCTTTCGCCAGATGCGCATCGTCATGCAGGGCGGCAATACCGGCAGCCAATGCTGCGCCATTGACGTTAAAAGGACCTCTGATGCGGTTCAGCGCATCGGCCACTGCGGCAGGGGCATAGCACCAGCCCAGACGCAGCAATGCCAGACCATAGATTTTCGAGAAGGTTCGGGTCATCACCACATTCTCGCTGGTCGAGACCAGTTCGATACCCGCTGCATAATCATTGCGCCGGACATATTCGGCATAGGCGGCATCCAGCACCAGCAGAACATGCTTGGGGAGGCCCGCATGCAGCCGCTTGACTTCGTCGAATGACAGATAGGTGCCGGTCGGGTTGTTCGGATTGGCCAGAAAAACAATTCTGGTCTTGGCCGATACCTTTGCAAGAATGGCATCAACATTGGCCGTGAAATCGGTTTCGTCCGCCACCACAGGCACGCCACCGGCGGCCAGCAGGGCAATTTTATAAACCAGAAAACCATGTGTGGTGAAAATCCCTTCGTCGCCCGGGCCTACATAAGCCGAAGTCAGCAAGGACAGGATTTCATCCGAACCCGAACCACAAATAATCCGGCTCGGATCAAGCCCGTATTTCTGTGCAATGGTCTCGCGCAGCGCTGTCGAGCCACCATCGGGATAAAGTTCGAGATGGTCGGCTGCGTTTTTATAGGCGGCTATGGCTTCCGGCGAAGCACCCAGCGGGGTCTCGTTTGAGGAGAGCTTGTAGAGCTTTCCCGTTGTTTTCGAGCCACTTTTCCCCGGAACATAGGGACTGATACTCATGACACCGGCACGAGGTTGGGGACGATCAGGCAAAGCACTCATCAGAACATTCCATGTGGTTGGGATCGAGACAATCTGGCTGTTTAATTTTGTGGAAGTTTGAAGCGGGCGGCATGGCTGCCGATTTCGGTCCAGTCGAACCGCCCGACACCCAAACCCGCCATAGCACCCGTCAGAGTTTCGGTCGAGACCGTGCCTGGGGCGGCGACCAGCAAAGTCAGACCGTTTTCATCACCAGCCGAAGCTTCGATATGGGCATCATGATGCCCGAGGGCCTTGCCCAACCCTTCACGCCAGCGCTCGATGCCCAAGGCATAAAGCACCACTTCACGAACGGTGGCATCGGCAATCGGTTTGGAGACAACATAGATTGGCGTCCCTGCAGGATGGTCGGGTCGCTCGACAAAGGGAAGTCGGGCAATGATTTTGGGGCTATCGGGCCCCGAGAGCGGAATCCACCACGAGCCGCCCGACCGGCCCGGATCAGCCGGAAAAATACCAAGATCACCCGCTGAGGCCGCGACCGCATTAATCACTTCCTGCGCATTGCGGTGGGTTCGATAGGGGACCGTGAATCCGAAATGGAAGCGGGCGGTGTCGCGCATCCGTTCGTCACCGATCGAACAATCGGCATGCACCGTGTAGGGGGCCTGCACATAGGTGAAGGTCGAGACAATCACCCGCCAGATGCTTTCGACCGTATCGAAGGGCAGCAAGCCGTGGTGGCGTTCGGCCAAACGGCGCATCTGATCGGCTTCGCGGCCCGGTCGGAAGGCCGAGCCGGAGGCCTGTGTTTTTTTGACACCGATCAGCGTTTCGATGATCTCACTGCGCTCCATCAGCAGACGGTGCATTGTTTCATCAATACGGTCGATCTCGCGCCGTAAATCAGCCAGTGTCGGCTGGGCGGTCGAAGGCGTGGCTTCCAGGTTACGATCTGTCATGGTCAATAATCATCGATTGGCTTCGTGAATTCCATCTTTGTCATAGACGCAGGCGGTAGGAAACGAAAAAGGCTTGTCAAATGGTCAGAAAGATTATTTTACACCTCCTGCCCCACAAAATCATATCCGCATCCGCAACAGTAACAGATGAAATCCCCTTGCGAGACGGGTCACAAAACGATAGTGAGAAATCGTTCGGAAAGACGAACGATTGAACCTGAGAGCGGAACGATGCCGCGGTCAAAAACCCCACCAGCCGTCTCACAGAACGAGGCGGATCATCCCACAAGTCCAGTGCAGCATTTTGCTGCAGATGAGAGCCTGTTGCTGGATTCTGGCGCCTCGCTTGGACCTTGGCAGATTGCCTATCAAACGTATGGCACGCTGAATGCCGACAAAAGCAACGCGATTTTGATCTGCCATGCTCTGACAGGTGACCAGCATGTGGCCAGCGAGAATCCGGTGACTGGCAAGACCGGTTGGTGGACCAGCATGGTCGGGCCGGGAAAATCCTTCGATACTGACCGTTTTTTCATTATTTGTGCCAATGTGCTGGGTGGCTGTATGGGGACATCCGGCCCTGCCAATCATGATCCGCTGACAGGCAAGGCCTATGCGGTTGATTTTCCGGTTGTCACGATCCGTGACATTGTGGGTGCGCAGGCCCGTTTGGTCGATCGTCTGGGAATTGATACCCTGTTTTGTGTTGCTGGCGGCTCGATGGGCGGCATGCAGGTGCTGCAATGGGCTGCGACATTTCCCGAGCGGGTATTTGCCGCTATGCCCTTGGCCACCGGTGCCAAACATTCGGCCCAGAATATCGCTTTCCACGAGGTGGGACGCCAAGCCGTGATGGCCGATCCCGATTGGCGGGCCGGACATTATCTGGCGGAGGGAACGCGGCCTGAAAAAGGTTTGGCGGTGGCCCGCATGGCCGCTCATATCACCTATCTGTCCGAACCTGCCTTGCACCGCAAGTTCGGGCGTAAACTGCAAGATCGTGCCGCACCGACTTTTTCCTTCGATGCCGATTTCGAGATCGAAAGCTATCTGCGTTATCAGGGCCGCAGTTTTGTCGAGCGGTTCGATGCCAATTCCTATCTCTATCTGACACGCGCCATGGATTATTTCGATTTGGCGGATGATTTTGGCGGGTCGCTGGCGGCTGCTTTCAAAGGCACCAAAACCCGTTTCTGTGTTGCCTCCTTTACATCCGACTGGCTGTTTCCGACCAGCGATTCCCGCGCTATCGTCCATGCCCTTAATGCGGCCGGAGCCTCGGTGTCCTTTGTCGAAATAGAGACGGATAAGGGACATGATGCCTTTTTGCTGAACGAGCCGGTGCTGTTTGCGACCAGCCGCGGCTTTATCGATTCCGCCGCGCGGGCGCGTGGTCTGAAGGAGCAGGGATCATGACCGAGCCGGTCAATCACACCGCTGCCGCCGCCCGTGTCGATCTGCTTTTGGTGGCCGAGATGATCGAGCGCGGAGCTCGTGTGCTCGATGTTGGCTGCGGGGACGGCATCTTGCTGGATTTGCTGATCAGAACGCGTGAAGTCGATGGGCGAGGTATCGAATTATCACAAGCAGGCGTTAATGGTTGCGTCACCAAGGGCTTGTCGGTGGTGCAAGGCGATGCTGACACCGATCTGGCGGATTACCCCGATGACGGCTTCGATTATGTCATTTTATCGCAGACTTTGCAGGCCACCCGCCGCCCGCGCGAGGTGATCGAGCATCTGCTGCGGATTGGCCGGCGGGCGATTGTATCTTTCCCCAATTTCGGCCATTGGCGGATCCGCTCGCAAATTGCTTTTCAGGGCCGCATGCCTGTGACCAAGAACCTGTCCTATGCGTGGTATAATACGCCCAACATCCATTTTTGCACGATTGCCGATTTTGTCGCGCTGACCGACGAGATGGATGCGACCATTGAAAAGGCAGTGGCGTTGGATCGCAATGGCCAGCCAATGCGGATGACCCTGCCATGGGCCGTGTGGAACCTGTTCGGTGAACAGGCGGTCTTTATGCTCAGGCGTGGTTCGTGATAGTCTGAATACCAGACAGCTTAACGAACGACAAAGGCTCAACCATGTTCAAACGCGCCCTGGAAACTGTCCTGTTTGCTTCTCGGTGGTTGTTGGTGCCGTTTTATTTGGCTTTGACAGCCAGTCTGCTGTTCTTGCTGTATAAAGGCGGACAGGAGGTAATCCATTATGTGGTCGCCTTGCCGCAAATGACCGAGACCGATGTGATACTGGCGGTCTTGTCCTTGATTGATCTGACCTTTACCGGTTCTTTGGTGGTGATCGTGATTTTTTCCGGTTACGAGAATTTCGTAGCGCCGATCAAAGCGGGTGATGCGGTTGATTGGCCGGAATGGATGAGTCAAATCGACTTTACCGGCCTGAAATTAAAACTTCTATCGTCGATTGTCGTTCTATCGGGCATCCAGCTGCTGAAGGCCATGCTGAATTTGCGCGGGCTCAGTGACCGCGAGCTGATTTGGTATGTGGTTGTGCATATGGTGTTTGTGATATCGGGCCTGTTGCTGGCCTGGACCGATAAATTATCGGGTGAGGCAAAATCCTCCCACTGAAGGATTTATAATCAAGGCCCGTATGATGCGGGCCTTGGCTCATCAGTCTTCCATTTTCAAGGCGGCAATAAAGGCCTCTTGCGGAATTTCGACGCGGCCGAATTGCCGCATCCGCTTTTTGCCCTCTTTCTGCTTGTCCAATAGTTTGCGCTTACGGCTGATATCGCCGCCATAGCATTTGGCGGTCACATCCTTGCGCAAGGCGCTGATGGTTTCGCGCGCGATGATCTTGCCGCCCAGGGCAGCCTGGATCGGGATCTGGAACAGGTGTTGCGGGATCAGTTCCTTGAGCTTCTCGCACATCGCGCGACCGCGATATTCGGCACGGGTCCGGTGCACCAGCATCGAGAGCGCATCGACAGGCTCGGCATTGACCAGCAGCGACATTTTGACCAGATCACCCTCGCGGTAATCGGTGATGGTGTAATCGAAACTGGCATAACCCTTGGAGATGGATTTCAGCCGGTCATAGAAATCGAACACGACTTCGTTGAGCGGCAGATCGTAAACCACCATGGCCCGCTTGCCGACATAATTCAGGTCGATTTGCGAACCGCGCCGATCCTGACAGAGTTTGAGAACCGAACCGAGATACTCGTCTGGTGTCAGAATTGTTGCGCGGATCCATGGCTCCTGCACCGCCTCGATTTTCATCACATCCGGCATGTCGGCGGGATTGTGCAATTCGATTTCGGTGCCATCCCGCATTTTCAGCTTGTAGATGACCGAAGGCGCGGTGGCGATCAGATCGAGATTGAATTCGCGCTCCAGCCGTTCCTGAATGATTTCGAGATGCAGCAGGCCCAGAAACCCGCAACGGAACCCAAAGCCAAGCGCGGCAGAACTTTCCATTTCATAAGAAAAACTGGCATCATTGAGGCGCAAACGCCCCATTGCGGCACGTAAATCTTCAAACTGTGCAGCATCGACCGGAAACAGTCCGCAAAACACAACAGGTTGTGCGGGTTTAAAGCCGGGAAGAGGCGAGGTCGTTTTGCGCTTGGTTTCGGTGATGGTATCGCCGACGCGTGTATCGGCCACCTGTTTGATCTGGGCGGTGATAAACCCGACTTCACCCGGACCCAATATCTCGACATCGGTCATTTTTGGTTTGAACACGCCGATTTTATCGACAACATAGCGCGCATCGGTGCCGATCATCGTGATGTCGGAGCCTTTTTTCAAATGCCCGTCGATCACGCGCACCAGCACGACCACGCCGAGATAGGCGTCATACCAGCTATCGACCAGCAAGGCTTTGAGCGGGGCTGTTTCATCACCCGAAGGGGGTGGAAGGCGGGTGACAATCGCTTCCAGTACGCCTTCGATATTCAAGCCGGTTTTGGCGGAAATCAGCACGGCCTGCGACGCATCAAGACCAATGACTTCCTCGATCTGTTCCTTAACCCTTTCCGGTTCAGCGGCGGGTAGATCGGCTTTGTTGAGCACCGGCACAATTTCGTGATTGGCATCAAGCGCATGGTAGACATTGGCAAGAGTTTGAGCTTCTACGCCTTGCGAGGCATCGACGACCAGCAGCGAGCCTTCACAGGCAGCAAGCGAACGACTGACCTCATAGGCAAAGTCGACATGGCCCGGAGTGTCCATCAGGTTGAGGATATAGGTCTTTCCATCCTGCGCGGTGTAATCCAGTCGGACGGTTTGCGCTTTGATGGTGATGCCGCGTTCGCGCTCGATATCCATCGAATCCAGAACTTGTTCGACCATTTCGCGTTTGGTCAGCCCGCCGGTGAATTGGATCAGCCGGTCGGCAAGCGTGGATTTACCGTGGTCGATATGCGCCACGATCGAGAAGTTGCGGATATTATCGAATTTATGTGTGGTCATGCAGTCGGCTTATCAGTCAGAGGGCTATTTTCCAACAAACTTTTTTAATCACCCATTATTCAGACGGGAGGCTGGCACGGGTCTGGGCCAGAAACGAGCGCAATGCAGCAGGCTTGAGTGGTTTATTCATCACATGGATCTGTTTGTCCCCCGCTTCGTCGCGAACGCCCGGACTGCGGTCTGCGGTCAACAGAATGGCAGGAATATCCTGACCGAGTTTCCAGCGCAGGGCTATAATCGCTTCGATGCCTGTGCCTCGATCAAGATGATAATCGGCAATAATGATGTCGGGTTTTTTGAAGGGCGCATCGGCTGCAGGTTTCAGGCTTTCAAACGCCCCGGTCAGACTGGGTGCAGTGATGACCTGACAACCCCATCCACTCAGCAACATGCGCATGCCGTCCAGAATGGCCGGTTCGTTATCGATACACAGCAAAACCATGCCTTTGAGAGGTGCTGCGGCAGGATTTGGGATCTGGGCGGTTTGTGTGGTGGCAGGCACCCTGTCCGGTCCCATCGGCATGTCCACCGAAAACATGGAGCCACGTCCAGCTGTAGAGCGTACGGCAATCTTGTGGTTGAGCACCCGCGCGATCCGTTCGACGATCGACAGGCCCAGCCCCAATCCGCGTGCAGCGCGCGCGCCCTGATCAAGACGCTGGAATTCGTGGAAAATGATTTTCTGCTTTGACAGCGGAATTCCGATGCCGGTGTCGTAGACCTGGGCCACGACGGTTTTTCCGCGGCGGCGGCATCCGACCAGAATTGTACCAGCCGGAGTTTTGCCTTCAGGCGTATATTTGATGGCGTTCGATACGAGATTTTGCAGCAGACGGCGCAAAAGACGCCGATCGGAACGGATGGTCAGACTGGAGGTTACAAAACGTAGTTTTAATCCTTTGGACCGCGCCAAAGGCTCGAATTCCATTGATAAAGGACCGAGAATGTCATCAATTCGGAAGGTCGAGAATTCCGGCTTCATCGCTCCCGCATCCAACCGCGAAATATCAAGCAAAGCGCCCAGAATATCTTCAACCGCTTCCAGCGCGGAGTCGATGTTTTCGGCCAGTTTGGGATTGGCAAAAGCGCGGTCGCGCTCCACCAGAGTGGTTGTATAGAGGCGCGCGGCATTCAGGGGCTGCAAAATATCGTGGCTGGCAGCCGCAAGAAAGCGGGTTTTGGATGTGTTAGCCTCATCGGCTTCCGATTTGGCGCGAACCAGTTCGGAATTGAGCCTTGTGAGCTCCTCGGTGCGTTCGGTGACGCGGCGTTCAAGGTTTTCGTTGGCCCTTTCCAGCGATTCTTCGGCCTCCACCGTATCGGTAATGTCGGTATAGGTGGTCACAATACCGCCATCGGGCATGTGAGCCGTACGGATTTCAACCACTTTTTCGCTCGGAAAAAGCCGGACGCGTACCGGTTCGGAATCGCCGACGAAACTTTCCAGCCGCGCCGCGATATAGTCGTCTGGTGTGCCGTTTCCGTAAAGTCCGCGCATCGCGTTGTGTCGGATGATTTCATCCAGCCCGACTCCCGAATAGCATTGCTCGTTGGTCAATTCGAACAGGCTCTGGAATTCGCGGTTCCAGCACATCAGGTGCAGGTTGCGGTCAAACACCGTAATGCCCTGGCGCGCATGGTCGAGAGCATGTTGCAACAAGTCCCGATTATACTGGATGGCCGCCGACGCATCATCAAGTAGACGTAAGGCTGTCTTTTTATTGACCTCGCGCCGACGCATCAGCAAGGACAGCACCAACCGCGAAGACGATGCGCCGATTGCCGACGACAGCTGGTGTTCGGCAAAGCGCATCAGGTGGATATCGGCTTCCTGAGTGGCATCGAAAACCTGCCCGCGCCGGTTCAGAAAATTCTGGAATGTTTCGCTGGTCCGCTCCTGTCCGAGATAGCGTGATACGGTCGTGTGCAGTTCGCCCATGGTGATTGATACACGCCACAGCCTGAAGGCCTGTGCCATGGCTGGTCGATCGCTTGAGATGAATAGATTGGCTTGCAGCCGCTCCATCGGCGTGGTTGGCCGTTTGAGAGAGAACAGCACATAGGCCAGTGTGTTGAGGGTCAGGCTGAACAGGGTGCCGGTCACCAGACGGTCGGGCTTGGCACCGAAAACCTCCAACCGCACCAGCATATCTTGCAGAGCATGGTTGAATTCGGCCAGATAAAAACTCTCATGGGTCAGAATGCTTGGTAAAAACAAGGTCAGCATCCATGCCAGCAGGCCAACTCCAAGTCCTGCGCTGGCTCCCAAAGCGGTGCCGCGACGCCAGATCATTCCGCCCAGAAAAACCGGACCGATCTGGGCAATAGCGGCAAAGGAGATCATGCCGATCGATGCAAGACCTGTATCATTGGCATAGCGGTAATACAGATGACCCATCAGCATGATGGTCAGAATTGCTATGCGCCGGATTACCAGGACGACCGTGCCCATATCGTAGCGGGCCGAACGGTCGCGCCGCAGCAGCACCGGAATGACCAGATCGTTGGAAATCATGATGGCGAGGGCTACGCCTTCAACAATGACCATGGCTGTAGCCGCCGAAAGCCCGCCAACAAATGTAATCAGCACAATCAGTGAATTGCGACCCATCAGGGGTATTTCCAGCACCGCCATATCACGATTGGCCCCATAGGGCAGGATCAGATCGGCTGACAGCGCAATTGGAATAACAAAGAGGTTGATGACAATCAGGTAGAATGGAAACAGTTTGAGGGCGAGGCCAATATCGTTCTCGTCGCGGTTTTCAACCACCGAGACATGGAATTGGCGTGGCAGCAAAATGACGGCAAAACCGGAGAGTAAGGCACTGATTGCAAATGTCAGGCTACTGCCGCCACGATCGAAAAAGGGGGTCAGGTTTTCACGCTGGACAATGCGGGAAATAATTTCCGAAGGACCGTCGAACATCACAAATGTTATGTAGGTTCCGACCACCAGAAAGCACAATAATTTGACAATGGATTCGGCGGCAACAGCCAACATCAATCCATTTTGGTGTTCTGTGGTTTCCACATGGCGCGTGCCGAAGGCAGCCGCAAATCCGGCGAGCAGGAGCGCGGTAAAAATCGACATGTTCTGGAACAGCAGATTGGGTTCTGTCCGATCACCTTGTTCGAGTGCATCGAACACAATGGTCAAAGACGAGACAATCGCTTTGAGCTGAAGAGCGACATAGGGGATGGTGCCAACCACGGCAATCAGGCAGACAAGTCCTGCGACTTGCTGGCTTTTTCCATAACGCGAGGCAACAAAATCGGCAATCGACGTGATATTTTGGGATTTGGACAGGTGGATAATCCGCTTTAAAAATCCGCCGCCAAACACGAACAATAAAATTGGACCGATATAGATGGCCAGAAAATCCAGTCCCGCTACCGATGCGACCCCAACCGAGCCATAAAAGGTCCAGGACGAACAAAAAACAGCAAGCGCCAGTGCATAGACCATCGCCCGGGCTTTGCCTGTGATCAGCGTGCGGCCCCACGTATCCCCGAAATGGGCGATGGCAAACAGCAGACTCAGATAGACAAGCGCCGTGAGAATGACGGTCCAGCCTGCAACCATGATGATGTTCTCCCTACGCTTTGTGTGACCGTAAAGCACTGATCGAGGCTCTGGGAAACAGTTTTTTCAACATGGGCGCAGATCCTCCGTGTCATAGGCTTGTTGCGTTCTTCACTTTTTGCAAGACGGATCGGACAGATCGTGAGAAAAGAACCCCTAACGCCTATCCAGACAGTTTTCTTTTACAAGCGAGGATTATTTCCGTGCTCCACTCAAGCCTGCGTCATGAAGCTCTTGAAGCCCCCGCCAGCGGCATTATCGAGGTATTTGATTATGGACGGAATCGCGAGGGTCTGATCCCGCTCTGGGTCGGCGAGGGTGATATGGCGACTCCGGCCTTTATTGCCGAGGCGGCAACACGCGCTTTGGCGGCGGGTGAGACATTCTATACCTATCAAAGCGGCCTGCCCGAATTGCGTCAGGCGATATCGGCTTATATGTCTGCCCTTTACGGCCGTACCATTCCGATGGAACGGTTTCATGTGACCATTGGTGGCATGCATGCCATCCAGCTGGCTTTGCGGATGGTGGTGGGCACCGACAATGAGGTCATCATTCCGACACCGGCCTGGCCAAATTTCCGTGGTGCAGCGGGTCTGTCGGGTGCCCGTCCGGTCGATGTTCCGATGAGCTTTGTCCCGCGCGGCAATGATCATGTCTGGGCGCTGGATATGGACCGTATCGCCGATGCCATTACCCCTAAAACGCGGGCAATCGTCATCAATTCCCCGTCCAATCCAACGGGATGGACGGCTACGATGGAAGAATTGCAGCAAGTATTGGACCTGTCGCGCAAACATGGTTTGTGGATTATTTCAGACGAGATTTATGGCCGGTTTGTCTATGACGGCTCCAAACGCGCGCCTTCTTTCCATGACATCATGAATGATCAGGATCGCATCATG
>CANGQA010000074.1 GCA_947455995.1 Hyphomicrobiales bacterium | reverse complement strand
TCAGCAAACCGGTGGCCGCGCACAGCGCCCCCAAAGTCAGATAACCCAGTTGCGGCGGGCAATCGATCACCACCACATCGTAATCATGCTCGACCGATTGCAGGGCCGCTCCGATCCGCCGGAAAAACAGCCCCTGCCCTTTCGAGCGCTTTTCCAGAATGGCACGCGGGGTCTCGTGTTCGAATTCCATCAATTCGAGATTGGCGGGGATCAGAGCGATGCCCGAAAAATAGGTGGGCCGCACGATGTCGGACAACGGCTTGCCCAACCCGTCATAGCGGATCGCGCCATAAAGCGTTTCGTTTTCGCCGACATCGAATTCGGGCTGCAGACCGAACATCGAGGTCAGCGAGGCCTGCGGATCGAGATCGACCGCCAGCACCCGATAGCCCTTCAAGGCCAGCGAATGGGCGAGATAGAGCGAGGTGGTGGTTTTGGCCGATCCACCCTTGAAATTGGCGACAGCCAGCACCTGCAAGGGCTCGCCTTCGCGGCGGCGCGGCGAGAAATAGGAGGTTTCGCGCGGGCGCGCCGTTTCCAGATAATCGCGCAGCTCATTGACCTGTTCGAGAGAATAAAGCCGGCGCCCGTTGGGCGTGGTGTCGGGGGAGGGGCCGATATGATCGAGCGACAATTGCCGCAAATAGCCATCGGACACACCGATCAGTTTTGCAACCTCGCCAGAGGTAAACCGCCGCAAGGTCTTTTTGGCTTCGGGCGGAAACAGCCGTTCGCGCAAGGCCTGCAACTGATCCGATAATAGCCGAGCCTGCCAGGCGATCCGGTCATCGAATGGCCGATCACCAAAACGCGCATCTGTTTGAGCCTCAAAACGGTTCTTCGTCGTTGCCACTGTTTAGCCCTTCAAAACGGATAAGTGACCAAAATCACCTATTAACCGTTTTTAATGCCAGATTCCTTTCGATTCTCCTAATCATCTTTCGTTAACACCCGTTAACCATAATTATGCTGCAAATCTGGCGGGAAAATTGATTCCAAGCAAGGGAATGAGAGGGGGCAAAAGGGAGAGGGGAAGGGCAGGGAAGTTGTCAGCTGTCAACAACATGAGCACATAGAGATTATTCTCGAATTGATGTAGTAGAGATGTTCAAGTTCTTTTTTCCCCCGTTCCCTGACTGTTTTCCTTATAAAGCGATCAGGAAATGTGCTTAAAGAGGCAGCCGTAGCGACCCGGGTAAAAAAACGGCTGCTGGTGTAGTTTCGTTGTAAAAGGCAGATCAAGGCGTGAGTGATCTTTCGAGCGTGAAAGCGGAGACCGCAGACGAGGCCAAACCGGCGGATTCGGGCCTCCTTTGCCTTGCCTTCATCAGCGGCCATTATCAGATCAATGTTGATTTGAATGTGGTCTTTCACGATGCAGGCCTATCCGACAAGCAATGTACAAGCGATGACATCTTGCGGATTTCAACACGCTTGGGGCTGAAGTCCAAACAAATCGACCATCAATCGCCGGACCGTCTGGCCTCGGTGCCTTTGCCCGCTATTCTGCCGCTGCAGGATGGGCGCTTTGTCATTGCCGCCTTGCGCTTTGCCGATGGACGCTTGCGCATCATTGATCCGGTCAAGCGCAGCATGGCCGATCTGCCAGCGGGGGAGACCCCCGAAGGGTGGGGCGGGCGCATTCTGCTGATGGCTTATCGCCCCGGTTTCATGGGGCTCGCACATGCGCCGTTCGGCTTTGCCTGGTTCATGCAATCGGTTTGGCGCTATCGCTGGGCCTTGATGAATGTGCTGGTTGCCTCGCTGTTTGTGCAATTGTTTGCGCTGGCCACCCCGTTGCTGTTCCAGGTCGTGATCGACAAGGTGCTGGTACACAAAGGCTATTCAACGCTGCTTGTCGTGGTGGTCGGGCTGATCGGCATGTCGTTGTTCGAGGTGGTGATGCAATACCTGCGCAGCTATGCACTGGCCCATACCACCAGCCGGATCGATGTCGAGCTGGGAGCCAAATTATTCGACCATATGTTGCGCCTGCCGATCTCCTATTACGATACGCGTGCGGCAGGGCAAACGGTGGCCCGCGTCAGGGAGCTTGAAACCATCCGGGCCTTTTTGACAGGCCAGGGCCTGTCGTCGGTTATCGATATTCTGTTTGCGGTGGTGTTCATTGCCGTGATGTCGCTCTATTCGACCACGCTGACCATGATCGTTCTGCTGTCGATCCCGCTCTATGTCGCGGTATCGGTGATCATCCGCCCGCTGTTGCGTGACAAGATCAACGAGCGGTTTGAAACGGGGGCTTCCAGCCAGCAATTGCTGGTTGAAACGGTGGTCGGTTTCCAGACCCTGAAAGCGGCAGCGGTCGAACCGAGCCTGCGCCTGCAATGGGAGAACAGGCTGGCGGCCTATGTGCGCGCGTCATTCGAGGCCGTCAAACTGGCAACGATGGGGCAGAGCGGTTTCCAGCTGATCAGCAAGATCACCACGGCTCTGGTGCTGTATTTCGGGGCCAAGGCAGTGATCGAGGGCACGCTGTCGGTGGGCGGGCTGATTGCGTTCAATATGATGATGGGGCAGGCGATTGCACCGGTGCTGCGACTGTCGCAGGTCTGGCAGGATTTGCAGCAGGTAATGATTTCGGTCGATCGGGTTGGCGATATTTTGCGCAGCCCTGTCGAGGTCGAACAGGCACAATCGGCAGGACTTGGGCCGATTACGGGAAATGTGGCGATGAAGGGGGTCAGCTTCCGCTACCATCCCGACAGTCCCGAAACCATCAGGGGGCTGGATCTGGCGATTCCGGCAGGGCAGGTGATAGGCATCGTCGGACCTTCGGGATCGGGCAAATCAACCGTAACCAAGCTGCTGCAGCGGCTCTACCGGCCCGAGCGCGGGCAAATCCTGATTGACGACATCGATATTGCCCATGTCGATGCCAGCTCGCTGCGACGGCAGATCGGCGTGGTGCTGCAAGACAATATGCTGTTCAACCGCACGGTGCATGACAATATCGCGCTGGCCCATCCCGCGATGCCGCGCACCCAGGTGATGGCATTGGCGCGGCTTGCCGGAGCCGATGAATTTATCGGGCGTCTGCCCAAGGGCTATGAAACCATGATCGAGGAGCGCGGGGCCAATTTGTCCGGTGGACAACGCCAGCGCATCGCCATTGCCCGGGCTTTGTCGATGAATCCCCGTATTTTGATATTGGACGAGGCGACCAGTGCGCTCGATTACGAGAGCGAAAGCCAGATTCAGGCCAATATGGCACTGATCAGCAAAGGCCGCACGGTGATCATCATTGCCCATCGTCTGGCCGCGGTGAAACATTGCGACCGGATCATCACCCTTCAGGATGGTACGATCACCGAAGACGGCAGCCATGACGAGCTGCTTGAAAAGGCGGACGGTTTTTATGCCCGTCTGTGGCAGGCGCAATCGCGTCAATCCGGCGAGGGGGTCGTCTGATGCACCCTTTCATCCGCCAGTCCATTGCCACAATTCTGGCTTTGTGGGCCGCACTCAAAAAGCAAGCGCGCGTGAAGGCGCATAGCGACCGCGAATTTTTGCCAGCCGCTCTGGAGATCGTCACCACTCCGGCCTCGCCGGTTGCGATCGGCCTGATCTGGTTTTTCTGCATCGGGTTTACAGTCACGCTGATCTGGGCCTGCATTGGCGAGATCGATATTTTCGCTGTAGCCCAAGGCAAGGTGCAGCCGCAGGGCCGCTCAAAAGTGATCCAGCCGTTTGAAAGCGGGGCGATCAGCAAGCTCAATGTCGAGAACGGCCAAGCCGTCACAGTCGATGATGTTGTGGCCGAGCTGGATGCCACCGCCGCCTTTGCCGAGCGCGATGCCACGCTGGGCGATTATACCGCCGCCCGGGCCGAAATTATGCGCCGCAGCCATCTGATCGGCATCGTCAGCGCGCAAAAGCAAGGCCCACTGACACTTCCGCCAATTTCTCCCGAGATCAGCGCGATAATCCAGCAGCGCGAAATCAGCGTGATGCAGGCCGATTTCGTCCAGCTCAATTCGACGCTTGAATCGCTCAAAGCCCAGCAGAAGGAAAAAGCGGCCCAGATTGCCCGTTTGAAAACCACCATCGCCAGCCGCGAGCAATTGATCAAAATCCTTAAAGAACGCGTCGATATCCGCCAATATATCGAGGACAGCCAGCAGGGCTTCCGCGCCCGCGTCATTGACGCATTGCAGGAATATCTGCGCGAATTGACCGGCCTTGCCACAGATCAGGGTCAGTTGGCGGAAGCCGAAGCGTCGATCTTGTCGCTGGATCGCAAATTCGATCAGGTCCGCAGCGAGTTCCTGTCCGAGCAGACCCAGAAACTCAACGAGGCCGAACGCAAGAAGGACCATCTGTTCCACGAGCTGATCAAGCTCGACACCAAAGCCAGCCACATGACCCTGCGTTCGCCGATATCGGGCACGATCCAGCAACTGGCTGTGACAACATTGGGGCAGGTGGTCGCCAGCGGCCAGGCACTGATGACGGTGGTGCCCAATACCGGCGCGATCGAGGTCGAAGCCATGGTTCTGAATAGCGATATTGGCTTTGTCGGGATCGGTCAGCGGGCTGTGGTCAAAATCGATGCCTTTCCCTTCACCCGTTTCGGCACCATCGGCGGAACCGTGACCAAAGTATCGCGCGAGGCGATTGACTCGCGCGAAGCCAGTGGGCTGGCCGATGCAGCAGCCGCCACCCGTCCGCAGGGCACCCAGCCGCAGACATCGGGGTTTTCGCCCTCCCAAACACTGGTATTTCCGATCACTGTGACGCTCGACCGGACCGATATTGTGATCGATGGCCAGCCCATCCCCCTGCAGGCCGGCATGGCGGCAATCGTGGAAATCGTCACGGGCAAGCGCAAGGTCATCGATTTCGTGATGTCGCCGCTCAAAGAAGTGATCTCAACCAGCGGGCATGAACGCTAGGATGTGTTCAGCCTTTATAGGGATTTGACAACTTATACAGTTGATAGATTTCGATTGACTGTATAGAGGTGTATCCTATGCTGTGGGTGAGTGTTAAAGTTGATTTGCTGTCATCTGGTATATGTTTTGTTTAGCTCGTCGAAATAGATATCAGTCGAAAGACCCCGGTATCAAAATCCAGTAGTCGTGTTGTGTGCTTTTGCCTGAGCGGGGGCTTGTATGTTTAAAATTTTCAAAGGCGAAACCGCTCACAACCCTTTGTTTGCCAAAAAACCCGACACCGATCAGGCGCCTGTTTTCTCACCCCCTTCGGACGGTGCTGACAGCTCATCCGCACCATCCCAATCTTTTGAGTCCTCCTCCAAATCGGGGCTGACCCTTGGCCAGACTTTCGGCGATGGCGGCGGCTTTTCAACAGCCTCGTCTTCCGGCTTTTCGGATCAGTCCGGAGCCGGTGCGGACCTGATTGCGCCGGTCGGCTTCGATCTGTCAGCCGATATGATGGCCTCTTTTTCTGCCGGATCGGGGGCAGTGCAGTTGCTCCCATTGGGACAAGATAGCATTTATTCCAATAGCGACAGCGGCGGCATCAGCCTCAGTGGTTCTTCCTCGACTGTGACTGACGGGGCTTTTGCGGCGCTGGCGACTTTTGCCTCTGCTGTCTATGCCACCGGCACCACGGCGGCGGCGACCACGGCAGCCTCGGCGGGGTTGGTGATCAATTTGCTGTGGGATGCTTCGGTTGCCAATGCTCCGGCCAGTTTCAAAACCGCTATTCAGGCGGCGGCAGCGATGATCCAGCAATATGTAACCACCCCGATTACAGTGAATATTGCCGTTGGCTGGGGGGAAATCGGCGGGTTCGGCGGTGCTGCGCCCTACACGGTTCCCAATAATTCGGCGCTCGGCGAAACGCTGGGCGGGGTCTGGCAAAGCTATGCCTCCGTCAAACAGGCCCTCACCAATACCGCCACCAGTGCCGACGATAAATCCGTTTTGGCCGCTCTGCCGTCCACCAGCCCCTTTGGCACGGCAATGTTTGATGTTGCCGGCGCGCAAGCCAAGGCCCTCGGGCTTATCAACGCGACAAGCAGCCAGGTTGATGGTGCTGTGGGATTTGCGACCAACTGGCCGAGCACGGATTATATCGCCGCAGCTTTGCATGAAATCACCCATGCGATGGGACGCAATTCGGGTTGGGGCGGCACCAATGGCGATACGTCCTTGCTGGATTTGACCCGATTTTCGGCCCCCGGTGTGTTTGCGACAGATGGCAGCAAAGTAAGCTCGTCTGCTTTGCAGTATTTTTCGCTTGATGGCGGCAAGACTGCTTTGGCCTATTATGACAACACGTCCGATTACGGTGATTTCGCGTCAACCAGTGCGACGGCCAATGATCCAAACAATGCCTATCTAGGCTCGAATTCCAATGCGTTGACGCAGCTCGATATCCGCACGCTGGATGTGATGGGTTTCAATCTCGCCGGTTCGACGCCGACCCCGACCCCCACACCTTCAAGTCCCGATCTGGTGGTCAGCAGCCTGACCTCGACCACATCCTCGGTTGTGGCGGGGGGTAATCTGTCCTTTTCCTATACTGTCAAAGATGTCGGCACGGCGGGGGCAGCCTCCACCACTGCCGGAGTCAGCCTTGACGGCAAGGCTTTAACCACCGCCCAGATTTCGGCACTGGTGGCAGGCGGCAGTTTCAGCACGTCGGTGATCATATCGACCTCGGGTTTGACGGCGGGTAGCCATGTGCTGACCGTGACCGCTGATACGACCGGCCTCGTCATAGAGAGCAACGAAGCCAATAATGCGACCTCGCTGGCCTTTACAGTGACTGCGCCCGCTCTTGCCGATTTGACGGTGAGCGGATTGAGCGCCAATTCGGCGACAGTCACGCAAGGCACTGCGCTCGGCTATTCCTATTCAATTCAGGACATCGGCAGCGTTGCAGCCGGATCCAGCGTGACCAATATCATGCTCGATGGCCGGTTGATCAGCTCGACCGCTTTGGGAACAGTCGGCGCGGGCGCATCTGTCCTGTCGATCGGGAGCCTCTCAACCGCCGGTTTGAGTGCTGGACAGCATGTGTTGAGCGTGACAACCGATGCCAATGGCCAGGTCAGCGAAAGCAACGAGGCCAACAATACCGCGTCCGTAAGCTTTACCGTTAACACGACGGCAACCAAGGCCGATCTGGTGATTGCCGGTCTGACCTCTGTGTCACCCACAAGTGTGGTGCAAGGCGATGTTCTGAGCTTCTATTATTCACTCATAAACAGCGGATCGGCAACGGCCGGATCTTCGATGGCGGCCTATCAGGTCGATTCTGTGCCTACCGCCAGCAATTATCGCGGCTATAACAGTTTCGGAAATATTGCCGCCAACTCCTCAGGCGGGACGGTGATCGATTATCTCGACACCTCGAAACTGTCGGTTGGCAGCCACACGCTCTATATGGTCGCGGATGCCGGAAACCAGGTTGCCGAAACCAGCGAGACCAACAATGTCTCGTCCTTTACATTCAATGTTCTGAGCAAGCCCGATTATGTGGTCAATGCGATCAGCATGCCGACAGCCGTTAAAGCCGGGACCAAATTTACTTTGAATTATACCATTTCGAATACCGGCACATCGCAGCCCTGGTCGAGTTCCTATGCTGCGATCTATTTTGACGGCAATACCAATGCGGTCAATTACGATATTATCAAAAATCTGGCAGGCAACACATCGCAGAACTTCAGCGATGTGTTCTCGATCGGGGCAGGGGTCGCCAAGGGAACCCATTCCGTCACCATCACGGCCGATGCCACCAATTATATCGGCGAAAGCAACGAGACAAACAATTCCAAGACAATTCAATTCCAGATTGTTTGATCACAAACCAATCCGGCAGCCAGCACAGTCCGGACACTGATGGGCAGTTGAGGCCTGACCGCATGATTGATGATTTTTGACATTGATACTATTGTTTTTAAATAAAAAGATATATCTGTATTCAAAAGATCGAGGTTGTTCTTGGTTGTTTAGAATGACTTCAGATTTGCAGGGCCTCTTTCCCCAATTCGGTAAGGACATAATGCCCTCGTGCCGCCCTACCAAACCAGCCGTATACGTTCCTTTGAAGGATTTTGGGCGCATCAGGTATGACTTGTTTCAAAGCTGATAACCTGGTCTCACCCTGTTCAATCATCTCTGCACATAATATGGCCTGCTGTCTGTAGGCCGTCATTATGGGTTTTCGGGTACTGCCACCTTGTGAGGGATCACCCTGCCTTCTGTTATATTCGTTGAGAATACGCGACCTGAATTTACTGTCGCGTCTGGGCTTCCACATTTCAGGCTTAACAACGATTTCCACCAGATTTGTGGCATGAACTTTCAGCAATCCAAACCCAAGATATCGACACAGTTTCTTAACTCTGGGGTCGTTTTCTCTGGCTCGTGCAGTTTTCTTTGAATAAACAGCCAACCAGATTTCATCACAAGCGGTAGCGCGGTCCACAGCCTGAAGGATGAGTTCCAAGGTGAAGCTGAGTTTGAGTTCGCAAATGATAACTGCGACAGGTTCACCTTTATCCAGTGCCACAACATCACAACCGCATATTTCGCCCTTTGCATCAAATCCCAATCCGTTGAGGAATTCTTTGACGGGCTCATATAAATTAGTCTCACTTATCTTCATTTCAGCACCGAAGCAGGGGATTTAATCCACCCACTAGTAAAATTGAAATCTTAAGAATTTTGTATTGGCCGTCGGCGGCAATGACCTGCTGATGGGCTTTACAGCCAGCAACGATGCCAAACAAACACTGGTCTCAGGCGAAACCGATGAGGACAGGCTCTATGGCGGGGCGGGGAGTGCATACAGTCGAGCAAGGCATGGGGTATTGCCTCCAATCCGGCTTTGTGCGGTAATGGACAAATCCAAGACAAGTCACGTGCATTAATATCGAAATAATCGGGTTGTTTGATTTTATTTTGAGTAAAACTCATTATTGGGATATGGTTAGGCATATTTATTACAGAATGGATTGATTGAAAATGACAAGAATATTGGCATTCGTTAAAATGATTACAATTTCATGCACTGCAGCATTAGTCATTTGTGCCAGCCTAGCACCTTCTTTTGCAAGCGAACAGGATAGGGAGTCCAAAACCACTTCATCTCAAACCGAGATCAAACGGCCTCTTGGTATGGCTGATGGAGCCATCGAGCAGGTCACCGCTGAAGATTGTGCCTTTTACCGGCGAGGCGGTAACATGAAAACAGAAGATATTGTTGTTTATAACCGAGACAATAAAATTTTGGCAAACGGACAACGCGAGTTAGGATTTTACTGGACCAAAATTTATTACAGTGAGCCTTATTACAACAAAGTGGCGTTGAATTTCAAGCCCATGACAGGCCGCCCGGATGGCACCTACCCACCTCTAAATGGCGGCAGCTTTTTAATCGATATTGCGACGGGAGAACCCGAAAAAGATGGACAAAACGACTATAGCAGGGCTGGGAAACTGCCACGTCCGCAAGACTACACGCATTTTTCCTTGCTGGTCAGTGCACACAGCTATAATCGCACGCCAGAGCGCACGATCGGTATTTATTCGAGAAGCCGTTCATTCTTAAGCATGGTGTGGGAAGGCTATATGGATGGTGGCTTTTTCATCCATACCAAAAAGCCCGATTATACCCGCACAGGCACGCGGTTATACGGCTTCGAGCGGATCATCATCCCCGATGCGGAAGCCTATATCGGTGATTTTTTTATCCTTACCGACCGCAATGATGAAGTTGCAAGTGTTTTGCATTGTAGCCTGTTCCAGGTATACCCCAACCCCGGATGCAGTATTCAAGATCAGGTTGGTATCTTTTCGATGACTGCCAATTTCAACCGGACGCAATTGGCTGATGTCAATCAAATCCGTCATCACGCCCGCCGTTTCACGGCCTGCCTGACAGTGCCAATTCCATAGTTTTGTTGCGTTTAGAGACACATAATCATTCAAATGCCGACTAAGAAAGATAATATTATGGAAAATTCGAGAAAAACCATATCAAAGGGATTGAGAATTTTTTGAACCAGCGAAACGGCATATGCGCCGTTATAACGGCATACCGAAAACCCACTTCCTATCTGTTTCTCAAAGAGTGTCAGTGGCGGTTCAATCATCGCCCAGCCAGTAATCTATTGTAGACCATAGCAAAATGGGTCAAAATGTGAATACTCGAAGCTTAACAATGTCAGCCCCTTAATCTGTTCAACAATCATGGCCTGAAATTCAATTATGATCATCATAAACGATATAGGTTTTGCGCCCCCTATGCAGAGGCAGAACGGTGGGTTGTGCAAGGAATTTCAAGCACATTGTTCAAAATCTAGCATTCCATAATACCAAAGAAAGTCACGCTATGACCTATCCTATTTCGCAAACAGGCCGGATTGTTCTTGTTTTAGGTGGCGCAGGAGGTGTTGGCAAAGCTGTTGCGCAACTGTTTGCAGAACAAGGCGCCCATGTCGCTATTACACACCGTCCCGGTGCAGACAAGGCTTCAGAGGCCAGAGCTTTTATCAGCAGCCTGCCAGGCACCAATCATGCCGCTTTTGCTGCGGATATCGGCGATAGTGCAACGCTGGCGGTGCTCAGCGAGGCTATGCAGGCACGTTTCGGTAACAAGCTGCATGTGCTAGTCAATTCGGCAGGGTTCACTAAACCGATCCCACATGCCAATCTTGATGATCTTGATGATGACCTCATTGACGATATTTTCCGCATCAATTGGCGCGGGCAATTTGCAGCCGTCCGCGTATTCGCACCGATGCTGAAAAATTCGGGCGATGGCCTGATCGTGTCGATTTCCTCTATCGCCGCCAACAATGGCAACGGCTCCAACATTGCCTATGGGGCTGCCAAAGCCGGTGTCGAGGCCATGACCAAATCGCTTGCCCGCGCATTGGCCCCCGAAATCAGGGCGATGAACGTCTCCCCCGGTGTTGTCGATACCGGATTCGTGCCGGGGCGCGGCGCGGAATTCAACGCAAAAACCGCCGCCACGACACCGCTTAGGCGTGTTGCCACCGCCGATGATGTTGCCGCTGCCGTGCTGGCTTGCGCCACCCATCTGACCTATTCAACCGGCACGACGATTACCGTCGATGGTGGCCGGGCTTTGTAAGGGGATCACGATGCGCATACCGCTCGAGAAGGTTTTCATCACTTGCGCCATTACCGGGAATCTCACTTTGCCGGAACAGACCCCCTATCTGCCGATCACTCCGAAAGATATTGCCGATTCCGCCTTGCAGGCAGCCGATATGGGTGCGGCGATTGTGCATCTGCATGTGCGCGATCCCGAGACGGGAAAACCGTCGATGGAACTTGCCCATTATCGCGAGGTGGTGGAACGCATCCGTGACCGCAACACGGATGTGATTCTCAACATTACCACCGGTCCGGGTGGGCGCTTCGTGCCATCCGATGCAGACCCGAAAGTGGCTGGACCCGGCACAACCCTGATGGCTCCAGAACAGCGCGTCGAGCATATCGTCGCTTTGAAACCGGATATTTGCACGCTCGATCTCAACACCATGAATTCGGGCGGTCAGGTTGTGATAAACACCCCCAAAAATGTCCGCAAAATGGCCGCCATCATCAAAAGCGCGGGCGTAATGCCGGAAATCGAATTGTTCGATTCCGGTGATATTGCCTTAATGCAGGATATGATCAAAGACGGCTCGCTGTCCGGACCGATCCTGTGCTCCTTTGTGATGGGCGTGTCCTACGGGTTCCAGCCCTCGCCGGAAACAGTACTCTATGCCCGCTCTCTCTTGCCTGAGGATGCCCGGTTTACTGCCATCGGTATTGGCCGCCATGCCTTTACCAGCGTTGCTCAATCCTATCTGGCAGGCGGGCATGTGCGTGTGGGCCTTGAGGATGGCGTCTATCTCTCAAAAGGCGTGCTGGCCGAATCCAATGCCGTTTTGGTCGCAAAGGCGCGGCGGATTGTCGAAGACCTCGGCGGCCAGATTGCATCGGCACAAGAAGCCCGCGCCATGCTCGGTCTGGCGTGAACAAAAGATACAGGAGAAAACCAGTATGACCGACAGCGTTGAAGCCACTTGCCTGCGCCTGCATCAAAAGGCGGTTGATGCCGCCTCGCTGATGCCCGCCATCGAGATGCAAGTTTTGCAACGCACCAAGCCCGATGATGTGATCATCGAAGTGTGCGCTGCTGCCGTTAACCCGTCTGACGTGAAAGCCGCCATCGGCATGATGCCCTATGCGGTGTTTCCGCGCATACCGGGCCGTGATTATGCGGGCCTCGTTGTTGCCGGTCCTGCCGATCTCGTCGGCAAGGAAGTGTTTGGCTCGTCGGGTGATCTCGGTATCCGCCGCGACGGCACCCATGCCACCCATCTTGTCGTCGAAAAAAACGCGCTGGTCATCAAGCCCGATACGATCACGATCCATGAAGCGGCAGGCATCGGCGTGCCGTTTGTGACTGCCATCGAAGGCTTCCGTCGCGCAGGCATGCCCAAACCGGGCGAGACCGTGCTCATCATGGGGGTAAACGGCAAAGTGGGGCAGGCCGCCGCCCAGATAGCCGCATGGCAGGGTGCGCGTGTGGTAGGCGTCGTGCGCAAGAGCGAGCCATATGCAGGCTTTTCATCGGCCCCGGTCGAGATCATCGACAAATCGGCCGGTGATGTCGCAACGCAATTGCGCGACAGGACCGGCGGAAAGGGTGCCGATATTGTTTTCAATACGGTTGGTGATCCCTATTTCGAAGATGCCCATAAATCGCTGGCCATTCTGGGCCGCCAGATTCTCATCGCCGCAATCGACAAGATCGTTCAATTCAATATTTTTGAATTCTATCGTGGCCGCCACACCTATGTGGGGATCGATACGCTGGCGCTGAATTCGGTTGCGACGGGTGAAGTGTTGCGTGCGCTGGTGCCGGGCTTTGCGGCAGGCAAGCTCAAACCCTTTGCCATAAAACCCCATGCCATTTATGCGCTTAAAGATGCCGGCAAAGCCTATGCGGCTGTGATGGGTTCGGCGCGTGACCGCATCGTTTTTGATCCGAACCGTTGAGAGGACAGGCCATGCATGTCACGCGCTTTGATCAGGCTCCGGCCTATTTCCCGCCCGCCCATTACGATATGCGCTGTCTGCGCCTGCAGGGCCGCGAAGCCGGACCATCCGAGCAATTATGGCTTGGCATGTCGCAAATTCTGCCGGGTGGCCGCACCGACAGCGATGCCTCGCCTATCGAGAAAATCTATTTTGTTGTCGAAGGCGAACTGACCATCGAAACTCCGGAGGGGGAGGCGGTGCTGCACGCCTATGATTCCTGCCGCATAGCACCTGGCGAGGCGCGCGCCTTGAAAAACAACTCCAACAAGCCGGTTCTGGTTGTGCTCGCCATGCCGCTGGAGCCGCCAAAATAAAGCCAAACAATCCAAGAGCCCAAAAGCCATCTGCACAGGGGGAATTCCATCATGATGCGTCATCTTGCTGCTGTTATAGGCCTTGCGGCTGCCCTGCTTGCCATCCCGCAAGGCGCAAGCGCCCAAACCGAAACCAGAATCGGAATCGGGTTCGGAATCGGCTTTTTACCGATGTTCATCGCCGACGAGATGAAACTGGTTGAAAAACATGCCAAAGCGGCTGGTATCGAAACCAAAGCCACATTCCAGCGGTTTTCGGGATCGGCCGCGATGCAGGATGCGGTTCTGTCGGGTTCCGTCGATGTCGGCGTCTATGGCGTACCCGCCATGCTGATTGCTTGGGACAAGGCGCGCAATACACACTTGCAGGTGTTTGGGATTGCAGGTGTCAATTCATCACCACTGGTACTTGTCTCCAACCGGCTCGATGTCAAATCAATTGAGGATCTGGCACCATCCGACAAGATCGCCATGCCTGCGATTGTCTCCCCGCAAATGTATGCATTGCAGATGATTGCTGAAAAACGTTTTGGCAAAGGCAATCATGACCGGTTGAAATCACAGGTCGTTGCATTGCCGCATCCCGAAGCCGTCAATGCCATGCTGACGGGCGGCACCGAAGTCAAAGCATATTTTTCTACTCCGCCCTTTACCCAGCTTGTTTTGTCGAGCGGCAAGGCAAAGGTGGTGACAACCTCCGAGGAAGCCTTTGATGGCCGCTCGACCTTTCTGGCGGCAGGTGCCACGAAGAAATGGCTGGAGGCCAATCCAAAAATGGCCGGAGTGCTGATCAAGGCTCTGGAGGAAGCAGGTGAGGTCATCCGAAAGGATCCCGCCAGAGCAGCAGCGATTTATCTCAAAACCGAACCTTCCAAATTTTTTGACGAAGCGAAGATCGAAGCAATGCTGAAAACCATGCCCGATGATTTCGGCGTGGCCCTGCACGGGGTCAAAACGCTTGCCGATTTTATGAGTCGCACCGGAGGTCTTAAAACGCCTGTCGCCAAATGGCAGGATGTCACAGTGCCGGATCTTGCCAATACACCAAGCAATTGATGACGCTTTAAATCAGGCAACTATTATGCTGCAACTGATCCGGAGGATATGAAATGGTGGGATTACTCTATGCGCGCGTATCGTTGATTGTTGCAATGGTGCTTGCCACGTCGCATGTTTGTGCCGCTGATTTCAAAGTGGTGGCCTTTGCCGGAGCATCGAACTGGCCATTCTGGATAGGGCAGGAGAAAGGCTTGTTCAAGGCCCATGGTATTGAACCTGTGCTGGATATAACGCCTAATTCGGTCGAAATGGCAAAAAATCTTTATTCCGGAAAATATGACCTCGCTTTGACCGCAATCGACAATATCATTGCCTATGATGAGGGACAGGGTGAAGCGCCGGATGTGCCGGCAAATGCTGGATTCATTGCACTGTTCGGTGTCGATAATGGCATGCTCAGCGTGATGGCCAAATCCGACATAGGCTCGATCAAGGAACTCAAGGGCAAAACCTTTTCTGTCGATGCGATGACCACCGGTTTTGCGTTCACGCAGCGCGAAATGCTCAAAAGAAACGGGATGACTGATGCCGATGTGAATTGGGTCAAAGTCGGCGGCGGGGCGCAGCGGCTCGAAGCTCTGCTCAAGGGCGAACAGGATGCAACACTGTTGAATTCTCCGCTGGATCTGGCCGCTGAAAGCAAAGGCTATAAACGCCTGATCCGGATTACCGACGAGCTTGGGGCATATCAGGGCATTGTCGGCGCAGCCAGGCGCGACCATGCCGAAAAAAACCGCACGACGATCATCGCCTTTATCCGCGGCTTCAAGGCGTCCGTCGACTGGCTTGCCGATCCGGCCCATAAAGACGAGGCGCTGTCCATCTTCATGAGCCGCATGAAGGGCATGGAACGTCCCGCCGCCGAGAAAGCCTATCTGGTGCTAACCGACGCTAAAACAGGCATTTATCGAGATCTGAACATCTCTGCGGAAGGCTTGAAAACGGTGATGCGATTGCGGTCAGAGTATGCTGAACCGAAAAAGACATTGTCGGATACCTCGCGCTATCAAGACAGCAGCTACCTGCAAGAGGCTTTGAAGTGACAGCCACAAATGCCCCCGGTTTTAATGACCGGAGGCATAGGTTGGATGTCTCGTGATATGTTCAATGGCGCGAAAGATAGGCCTTACGCATCGGTTTGAGCGCGAATAAAGCCAGTAGTGCCGTCAGGGCATCCATGATGATGATCGTGTAGAACACCGGATGCCAGCTGCCTGACGCGTCATGCATGGCAGCGGCAACAGGCCCACCCAAGACTGAGCCGATGCCTTGGGCCATGTAGAGGAAGCCGTAATTGGTGGTGGCATTCCTGGCGCCGAACGTATCGGTGAGCGTGGAAGGAAACAGCGAAAAGATTTCGCCCCAGCCAAAAAAGACCACACCAGACATCAGGGCAAACAATAAGGCATTGTCGCGCACTGACAGCATCAGAAACACCGCAACCGCTTCCAGCGCAAATGCAATGAACATGGTGTTTTCGCGCCCGATATTATCGGAAACCCAGCCGAAGAAAGGCCGCGTCAGTCCATTGGTGATGCGGTCGAATGTCAGGGCAAAGGGCAAGGCAGCCATGCCGAAGATCACCACATCGGCCACCCCGAAGTCGCGCATGAAAGGCGCAAATTGCGAAATCACCATCAAGCCACCGGTCGACATCATGGTCATCATGACGAAGAGGAGCCAGAAAATCGGGCTTTTCAACATGGTTTTGGGGCCCACATCGGCCAC
>CANGQA010000073.1 GCA_947455995.1 Hyphomicrobiales bacterium | reverse complement strand
GGCACCAGCACCGCTTAAGCGGCGACAGCAACCGGAGCATAGTTGTCATTGGCAACTATAGAAAGGTCCGGTAACGGTGGAACCATGCCGAGCAAAAGAGCACCCTTTACACCCTCGTCGATCCTGTTTCGCCCCCGCCGGAGCCCAGCAAAGCGGGTCATCTGAATGACGCACTGGGTTCGGGTGGAGGCGCCGGGTACCGCCCCCGGGTCCGAATGGTTTATTTCGATGTCCGTTTATCGCCATAGTCATCTTGCGATGACGGACCCAATATAGGCATAGATTGTGTCCGGTGAAAGGCCTGATCGGGATAAATCAGCCATCGGGCTTTTGCTTGTCGAAAAAGACTGGCGTATTGTGCGGTTAATCGAGGGAGAATCGGATTACCATGCTTGCCTATCATGATCTTTTGCGCCGCGTCTTGAATGAGGGCACACGCAAGACCGACCGCACCGGTACGGGCACCTTGTCGGTGTTCGGCCACCAGATGCGGTTTGATCTGGCCAAGGGATTTCCGCTTGTCACCACCAAGAAACTGCATCTGAAATCTATTATCCATGAATTGCTGTGGTTTTTGGCGGGCGACACCAATATTGCCTATCTCAAAGCCAATGGCGTTTCGATCTGGGATGAATGGGCCGATGCGACCGGGGAACTAGGGCCGGTCTATGGCAAACAATGGCGGTCCTGGGCCAGGCCGGATGGCGGTACCGTTGATCAGATCCGCTGGCTGGTCGACGAGATTGCCCGCAATCCCGACTCCCGTCGTCTGATTGTCAGCGCATGGAATCCTGCCGATCTCGACAAGATGGCTCTGGCCCCATGTCATTGCCTGTTCCAGTTTTATGTGGCCGATGGCAAGCTTTCGTGCCAGCTCTATCAACGGTCAGCCGATATTTTTCTCGGAGTGCCATTCAACATTGCGAGCTATGCCTTGCTGACCCATATGCTGGCCCAGACCAGCGGACTGGGTGTCGGGGATTTCGTGCATTCCTTCGGGGATGCTCATCTGTATCTGAACCATCTCGAACAGGCTGAATTGCAGTTGTCGCGGGAGATCAGGCCCTTGCCGCAACTGAAGCTCAATCCGGATGTGCCATCACTGTTCGATTTCACATTCAATGATGTGGTCATCGAGGGTTATGATCCGCACCCGCTCATTCGCGCCCCGGTTGCGGTGTAATCATGGGCATGGCCACTGGTATGATCCGCCCCGCCGTGCTTGCCGATGCACCCCGCATCTATGCTCTGATCCTTGCGCTTGCCGATTATGAACATTTACTTGATGCCGTCGATGCATCGCAGGAGATGATTACCGAGGCTTTGTTTGGCTCGAATCCCCGGCTTTTTTGCGATGTGGCCGAACAAGACGGGCAGGTGGTGGGGCTGGCGGTTTGGTTTTATAATTTCTCGACCTTCAGGGGGCGTCACGGCATTTATCTCGAGGATTTGTTTGTTGAGCCTGAGCATCGCGGCAAGGGCTTCGGTAAAGCCCTTTTGCAGACACTGGCACAGCGTTGTATCAGCGAAGGTCTCGCGCGTCTCGAATGGTCTGTGCTGGACTGGAACGAGCCCTCTATCGCCTTTTATAAAGGACTTGGCGCCGAATTGATGGATGAATGGACCATCTGCCGCGTGTCTGACCGGTCATTATGGCGGTTGGCGGGGCACGGCCCTTATACCGGCCACCCCGGGTTGGATAGCAACGCATGAGTGTTCCCGTCTTTATTCTGGCCGCGATTGCCGATAACGGGGTGATTGGCGACGATAATCGATTGATCTGGCAATTGTCGTCGGATTTGATGCGGTTCCGTCAGCTGACTCTGGGGCATCCGATGTTGATGGGTCGAAAGACTTTCCAATCGATTGGCAAGGCTTTGCCGGGGCGCGAAACCGTGGTGCTGACCCGCGATCATCAGTTTGTCGCCGATGGCGTGCATGTGGCCCACAGCCTCGCCGATGCGCTGAATCTGTGCCAGGATCTGGCGCAGCGGATGCATGCTCCAGGCATTGCGGTTGTGGGTGGGGCGGATGTCTATGCGCAAACCCTGCCGCTTGCCGAACAGCTGCATATTACCGAAGTCCATGCTCTCCCGCATGGGGATGCATTTTTTCCTGTTTGGGATAAAAGAAGTTTCAAGATAATCTCGAAAGTTGATTTTCCCAGTGGCCCGCGTGATCAATATCCCTATTCATTTGTCGATTACCAGCGTGTCGAGGCATGAAAATGCAACAGGCCGTTGACGAATGAGAAATTAGACCCCACTTCATTGGGTAAGGCACTTACAAACACGCCATCTGGTGCTGTTTGACATGACAACAAAAGGAAGACTTCATGCCGTGGAGCAATCAAGGTGATGGCGGTGGGCCATGGGGGAAAAAATCAGGCTCCGGCCCTTCCGATCCGAAGGGAACTGGACCGAAAGGCTCTGGTCCGGGTGGTCAAGGTCCGGGAGGGAATGGACCATGGGGCGGTGGATCTTCTGGCGGTGGCCAGGGACCACAAGGTCTGGACCAGCTTTTGCAACAGGGGCAGGACCAGCTCAGGAATTTGATGCCTGATGGCCCGATGTCTGGCCGTGGTGCCTCGCTGATCGGGGCTTTGGCCGTGGTTGGCTGGATGGCAACGGGGCTGTATATTGTCCATCCTGACGAGATCGGCCTCAATCTGGTGTTCGGCCGTTATGAAGGGTCGACCCAGCCGGGTTTGAATTATAACTGGCCCGCGCCTATTGGCTCGGTTATCAAGCCGCGGGTCACGGCAGTCAATACGACGGATGTCGGCGTCGGTGTTGGTGACAATCGCAACGGGCGGGGAGATGCTTCCAGCTTGATGCTGACGGGCGACGAAAACATCGTCTATGTCGATTTTGCCGTGCAGTGGCAGATCAATCCTGCCAAGGCAGCTGATTACGCGTTCAATATCCGCAATCCACAAGGCTCGGTGCGTGCAGTAGCGGAAGCCGCTATGCGCGAAGTGATCGGACGACGCAATATCCAGCTGGTTCTGACCACTGACCGTTCGGCAATCGAAGCGGAAGTCAAACATCTGATCCAGGATGTTCTCAATAATTACAAAGCCGGTGTGGAAGTGCGGCTGGTGCAGTTGCAAAAGGTCGATCCGCCCGGACAGGTGCTGGAAGCCTTCCGCGATGTGCAGGCTGCGCGTCAGGATCAGGACCGTTTGCGCAACGAGGCCGAAACCTATGCCAGCCGAGTCGTGCCTGAAGCGCGAGGCGAGGCAGCGCGGATCGTCCAGGAGGCCGAGGCCTATCGCGAACGTGTGGTGGCCGAAGCCAACGGGCAGGCCAGCCGTTTCACACAGGTATATGATGAGTACAAAAAGGCGCCGGATGTGACCCGCCAGCGGATCTATCTCGAAACGATGGAAAAAGTGATGGGCAATATCGACAAGGTTATTATCGACCGCGATACCGGACAGGGTGTTGTGCCCTATATGGCTTTGCCTGAATTGAAGCGTAATCAGGGAGCGCCAAAATGAGCTCGACATCGCGCATGGGATGGCTGGTGCTGGTCAGCATAGCCGGTTTGTTGCTTTTTTCTGCCGCTTTTACGGTGCATCAGACACAATCAGCTCTGGTCTTCCAGTTGGGTAAAATCGTCAGGGCTCCGATTTCGGAGCCGGGCCTGTATTGGCGGATTCCATTTGTACAGAATGTTGTATTTTTCGATAACCGCATTCAGGATTTGGAATTGCAGGAGCAGGAAGTGATTGCCGCTGACCAGAAGCGGTTGGTGATCGATGCCTTTACCCGCTACCGGATTACCGATCCGTTGCGCTTTTACCAGAGCGTCAACAATGTGACTGGCGCGAATATGCGCCTCGCATCCATCGTCAATTCGACCGTCCGTACCGTGCTTGCGGAAGCCAGTTTTATGGCGGTTGTCCGCACCGATCGTGCCAAATTGATGATCAAAATCCGTGAGGATGCCAATCGCGAGGCAATGGGTCTGGGCATGGAAGTGATTGATGTGCGGTTGCGCCGTGCTGATTTGCCTGCCCCCAATTCGCAAGCGGTGTTCCAGCGCATGCAGACGGAACGCCAGCGTGAGGCGGCCGATATTCGGGCCAATGGATCGCAAGTCTCCCAAACCATCCGCGCGCGGGCTGATCGTGATGTGACGGTGCTGCGCGCAGATGCCATGCGGAAATCCGAGGAGTCGCGCGGTCAGGGCGATGCCGAGAAAAACCGTATTCTGGCTGAAGCCTTTACACGTGATCCCGATTTCTTCCGCTTCTATCGCTCCATGCAGGCTTATGAGATTGCCTTGCGCCCGGGTGAAACGCGGATGATCCTCAATCCCGATCAAGAGTTTTTCCGTTATTTGCGCGATCCTTTCGCTCGCTCGAATACCAATCCCGCGCCAGCCGCCAAACCATAATCGGATGATGAGGGGGGATTTTGAATGGATGATTTCTTCTCGGCTATTGGGCTTGTCCTGTTTATCGAGGGGCTTTTATTTGCCGCATTTCCCGGTTTCGTAAGGGCCCGTATCGAGGATGTTCTGGAATCAACCGAAGGCCGGATGCGCGCGGTAGGGCTGATCGCCGCATGCATTGGTCTTGGAATCGTGTTTTACATTCGTCACGCGTATTAATTGGGGTCTGGCACCATTCATGCCGGATGGCTGCCGTTCTTCTGCCCCAATTGTGAGATGATGTGCGTGGTGTTCGGACGTGGCGGGGGGCCACCAACGACTTTCATAATTGGAGCCTATCCTATGATTTTTCCTTTTTTTACGCCTATGCGGTTCTCCCGTGCTGTGATCGGGGCTTTTCTGGCCGCCTCATTGGTATTGTCCCCTGTGGCAACCTCGCCCGTTTCAGCGGCAGCGCGCGGGCCGGACAGTCTGGCCGATGTGGTGGATCAGGTTCTTGATGCTGTGGTCAACATTTCGGCGTCAACCACGGTCAGCGAACAACGCTCGGTGCAATTGCCGCAATTACCGCCGGGATCTCCGTTCCAGGACTTCTTTGAGGAATTCTTCGGCCCGAATGGTCCCAATGGACAGCAAGGTGGCGGCCAGGGTGGTGGTCAACGTCCGCAGCGCAAGTCCAGCTCTCTCGGTTCTGGCTTTATCATCGACTCATCGGGCATTGTTGTGACCAACAATCATGTGATCGCCGATGCCAATGAAATCACTGTCATCCTGACCGACGGGACGCGCCTGAAAGCTGAATTGGTGGGGCGTGATACCAAGGTTGATCTGGCAGTGTTGAGGGTCAAATCCGACAAGCCTCTGAAATCTGTGAAATTCGGCGATTCCGACAAGGTTCGGTTGGGTGATTGGGTTGTGGCAATCGGCAACCCGTTCGGTCTGGGCGGGACTGTGACAACAGGGATCGTTTCGGCACGCAACAGGGATATTTCAGATAATTCCTACGGCCAATATATCCAGACAGATGCCGCTATCAACAAAGGCAATTCGGGTGGGCCGTTGTTCAACCTGCAAGGCGAAGTGATCGGCGTCAACACGGCCATTCTCTCCCCGACGGGCGGGTCGATCGGGATAGGGTTCTCCGTGCCTTCTACAATGGCCAAGGGCGTGGTTGAACAGTTGATCCAATTTGGCGAGACGCGGCGCGGCTGGCTGGGGGTTCGTATCCAGAATGTCGATGAGACCATCGCAGAAAGTCTCGGTTTGGGCACTGCGCGCGGGGCATTGGTGGCCGATGTCGATCCCAAAGGTCCTGCCAAACCCGCCGGTATCGAGGCCGGTGATGTGATCTTGCGGTTTGACGGGCATGATGTGAAAGAATCCAAGGATTTGCCCCGTCTTGTTGGCCAGACAGCGGTGGGCAAAACGGTTGAGATTGTCGTGATGCGCAAGGGCAAGGAACTGACCAAGACCGCCAAGCTCGAACGGTTGCAGGAGGCTGAAAAGCCTGCCAAAATTGATGAAAGCAAATCTGACAAGAACCTTCCTGCCATGAGCCGCAAAGTGGCGGGCATGGAGGTGCAGCCGCTGTCGGATGAATTGCGCAAGAAATTCACGGTCAAGGACAGCGTCAAAGGCTTGATCGTGACAAAGGTTGAGCCCAATTCAGTGGCTGCCGATAAGCGGATCGTCGCCGGTGATGTCATTGTTGAAGTGCAGCAAGAGCCTGCGACATCCCCTGATGCGTTGGCCCGCCGGATCGAGACCCTCAAAAAGGATGGTAAAAAATCCGTCCTGCTGCTGGTTTCAAACGCGCAGGGTGACACCCGTTTTGTCGCGGTGTCTATCGAGTAGGATTTGACCGATTAGGATTTGACCGTTTCGGCCGACTAGCCGGATTAAAATTCTGTAATCCCGGGCCTTTGGTCCGGGATTTTTATTTGGGCGTGGTGCGTTTAGATGCCGACAAATTCGGCCTTGCGGTAGCCTTGGGCATAGAGCAGCGCAGTCAGATCGGCGTGATTGATCCTGGCATGGGCGGCAGCGGCAACTGCAGGTTTGGCGTAAAAGGCCACCCCCAATCCGGCTTCGCCCAGCATAGCCAGATCATTGGCCCCGTCACCGACCGCCATGGTCAGCGATGGATGCAGGCCACGCGAATCACGCAGGCCTATCAGGCTGGAGCGTTTGGCCTCTTTGCCCAAAATAGGATCTTCGACCCTTCCCGCCAGCTTGCCCGCATGGACCGAGAGGCTGTTGGAGCGGTGTTCATGAAATCCCAGATGCTGTGACACCGGTCCGGTGAACAGCGTAAACCCGCCCGATACCAGTGCCGTATAGGCGCCATTGGATTTCATTGTCATCACCAGTGCGCGCCCGCCGGGGGTATAGGTGATGCGGCTTTGCAAAATCTGATCAATCACATCGAGGTCAAGCCCCTCCAGCAGGGCCACCCTCTCGCGTAAGGCAGGTTCGAAATCCAGTTCGCCGCGCATGGCCCGTTCAGTAATTTCAGAGACTTTGGCCTTCAGTCCGACAAAATCAGCCAATTCATCGATGCATTCCTGACCGATCATGGTTGAATCCATGTCTGCCAGAAACAGCTGCTTGCGCCGGTTCTCGAGCGGCTGGACGATCACATCGACGGGAGTTTGCCCGAGCGCCTCGCGCACAACCTGAGCCCATTTGCCATAGTCGGTATTGTCGCCGCAATCAAAGATCAGATCGGTGGCAATGCCCGTGTCGAGAATTTTTTGGTCTGTCTGGACAGGCAAGGCTTGCATCGCCTGCTTAATCAGGGCATCGCTGAGGCATGGTGCCAGAGGATTGGCAACAAGTGTGGCAACAGTGACTTTGGTTTGGGTTACGGACATGGATCAGGTCTTCTTTTTCAGTTCGTGTTTTTTCATTCCGCTTGGGGCAGGATAATGCGGAGCCACATGCAGGCCCTTCTCATCGCAGGACCAACGGCAAGCGGCAAGTCCGCTCTCGCTATCCATCTGGCTAAAAAGTTCAATGGTGTGGTGATCAATGCGGACTCCATGCAAGTCTATCAGCCTTTGCGCGTGTTGACAGCCCGTCCCAGCGTCGAGGAGGAAGCAGAGGTCGCCCATGAGCTATTTGGGCATGTCGGGGCCGATCAGCCCTATTCTGTCGCCCATTGGCTTGTCGATGTGACAGCCGTGATCGGCCGGGTTCTGGCACAGGGTCAGCTGCCGATCGTGACAGGTGGTACAGGCATGTATTTCCGGGTCCTGAGTGAAGGTCTCTCCGATATTCCGGCCGTACCCGACGTGGTGCGTGCCAGAATCCGCGCGTTGGAGGCCGAGATTGGTGTGGCAGCCCTGCATGCCCGATTGCTGGCCTGTGACCCCGAGACAGCCTTGAGCTTGAACCCGACCGATCCACAGCGGGTGATCCGTGCCATGGAAGTGTTCGAGGCTACCGGCCGCTCGATCCGCTCTTTCCAAGGCCCACGTCACGGTGCGGTCATTGATCCAGCCCGCGCATTGGCGGTTTTTCTGGCGCCTGATCGCGAAGTGCTGCGTTCCCGGATCGATCAACGTTTTGACCAGATGCTGCGTCAGGGTGCTCTGGAGGAGGTCGAGGCGCTGGCTCGTTTGGGGCTCGATCCGGCTTTGCCGGTGATGCGTGCCCACGGCGTGCCGGGATTGGTTGGCGCTCTGCGCGGGGATATGCCGATGGATCAGGCGATCGACAAAGGCAAGGCAGATACCCGTCGCTATGCCAAACGCCAGCACACATGGTTTCGCCATCAGGCCTCCGATTTCATCTGGATGAAACCAGAGGAGGCGCGCTCGCGGATCGAGAGCCTGATAGAGACAGGTTCATGACTTGAACAGGCTGTGTCCCCCTCGCATAAAGGCCAATGATCTTGTGCTTGACGCCGGACAAAAGCGCTATTAGCATATCACGATGAATTTAAGGGAAACTCACGCAATGGCACGGTTGCATATTGTAGTAAGATGGCGTCAGGAGCGGGACGGTCGATAGACCGGCTACCCGAGACTGGCGCTGACCCTGAAGCCCCCCGAGCGGGGCTTTTTTATTGGGCCATCGTGCTACCGACCAAGCCAAGGCTTTATCCCAGACGATCAGGACAATTCGGTTAAGACAACGGAGCGAGACATGAGCAAGGAAATGACCGGCGCTGAAATGGTGATCCAGGCCCTTCAAGATCAGGGGGTCGACCGGATTTTCGGCTATCCGGGCGGTGCGGTGCTTCCTATTTATGATGCCATTTTCCAACAGGAGGTGGTCAATCACGTGCTGGTGAGGCATGAGCAGGCTGCTGTCCATGCGGCAGAAGGCTATGCCCGCTCGTCCGGCAAGGTTGGGTGCGTCTTGGTCACATCGGGGCCAGGGGCCACCAATGCCGTGACAGGTTTGACCGATGCGATGATGGATTCCATTCCTTTGGTCTGCATTACCGGTCAGGTGCCTACGCATCTGATTGGGTCGGATGCCTTTCAGGAGTGCGACACCGTCGGTATTACCCGCCATTGCACCAAACACAATTATCTGGTCCGTTCGATCGAGGATTTGCCGCGTATTCTGCATGAGGCCTTTTTTGTTGCCTCCAATGGCCGCCCTGGTCCGGTGGTGATCGATATTCCCAAGGATGTGCAGTTCGCCAAAGGCAAATATGCCCGTCCGCTGGATAACCAGCACAAGACCTATCGTCCGCGTGTCAATGGCGATCAGGACAAGATCGCGGCTGCTGTCGAATTGATGGGCAAGGCCAAGCGTCCGGTGTTCTATACGGGTGGCGGCGTGATCAATGCGGGACCGGAAGCCTCCAGTCTGCTGCGCGAACTTGTCCAGTTGACAGGCTATCCGATCACCTCGACCCTGATGGGGCTTGGGGCCTATCCGGCTGCCGACAAACAATGGCTCGGCATGTTGGGGATGCACGGCACCTATGAGGCCAATCTGGCGATGCATGACTGCGATGTGATGATCTGCATTGGTGCCCGCTTCGATGACCGTATCACCGGACGGCTCGATGCCTTTTCACCCCATTCCAAAAAGATTCACGTCGATATTGATCCTTCCTCGATCAATAAAAACGTCAAGGCCGACATCGGCATCATCGGCGATTGCCGCTCGGTTCTGGCTGATATGTTGACGGCTTGGAAAAAGACCAACCCGACCGTTGACCGCAAGGCGCTTGGGCATTGGTGGGACAAGATCGGTGAATGGCGCCACCGCCAGTGTCTGGCCTATCACCAGAACAAGGAGACCATTAAACCGCAATATGCGATCGAGCGTCTGTACGAGCTGACCAAGGGCCGCAATGTCTATGTGACCACGGAAGTCGGGCAGCACCAGATGTGGGCCGCGCAGTATTTCCGCTTCGAGGAGCCTAATCGCTGGCTGACCTCGGGTGGACTTGGCACGATGGGCTATGGCTTTCCTGCTGCTATCGGCGTTCAGATGGCCCATCCGGATGCGCTGGTGATCGATATTGCCGGTGAAGCCTCGATCCAGATGAACATCCAGGAGCTCTCGACGGCCATGCAATATCGCCTGCCGGTCAAGATTTTTATCCTGAACAACGAATATATGGGCATGGTACGCCAGTGGCAGGAATTGCTCCACGGTTCGCGCTATTCAGAAAGCTATTCGGAATCGTTGCCCGATTTCGTCAAACTGGCCGAAGCCTATGGTGCGAAGGGTATCCGCTGCTCCGATCCGGCGAAGCTCGACGACGCCATCATGGAAATGATTGATAGCCCGCTGCCGGTGCTGTTCGATTGTCTGGTCGACAAAAAGGAAAATTGTTTCCCGATGATACCGTCGGGCAAGGCCCATAACGAGATGATTTTGGCCGATGCCGCACAGGATATCGGGACAGTCATCGACAGCAAGGGTAAAGCCCTCGTTTAATTGGCAAGCAGGTGATCAGCAATGAAGATAATCGGTCTCATCGGCGGGTTGAGTTGGGAATCGACTGCGACCTACTACACGGAAATCAACCGTGGGGTGCGTGAGGTTCTCGGCGGTCTGCATTCGGCCAAATTGCTGCTGCATTCTTTCGATTTTGCCGAAATAGCGGCATTGCAGACAGAGGCTGGATGGCCTGAGGCGGGGCAAAGACTTGCTGATGCAGGGCGTAATCTGGAAGCTTCGGGGGCTGATTGCCTGCTGATTTGCTCCAATTTGATGCATCGCGTTGCTCCTGCGGTGCAATCCGCTTGCGGCGTTGAAGTGATCCACATTGCTGATGCGCTGGGGGAAGCTTTGCAGGCCGCTGGCGTCAAATCCCCTTTGTTGCTTGCCACCCGATCTGTGATGGAGGAGCCGTTTTATCTCGATCGTTTGCGTGAAGGGTTCGGCATGCAGGCCTTGGTCCCCGATGCGCAAGACCGGCAGGAGATCAACCGGATCATCTTTGACGAGCTGGTGCGCGGGGTCATCTCGCCACAATCAAAGGCAGTCTACCTTGAAGCCGTGCGCAAGGGACGGCAGGCAGGTGCCGATAGTGTTGTGTTCGCCTGCACGGAAATCGGGCTATTATTGTCGCCCGCCGATATGGATTGCCCGAGTTTCGATACGGCCAAGCTGCATGCACAGGCCGCAGTTGCGTTTGCTTTGAACCTGACCCCGTCTCAAAGGTGATTGCATCATGAAACTTGTCATTGCCAATAAAGCCTACTCCTCATGGTCATTGCGTCCGTGGATTTTGATGAAAGTCCTCGATATTCCATTTACCGAAGACCTGATCCCGCTTGATACACCGGAGTTCCGTCCGCGCGTTGATGCCTATGGCGCCGGTGCGACCGTCCCTATTCTGGTGGATGGCGATGTGGTGGTTTGGGAATCGCTGGCGATCATGGATGAATTGGCCGAATGTTTTCCTCAGAAGGCCATCTGGCCCAAGGATCGAAAGGCGCGTGCTTTGGCCCGTTCCATGTCGGGCGAGATGCATGCCGGTTTTCGCGGGCTTCGTCAGGCCTGCCCGATGAATGTGCGCAAGCAGCACCCCTATAAGGACCGCGGCGAGGCGGTAGCCAAGGATGTTGCGCGCATAGTCGCGCTGTGGACGCGGGCGCTTGACGGGTTTGGCAAGCCTTCGGGGCAGGGACCGTTTCTGTTCGGCAGTTTTACGGCGGCTGATGCAATGTTCGCCCCTGTTGTCACGCGGTTCAACACCTTTTCCATCCCGGTGGATGCACAAATCCGCACCTATATGGATGCGGTGCTGGGCACGCCCGCCTTTCGCCAATGGCACAAGGAGGCGCTGGCCGAAAGCTGGGTCGTCGCCCATGACGAGGCGGACGAGCCGGTGATCGGCGCGTTCCCGATGCCGTCGTGATGGTTCATTCCTGAAAAATTCTGTATTTGTTTCCGCTGTATGAAAGAAAAAGCCATGAAATCGCATTATTCTGATCCACCCAAGCATCAGGCTGTCCGCCGCCATACCCTGTCGGTGCTGGTCGACAATGAACCAGGCGTTCTAGCCCGTATTGCGGGGCTCTTTTCCGGGCGTGGATATAATATCGAAAGCTTGACCGTATCGGAGACCGAGCACCAAAAGCACGTCTCGCGCATCACAGTTGTGACCACCGGTTCGGCACAGGTCATTGAGCAGATCATCCATCAGCTCGAAAGGCTGGTGCCGGTGCATCGGGTGATCGACCTGACCAGTCACGGGGAATCGGTCGAGCGTGAAGTGGCTTTGGTCAAAGTCGTCGGCAAAGGCGAAAGCCGCGTGGAGGCGTTGCGTCTGGCCAGTGCTTTTGGCGCCAAAACCCTTGATGCGACCCTGACCTCGTTCATCTTCGAGCTGACCGGCACATCCGAAGAAGTCGATCGCTTCTTGGCTATTCTGGCTGAAATTGGTCTGGTCGAGGTCTCGCGCACCGGCGTTGCAGCCATGAGCCGGGGCGCCGATAGCTTCTGATCGGGTGCTGTGGGAATTGAAGCGCACGGATCAGAATCGGCTTTGATCCTGACCGATCAGGCGCCCTCTTTTATTGCGAGGGACGTGCGTTCAATCATGGCACTGCCGCTTGCACTATGTTGAGCCCCTGCCTTTAATCCCTGCCGGTTAGCCGCAAAAAGAAACAACATGATGATCAACCCCGATCTGCTTATGGCTCTTGTCGGCTTTGCCATCGTGTCTTCGATCACCCCGGGGCCGAATAATATGATGCTGCTGGCTTCCGGCGTCAATTTCGGGATGCGTTTGACCATGCCGCATATGATGGGGGTGTGTCTGGGTTTCACGCTGATGCTGGTGATTGTCGGCATGGGGCTTGGTGCGGCTATGCTGGCGGTCCCTTTGCTGCATACGGTTTTGAAAGTCACCTCAGGCGGCTATTTGCTGTGGCTGGCATGGTCACTGGCTCGCAGCGGCAGTCTGGGCGGCTCTCAGGCTGGTGCAAGGCCGATGCGCTTTATTGAGGCAGCTTTGTTCCAATGGATCAACCCTAAGGCTTGGGTTATGGCCGTTACGGCCATGGCGGTTTACACCGTGCCGGAGGCGATGGTGGCCAGTGTTCTGGTGGTCAGTGGGCTGTTCGGGGTCATTAACCTGCCTTGCATTGCCATCTGGGTCGGTTTTGGGGTCGGTTTGCGCAGCTTTCTCGAAGATCCGTTAAGGTTGCGCCTTTTCAATATCAGCATGGCTGTGCTGCTGCTGATTTCGACTCTGCCGCTGCTGCTTGATGCAATATGATGCTGTTTATGGATACAAATGCGCTTTAGGGCTTGATTATCAGGCGCGTGCCGCTTAATCGCTCAAGCACCTATTTATAAAAGACAGTCCAAGGAGAGTGAACCATGCGCGTTTATTACGACCGCGATGCAGACATCAACCTGATCAAGAATAAAAAAGTGGCCATCATCGGCTATGGTTCGCAAGGCCATGCCCATGCCCTGAACCTGCGTGACTCTGGCGTGAAAGAAATCGCCATCGGTCTGCGTGCCGGTTCGGCCACTGCCAAGAAGGCAGAAGCCGAAGGCCTGAAGGTGATGGATGTCGCCTCCTGCGCCAAATGGGCCGATGTGGTCATGATGTTGACCCCTGACGAATTGCAGGCCGAAATCTACAATGATCATCTCGCTGCCAACATGAAGAAGGGCGCTGCTTTGATGTTCGCCCATGGTCTGAATGTGCATTTCAATCTGATCGAACCACGTGCCGATCTGGACGTGCTGATGGTTGCACCAAAGGGCCCCGGCCACACTGTGCGTTCCGAATATCAGCGTGGCGGCGGCGTGCCGTCTTTGCTTGCTATCCATCAGGATGCCAGCGGCAATGCCCATGATATCGGCCTGAGCTATGCATCAGCCAATGGTGGCGGCCGGGCTGGCGTGATCGAAACCAGCTTCAAGGAAGAGTGCGAAACCGATTTGTTCGGTGAACAGGTCGTCCTGTGCGGCGGTCTGGTTGAATTGATCCGTGCGGGCTTCGAAACGCTCGTAGAAGCCGGCTATGCCCCTGAAATGGCCTATTTCGAGTGCTTGCATGAAGTGAAGCTGATCGTCGATCTGATTTTCGAAGGCGGCATTGCGAATATGAACTATTCGATCTCGAACACCGCCGAATACGGCGAATATGTCACCGGCCCACGCATCATCACTTCTGAAACCAAGGCAGAAATGAAGCGCGTGTTGTTTGACATCCAGAGCGGCAAGTTCACCCGTGACTGGATGCTGGAAAACAAGGTCAGCCAGACCTCGTTCAAGGCGACCCGCGCCCGTCACGCTACCCATCAGATTGAAGAAGTGGGCGCACGCCTGCGCGATATGATGCCTTGGATCAAGGAAAAGGCATTGGTCGACAAATCCAAGAACTAATGGCGTCCTGAAATCAATGGCGTACTGCATGTTGCAGGAGCTGAAAACAAGAAGAGGCCTCGCACAAGCGGGGCCTTTTTTGTGTGTTTTGCCAAGATAATTTTAAGGGATATGATTTCGGCAGTTGTTCTCTTATAAAAATGAAATCCGTTTTGACCTTTGACAGTGATCATGCCGCCCGACATCGCCATCTCGCTTGAACAGATCGACATCATCTACCGCGCCCAGGCCTATGCGGGGGGCGGTGTGCGTGATGGCGGCCCAGCGCGTGCGGGGGACTACCATGCGGTCAGTCAGGCCACGCTGGCTGTCAAAGAAGGTGAATTTGTATCGATTGTCGGCCCGACGGGCTGTGGCAAATCGACCCTGCTCAATGCCGCCGCGGGCTTATTGCAACCTGCCAATGGTGGTGTGTCGATCTATGGAGACTTGCTGTCGGGCTTGAATGCGCGAGCGGGCTATCTTTTCCAGCAGGATGCCCTGATGCCTTGGAAAACCGCTTTGGAGAATGTTGCCATCGGATTGGAAGTGGCAGGTGTTGATCCTGCCATCGCCCGTGACAGGGCAGAACATTGGCTGGCACAGGTCGGGCTGCAGGGGTTCGGGTTGCGCTATCCGCATCAACTCTCTGGCGGGCAGCGCAAGCGTGTCGGTCTGGCGCAGGTGCTGATCCGCAATCCCGATATTTTGTTGATGGACGAACCGTTCGGGCCGCTTGATGCCCAGACGCGGCAGATCATGGGTAATCTGTTGCTTTCGCTGTGGGCGCAGGAGCGCAAGGCGGTGCTGTTTGTAACCCATGATCTGGAGGAGGCGATTGCGTTGTCCGATCGTGTGGTCATCATGTCGTCTGGTCCAAAGGCGACGATTATCGGCGATTATCGGATTGATCTGGCCCGCCCGCGTGATGCAATGGATGTGCGACTTGATGCGGGCTTCCATGCCATCCACAAGGCGATCTGGGACCAGTTGCGCGGTGAGGTCATGAAAGCCTATCAGGGGGTGAGCCCATGAGCGTGTCAAAACGCACTTTGCTGCTTTTGCAAATTCTTGTGGCTGTTGTCGCCCTCGGTATTTGGCATATCGGGTCTTCGGTACCGATTTTAGGGGTGTATTTTCTTCCCAAATTTTTCTTCTCGACCCCGTGGGATGTTGCCGCGCGGATTGTGAAATTGTTTTCGGGAACGCTGATCTGGAAGCATTTGGGGATCACCTTGACGGAAACCTTGCTGGCTTTCGTGATCGGAGCAGGGGGCGGGGTGCTGATAGGCTTCTGGTTCGCCCGCAGGCCACTGATTAATGCGGTGTTTGACCCCTATGTCAAAATGGCCAATGCTCTGCCGCGCGTGGTGCTGGCGCCGATCTTCATGCTATGGCTGGGTCTGGGCATCTGGTCGAAAGTGGCTCTCGGCGTCACGCTGGTGTTTTTTATCGTTTTCTTTAACGTCTATCAGGGTGTCAAAGAGGTCAGTCAGGCCGTGCTGTCGAATGCCCGCATGCTCGGCATGACCGAACAGCAGTTGTTCCGCCATGTCTATTGGCCGTCAGCTTTGTCATGGATGTTCTCATCGCTGCATACATCGGTCGGTTTTGCGCTTGTGGGGGCGGTGGTGGGTGAATATCTCGGCTCTGCGGCGGGTCTTGGCTATATGATCCATGAGGCCGAGGGCGTTTTCGACACAACGGGTGTTTTTGCAGGCATGGTGATCCTGGCGGCCTTCGTCCTGGTGGTCGACGCGATTGTGACAGCCATCGAACACCGCTTGCTGGTCTGGCGGCCCGATGCAGCGGGACGCAACGTTTAAAATTATAAAGCAACGGGGAGATATCAGATGGGCATGTTTAATAAAGGATGGATATTTGCAGCGGGCCTGTTGCTGGCTGTTTCAGGGCCGGTGACAAGTGTTGATGCACAGACACTCGATAAATCCACGATCGAGAAACCCAAATTGACGATCGGCGTAGGCGGCAAGGCTTTGCTCTATTATCTGCCCCTCACCATTGCCGAGCGTAAAGGTTATTTCAAGGAAGCCGGGCTTGATGTCGAGATC
>CANGQA010000072.1 GCA_947455995.1 Hyphomicrobiales bacterium | reverse complement strand
GGCACCGCAATCAGCATCGCCAAAAGCGAGGAGACGAGCGTGCCATAAATCGGGCCCAAAGCCCCGAGGATCGGCTGCGGCTTCAGCGAAGGCGCCCAGCGTTGGGTGGTCAGAAAATCGAAGCCGTAGGTTTTGATCGCAGGCCATGCCCCGATAAAGAGCGAGATGATGATGCCGCCCAGCAAAAGCAAAACGGAGAGAGCGGCGGTTCGGGTCAGACTCTCAAACAGTACATCTCCCCATCGCATCGAGCGCAAAACATGCGCGCGCGCCATGCTCCCGTTTTTGTCTAACGGTGTTGCCGCAAGTGTTGCCGTTTTTGCAATCTCGCTGGAGGCCATGTTGTTCACTGCTCTGTTTGATGCCAATCAGGAAGAGGTAAATCCTCTCCCTGCAATAGCCAAGTCATGCGATGTGGAAAACTGCGGCTTATTTCAATTTCAGCTCGGTTGCCCACGTTTTTTCGATCAGCGCGACAACAGAAGGCGGCATCGGGATATAATCCAGCTCCTCGGCGGTCTTGTCACCCGATTTGAATGCCCACTGGAAGAATTTGACCGCTTCAGCCGAAGCCGCATCATCTTTTGGCGTCGCATGCATCAAAATAAAGGTTGCTGCGGTGATAGGCCAAGATTGCTCGCCTGCCTGTTCAGTCAGGATTTGATAATAGCCTGGAGAATTGGCCCAATCGGCATTGGCAGCCGCCGATTGGAAGGCCGCAATGGTGGGGGAGACCGTTTTGCCCGCTTTGTTGACAAGGTTGATGTAAATCATCTTGTTTTGCTTGGCATAGGCATATTCGACATAACCGATGGCATTTTTGGTCTGGCCGACATTGCCTGCCACACCATCATTGCCCTTGGCACCCACGCCGACGGGCCATTCCACCGATGCCCCAGCTCCGACATCGACTTTCCAGTTCGCGCTGACTTTGGACAGATAATCGGTGAAATTGAACGTGGTGCCCGAACCATCCGAGCGACGCACAACCGTGATCGCTGTCGAAGGCAGGGTTAGAGCGGGATTGAGCTTTTTAATCGCCGCATCATCCCATTTCTTGATTCTGCCAAGGAAAATCTGAGCCAGTGTCGGCCCGTCCAGCACCAGTTCACCGGGCTTGATGCCTTCGAGATTAACGACAGGAACAATGCCACCCATCACAATCGGCCACTGAACAAGGCCCGCTTTTTTAAGTTCTTCAGAAGTCATCGGCGCATCGGTTGCGCCAAAGGTCACGGTTTTAGCCTGGATCTGTTTAATACCCGCACCCGAACCGATCGACTGGTAGTTCAGGCCATTACCCGTCTCTTTCTTGTAGAGATCTGCCCACTTGGAAAAGATAGGGAAGGCGAAAGTCGAGCCTGCGCCCGAAATATCTGCGGCATGGGCGGCAGGAGCCACCAAGCCTAACATCAAGCCGAAAGCGGCTACGATAGAGGGCAGTTTCACAAAGAACAATTTCACGGGATAGCTCCTGTTTCACTCGCAGCCACTTGTGACAGGGTGGCAGTGATGACAGAGTTAGACCCCTAATATGACACTAAAATGACAGCATTGTCATAATGGAGCTGCCAGCAATCCATCCACGCGAGATCCCGGTTCACTTCGCCGTGGTTTTTTGCGGGAGCAGCACCCGGAAAACCGCGCCCTGTCCGGTCTGGCTGTCAATCTGCAAACGGCCGCGATGGTGGCTGACAATATGCTTGACCAATGCAAGTCCAAGACCCGTGCCACCCTTTTCACGGCTTTGCGACACATCAACCCGATAAAAACGCTCGGTCAGCCGTGGCAAATGCTCTGCCGGAATTCCTGCGCCATAATCACGCACCTCCAGACAGACATCCTGCGCGCCAGATGGCTGGTCAGTCAGAAATAGGCTGACATCAACCCTGCCGCCTGATTGGCCATATTTGATGGCGTTTTCAATCAGATTTTCAATCACCCGCGACAATTCATCGACATCGCCCGCCACCCAGAAGGATCGGTCGGTGTGAAACAGATTGAGCACGACGCCGCGCTCTTTGGCCAAAGTCATCAGGCTTTCAGCCATATGTTCAACCAAAGGGGCCAGATCAACCGGATCGACAGGCAGACGATGCGCGTTCAACTCCACGCGTGACAGCGACAACAGATCGTCGATCAATCGCGTCATCCGGCGGGCTTGGGACCGCATGATCTCCAGAAAGCGTTCGCGTGCCGTTACGTCATTCTTGGCCGGGCCCTGGAGGGTTTCGATAAAGCCGAGCAAAGACGCCAGCGGAGTCCGCAATTCATGGCTGGCATTGGCGATAAAATCGACCCGCATATGCTCCAGCCGCCGCTCGGAGGTCAGATCATGCAGCATCAGCATCATGACCGGCTGGTCTCGCTCCGGTGCGGTATATCCTGTCGGCAAGGGCTGGATTTTGACGCGGAAAGCGCGTTCGATCGGCGTTTTCTCGTGAATTTCCAGATCAACCGCGACGCCGTGGCTCATCACCCGCTCGACGGCATCAACCAGATCGGGCATCCGTAACGTGAAAAACAACGGCCTGCCATTCTGCAGCATGGGCCAGACATGGCGGGCCGCAGCATTGGTAAAGCTCACCAGACGGCGCGGGTCGATTAGGATCACCGGATCAGGAACGGCCGCCAGCGCCTCGGTCAAAATCGCGTTGGTCTTGGCAAGACTGCCCCGCTCCATCCTCTATCCTTTCGCAGCCCGTCTCACGAGCACCCTGTCAGGCCTTGAAAATATCCTTGTGCTGGTCACGCAACAGGTTTTTTTGGACCTTGCCCATGGTATTGCGCGGCAGATCGTCGACGATAAAGACATATTTGGGCTGTTTGAATTTGGCCAGACGATCGGCCAGATGCGCGATAATCTGCTTGTCGTCGAGCTTGGCGGTTTTTGTGATAACCACCACCGCCACCACGCCTTCCCCGAAATCTGGATGAGGCACACCGATCACAGCACTTTCGACGACACCATCCATGGCATCAATTTCGGTTTCCACCTCTTTCGGATAGACATTGAATCCGCCTGAAATGATCAGATCCTTGCCGCGCCCGACGATGTGGACATAGCCGTGCGGATCAATCTTGCCGAGATCTCCCGTAATGAAGAAACCGTCTGCGCGGAATTCGGCAGCTGTTTTCTCAGGCATCCGCCAATAGCCTTTGAAGACGTTGGGGCCTTTGACTTCAAGCATTCCGATCTCGTCAACGCCAAAATGCTTGCCGGTGTCAGGATCAACGACCCGCACAGCAATGCCCGGCAGTGGAAAGCCAACCGTACCTGCCACCCGGTCCCCCTCATAAGGGTTCGACGTGTTCATATTGGTTTCGGTCATGCCATAGCGTTCGAGGATCGCATGGCCGGTGCGGGCCGACCATTCACGATGCGTTTCGGCCAGCAAGGGTGCCGAACCAGAGACGAACAAGCGCATATGCTTGGTCGCGTCCTTTGTCAGCCCCTGATGCTGCAAGAGGCGCGTGTAGAACGTCGGCACACCCATCATACAGGTCGCCTCCGGCATCAGGCGCAGAATTTGGTCAGGGTCGAATTTCGGCAAAAAGATCATTGAAGCGCCCGACACCAAAATGGTGTTGATCGCCACAAACAGGCCATGCGTATGATAGATCGGCAACGCATGCAGCAAAACGTCCCGAGGCGTAAACCGCCAATAGTCTTTCAGCGTCAGCGCGTTGGAGGCCAGATTGTCATGGCTGAGCATCGCGCCTTTCGACCGTCCCGTCGTCCCAGATGTATAGAGGATGGCGGCAATATCATCGGCTGCGCGCACAACAGGTGTATGATCGGGCGAGGCCACATCGGCCATCTTGGCCAGACTGCCCAGACCATCCGCACCCAGCGTTTCAACATGGGCCACGCCCGCCTGTCGGGCCGCCATCGACAGTGCCTCACGACGCGAGGGATCGCAAACCAGCAGGCGCGGCTCGGCATCGCCGATAAAATAGCTTATTTCAGCAGTCGTATAAGCCGTATTGAGCGGCACGAACACCGCACCGGCCCGAACGGCACCCAAAGTCAGGGCCACCGTTTCAACCGATTTTTCGATTTGCAGGCAAATCCGGTCGCCCGGGGCTACCCCGAGATTTTCCAGAACATTGGCATAGCGGGCCGTGCGTTCCAGCAATTGGGCGCGTGTCCATGCCGAACCATCAGGAAAGCGTATCACTGTATGGGTGGCTGGATGGGAAGGGTCAGCGATAATGTCAAACAGATGATTGCTCATGACAAGGGTCCTGCTGGATCGACAAGCGATTGCGCTTGATGGGTTCTAGGCCTTTATTGGCCTTTCCAACACAAAATGGAAAGGATTTTATCGAGATATCCTTTCCATTTTCCATGTGTATCCCCTCAGCCCAGCGGGGCCTGATGGGGTTGCGCAATCGCCAGCATCGCCTCGCGGGTCATGCCAACCTCGATACCGATATCGAGCAACTGGTTCCATGTCGTTTCATCAACCGGAATTCCGCGCTTGAGCCGGTCAGACCGCTTGGCGCGCTCGGGATCACCGGGCAATTGGACCGTTGGATCGCGTCCTTCAGGGGGTAATTGCACCCAGCGGATAAAGGCTTCCAATTCGCCGAAATAGCTGTCCGATGTGCCCATTTTGTCCGGAGATACCACAATCGAGAACATCGAATTGATTATCGCATCGCGGGATTTAGGACCTGATTGGGTTTTGCCGCCACTCAACGCTGCAGCCAAAGCCTCGCAGGCAAAAGCCAGTGCCCAGCCTTTATGGGCCCCGAAAGAGGTTAAAGCCCCGTAAGGCTCTTCAAACAAAGCAGCCGGATTGGTGGTCGGCTCCCCCTGTCCGTCGATTAAAGCACCGGGCTGCACCGGCACGCCTTTGTTATAGGCAACACGGATCTTGCCAACGGCGAGCTCGCTGGTCGCAAAATCGACAATCACCGGCGGGCCATCCTGACGCGGGATCCCTATCGATACCGGATTGGTGCCGAGACGGGCAGCCAGGCCGTTATAGGGGGCCACCGACGGCTTGGAGACCACATTGACAAAATGCAGTGATACCATGCCGCGTGCGGCGCATTGTTCGGACCAGTGGCCGATACGTCCAATATGGTGGCTGTTGCGCAATGCCATGATGCAGGAGCCGGTGCTTTGGGCCCGAGCAATCGCCTGATCGATAACCTCTGTGGCATTGGTCTGCCCCAATCCCAATTCGCCGTCGAATATCAGCATATTGCCCTGATCAAGCACCAGCCTTGGATGGTGGTTAAGCTTCATTTCGCCCTTGAGCGCATTGCCGAGATAGGCTGGAATCATGCCGATGCCATGGGAATCATGGCCGCGCAAATTCGCCTCGATCAAATGTCGTGAAACAATCTCGCATTCATGCGGATTGGATCCGGCCGTTGCAAACATCGCCTGTACCAGTTGGCGCAGCTTTGGCTCCTCCAACCACACTTCACCGACAGCTTGTGCCACGCTAACCTCCCTTACCCGTATCTACAGAGGGTCATGGCAAGAATTGGCCTTGCCTTCCCCCCGATCGCTGCATGATTGCACCGATGATGGTGACAGCGTGGAGGATAAAACCGCGCTTGCCAAGACCAGTCTTGCTCAGACAGGACAGACATGCAGCCAATTAGGGGCTAGATCTGTCGTGGCCATCAATTTACAAATAAAAAATGATTATTATTTTTATTCACAAAATAAATTTGTTTGTTTGACATAAAGAACGATTCATCCTACATAGCGGATTAATGCCTGAGGTCAACCCCTCCGGCGTCACCGCAGCGATCTGGCACAAAATGTCATGGTCTATTGGAGGATGAATGGATGTCGAACCTGATCAATCGTCGTTTTGTTTTAAATTTCGGGCTTGTCGCGGCAATTTTGCTCGGCATGTCCGGACATCAGGCGCAGGCCGCCGACCCTTTGAAAGAAATCCGGATTGATTGGGCGACCTACAATCCCGTCTCCCTGGTTCTTAAAGACCAAAAGCTGCTCGAAAAGGAATTCGAGAAAGACGGGATCACGATTCGGTGGGTGCAATCGGCAGGTTCGAACAAGGCACTGGAATTTCTCAATGCCGGTTCGCTCGATCTTGGCTCCACCGCCGGTGCGGCGGCTTTGATTGGCAAAATCAACGGCAACCCGATCAAATCGATCTATGTATTTTCCCGCCCTGAATGGACGGCATTGGTCACTAAATCAGACGCCATCAAGACGGTTGCCGATCTGAAGGGCAAGCGCGTTGCGGTTACACGCGGCACAGATCCGCATATCTTTCTGGTACGGGCGCTGGCCGATGCCAAACTGACTGAAAAAGACGTCAAGCTGGTGCTTTTGCAACACGCCGATGGCCGTACCGCACTCGAGCGTGGCGATGTCGAGGCCTGGGCGGGTCTTGATCCGATCATGGCTTCGGCGGAAGTTGAAAGCGGCGCACGCCTGTTTTTCCGCAAACCGGCTGACAACACCTGGGGCGTGCTGAATACACGCGAGGATTTTGCCAAGAATTATCCCGATGTTATCAAACGTGTGCTGGCTGTTTATGAAACAGCCCGACTATGGTCACTCGCCAATCCGAAGGAATTATCAAAATCACTGGTCGATGCCACCAAGCTATCAGACGCTGTGATCGCCAAACAGCTGGAGCGTACCGAATTGACCCATGGTCCGATTGGGGCAGCCCAAAGTGAAACGATTATCGCTGCAGGACTTGCCTTGCAGGAGGCAGGTGTGCTCAAGCCAGACGTCAATATCAAAGCTGTGGTGGCGGATTTGATTGATGGATCTTATTTAGCTGCTAGAAAATAATCTTTCGGATACATCGTCTCCCAAGTTGACGTGCCTATGCAAGTTGAAGTGCCTATGACTGATACGGTGTCAAACAATACCCCGTCACACTCCGCTGATCCTGCTGATCCGCGGCGTGTGCGCGTCAAGGGTTCCCGCACCTTTGCTCTGGCAGGGGTGCTTTTGCCGTTGGTCCTTGCCATTTTATGGGAAGGCGCTATTCGCGGCGGCTTTGCAGTGGGACGTTTGATGCCTCCCCCATCGACCATCGGGGCGACCTTGTGGGAACTCGCCAAAAGCGGCGAGTTGCAACTGCACTGTCTTGCCACTCTGGGAAGGGTTCTGGCGGGTTTTGCGCTCGGGGCTTTGTTTGGCACGATGGTCGGAGCCGCAGCAGGCTCCCTGGTGGTGGTGAGCCGCCTGATTGATCCAACCTTGCAAGCCCTTCGTGCCGTGCCTTCTATAGCCTGGGTGCCCCTGTTCATTCTCTGGATGGGTATTTTCGAGACCTCCAAAGTCGTCTTGATCGCTGTCGGCGTGTTTTTCCCTGTCTATCTGGGTGTCGCAGGGGCGATCGAGAGCATTGACCGCAAGTTGATCGAGGTCGGACAGGTGTTCCGGCTTAACCGCTGGGCGATGGTCCGCCGCGTGATGTTGCCGGCCGTTTTGCCTGCATGGATTATTTCCCTGCGCTCTGGCCTCGGCCTCGGCTTCATGTTCGTCGTTGCGGCCGAATTCATGGGCGCATCGGAAGGTTTGGGATTTTTGCTGGTTGATGGCCAGCAAATGGGTAAGCCTGCGCAAATTCTGGCGGCAATCATCACCTTTGCCGTACTCGGCAAGCTGGCTGATGGCGTATTGGTGATGATCAGTAGGCCGCTGCTGCTTTGGCAAGACACATCACGGGGTCCCTTGTAATGTTGAGGTTGAGCAGCCTTTCAAAAACCTATGCCGATGGAACGGAAGCCCTGCGTGATATCACCTTGCAGGTCCCGAAAGGCGAGATTCTGGCCCTGGTCGGCGGTTCCGGTTGTGGCAAGACCACCTTGCTGCGCCTGATTGCCGGATTGGACATCGCAAGCGCGGGCGCAATTACCGTCAATGGTGAAACCATCAAGGGACCGCATCCCTCAATCGGCATCGTGTTTCAGGAGCCACGTCTGCTTCCTTGGCTGACAGTGGCCGGCAATGTCGGTTTCGGCCTTGCCGGTCAATCCCCGCAGGAAAGCCAGAAGCGTGTTCTTTATGCCCTCGAAAAGGTTGGCTTGGCTGGCTTCGATAACCGTTGGCCGCGCGAATTGTCAGGGGGGCAACAACAACGTGTGGCCATTGCCCGCGCTTTCGTCACAGCCCCGAAAGTCCTGCTGTTGGATGAGCCGTTTTCGGCACTGGATGCCTTTACCCGTGCCAGCCTGCACGACCATCTGCTGCTGCTCTGGTCCGAAACGAAACCCACCGTTGTCATGGTCACCCATGATGTCGAAGAAGCGATTACACTGGCCGATCGCGTGGTGGTCATGAGGCCCCGTCCGGGTCGAATGATGGAAACCATTTCGGTGACGCTGGATCGCCCGCGCGACAGGCTGGCTTTGGGCTTCGATAAAGCCAAACGCCGTATATTGCACGCACTGGATCGTTCCTTGCAGCCAGAAAAAACTGCACCTCCCCAAAAAGGGGCAGATAATGCCTCGCATTGGTGGTAGGATTCTCGTTCATCTCCTCTTTTGACAATCAATGGAAGGCCATCATGGACGCCGATACACTTCGCAGCCTTCAGGCTCCAATCAAAAACAAATACAAAGAAGACCCGAATACCGCCATCATTACCCTGCGCGCATCGGGCGAATTGGATGACCAGCACATTGCCTGCAAGGTCGAAACCGGACGCGCCATGATGGTGGCAGGCCTTCATCCTGCCACCGGTGGTTCTGGCGCGGAATTGTGCTCAGGCGACATGCTGCTCGAAGCCCTGGTGGCCTGTGCCGGCGTGACCCTGAAAGCCGTGGCGACCGCGTTGGGAATCTCTCTCAAAAAGGGCGTGGTCAAAGCCGAAGGCGATCTGGATTTCCGTGGTACTTTGGGCGTCGACCGCGAAGCCCCTGTCGGCTTTCGCGAGATACGCCTGACCTTTGAGGTCGATACCGACGCCCCGCAAGAACAGCTCGATACACTGCTGAAACTGACAGAACGCTATTGCGTGGTCTTCCAGACCATCAATACCAAACCCGCACTCGCCGTGGTGATGAACCGCAGTTAAACAAATTGAAAGGACATCCCCATGTCTGACGACGATCAAGAAATCACCAAAGACTGCAACGGCACCCCGCTTCATGATGGCGACACGGTTCACATCATCAAAGATCTGAAAGTCAAAGGCACCAACACCACGCTGAAACAGGGCACCAAGGTCAAAGGTATCCGTCTGACCGGCAATCCAGACGAGGTCGAATGCCGCGTGGAAAACATCAAAGGGCTGGTTCTTAAAACCGCCTTTTTGAAGCGGGTTAATTCATAGGCTCAAAAGACTATGGTTGCGGCATGCCAACGGTCGCAACCATAGATTTTAAATCCGTTTAAAGCTGGTCCTGTGTGGAAAGACCAGCACTCTTCAGCCCACCAAAGCTGTTCACCATCTCAAAGCGCTAAGGGCGAGCATTTTATTGAAGAGGATTTTACTGGCGGATTTGTGGCACTTGGTTGATGTCAGTCACACCAATTTGAGCAAGGGTAATTGAAACATCATCTTTGAGATGACCAATAAAATTTTCCAATCCTTGAGCCCCATTTGCAGCCGTCGCGTAAAGGAATGGACGCCCCAGCATGGCAAAATTTGCCCCGGCAGCCAAACACTTCACAATGTCTTCACCCGATCTGATGCCGCCGTCGATGATGATCGGATATTCTGGTCCAACCACCTGACGGACCGCCGGAAGTGCCCTGATGGTGGAGGGAGCGCTATCGAGCTGCCGGCCACCATGATTAGACACGTAAATAGCATCGGCACCTGCCTGCTTGATGCGCAAGGCATCCTCTGGATTGAGAACCCCTTTAACAACCAGCTTTTTCTTCCAACGATCCCGTAAACGCTGCAAATAATCCCAGTTGGCGCCTTTGCGGCTCGCTGTCCGATCGTAACCGCCGGAATTTGGCCCTGCCGAATAATTGGCCATTGTTGGAATGCCGCTGAGCAATGTTGTGATTGACCAGCGCGGATGCAAAGCAAAATCAAAAAACTGATCAGGCCGCATTTTAAAGGGCGTTTTGAACCCGTTGCGCAAATCGCGAGGTCTCTTGCCGAGCTTGGGCACATCCACCGTCAAAACAAGGGTTTCATATCCGGCAGATTCAGCACGCTGGATCATATCATCGACCAGATCCATCGCGCCTGTGACATATAACTGAAACCAAGCAAGACCATGGCTGGCAATGAGCATATCCTCGAGAGAGGTTGAACTCGCGGTTGAAACACAAACAGGAATTTGATTTTGCATGGCCTGATCCGCAAACATCAGATCTGTTCCGGGCCACGCTAAATTACACATTCCCATTGGCGCAATGCCAAAAGGATAGGAATAGTCTTTGCCTAAAAAATGCGTGCCAAGGTGGATCTTATCAACATCGCGGAGAACGCGCGGCATTAATTTGATCATATCCAGATCTGCCACATTGGCCTGTGCAGAATGTTCAAGTCCTGCTGCACCATCGATAAAATCGAATATCAAAGCCGGCAGATTTGATTTGGCTAATGTCCTTGCATCGTCAGTTGTTGGAAGCGAAATCATAGAGGTCATCGTTTTGTTCCAAATGGCAAATGCTGAAAAAGAAAAACTGTGGCCGCAAATCAGATCAGAGGGGATCAGCTCCTTTGAGAGGTGATCGTCGACTGTAAAGCTGTGATATTTATAATGCCAACATGCAAGGTTTAGAATTGGATTTTTTAAAAATCCAACGGACATAATCGAAAAATACGGCTCCCGAGCGCAGACATGTGATCGCCTTATTGGGTGGCTACAGCCCATCAAACCAGTGAATTCCAGACACTATTTTGAAAGGCCGCTCTATACTTTTAAGATCCATGGTCGTTTTTAGAACTGCACGGCTTTATTCTTCATATCCCTAACTAAGCACATCTAGACATCAAGAAGTTGGATTGTCCGACCCAGATTGACATTCCGCTGCCGAGAAAAAACGCAGTGCGACCTTCAAGGGAGAGGCTTCTGACATCTGATGATCTGTTAATTCAAAGGGTTAAAAACGCGATGCTTAAAACAGTCCTTAAATTTTTGAGCTCACGTTTCAGTCTTGTGCTTTCAGTTGCAGCAACGATTTCAGCGTTTGTTATCCTTGGATTTCTTCCGATGGCCGTTGAAAGCATCATTCACGACATCAAGGGGATCGCCTCAAAGCAACAGTATTTTACAGAAGATCTTACAGATACAGGGCAGCATTTTACGGACCTGGAACTGCTCGTAAAACAAGTTGATGAACTGGGGCAGTCCGTTACGATTGAAATCTCTGGAGAAAGAAGCTGCGTATCACCTTGCGGTACATTTACAGATAAAATTACTTTTTTTGGCATCAACGACCAGACAAAAGACCGGCGGACCCACTCGAAAAATGCCTCTATAACCATTCCAGACGAAAATACATTTATTTCAGGTGAAATAAAACTGCCATTTACCGGACGCCTTTTCAGGTATCCTTTTGATGCTTACACGCTGGGCATCGGAGTCACTGTTGAGCGCACATTCAAAGATCAACCGCCTCGGCTTCTTACCCATGATGAGATCGCAAACAATTTCGAGCTTTCCTTCTCTGAAAGTCTCTCGCGCATGGAGTTGAAGAGCTTTATCAAAGTGGATGGTGCCGAATACAAGCCACGCAATGTCCACGCTCCCTATATCATTGCCGGAATTGCCGAATTCGAGCGGCCTACACATTTGAAAATAATAGTGACAATGGTGGTTTTGATGATCGTTCTGGTCTCGATTTACACCATGGCTACGCGGCCCTTCAATGAATTGATCTTTGATATCGGCGTGATTATTTTGGGAATATTCGGAGCACGGGAACTCGTGATCAAGGACTTTCCTTCAGATACGACAATTGTAGATACCGTTTTCGGTGTCGTCGTACTCTATAATCTCATAGTGGTTATCCTGAGAAGCATTCCGCATTTTTATAAGCTTTCAAAGACAATCACCGAAGAAGACACAAAAACAGATTAGTGCTGTGACAATCACAGCACTCTATACCGGCAGTCCCAAAACTGGATTGAACAAGTCAGCCAAGATCACTCGGATATGGCCGTTGTCTCGTTTGTCTTTCGATTATAACGAAGGGTAATTTTTTGAATGCTGCAAAGGTCAAAGCGATCCCAGGTCACGTCAGACCCGTCATCATCAAATACAATCATGATATCTTGAATGCACTGGCTTTTATTCGGCGCAAATGAAATTTTCCATGTTTCACCGTCTTCGATGATATGGTGATCGAGGAGATCGCTGCCCCAATTTTTAGATTTTGTAGAGGTGACATATAATTCTCTGATTGGGTAACCTGTCTTGTTTGCGAGCTGGAAATCAGCTTGCTGGGCTAAAACCGGCGAGCAAAAAATGACCAAGCCGGCAACAATCAAAGATAGTTCTTTACGCATTTTAACAACTCCAGACAATTTGGTATCACCCACTTTATTGAAAGTCTTACGATAAAAGGCAAGTTCTCAATCTGGAACTAATTCAATTAAAGTAAAATTCAATCCCAGCTAAAGCCTTTATCCTTCATGTAAACATGCGAAACGCCTTTGCACCAATCGAGTTTATGATCTTCGGTCCCATAATCTCTCCATTTTACACGAAACGGGACGACGCAGTCACCTTCATCACTCGCCCATTGCATGTTTACACCTTGACCGGAAAAGAGGGGATTACGAAGCCAGTTTCTACTCCAGCGCCCATTTTGATAGGTATAAAATCCATCGATCACCCAACCAGAAGAGCGGTTGTGAAGACGGAAATCATAGTCCCCAGCATAGGCAAATGTTGAAAAAAACAACACGAACGGAACGGTTAAGATTCGAAGTGCAAGAAACATTTATCCTCACAGTGATGATCGCAATAACATTATTCATAGTAAAAAATAAATTTCTTATCTTGTAAAGACACTAAAATTAATTTTCGAAAAATTATTATCATTATAGATTGGATTTAGTTCAAATAATTAGTGAATTTCGGGGAAATGCGCTAAAGAAAACTATGAATTAGTGCTTCATCATAATGTCACGAATGCCGACTAGGGCATTTGTTATAAAATATCATACTGCACTGAACGGATTGTATTTTGAAATACTTGCTCGTTGGCAATGGGCCGACACAGAATCTGGCAATCGCGTCCAAGGCGTCTGACTCAATAATTCAAATGAATAGCTGCCGTCATGCACCCGATCTTCCGGTTAAAAAGACACATCATATTTTCATCTCCAATATGGGAGAAAAGGTATCTGCCCCTTTGTGTCAGGCGATTGAAAAGCAACGCGAATTGCTTTGTGACGCCACCGTTATCCTCGGCCGTAATCCCTTCTTTTATATGACGAAACGTGGGTTCCTGCAGGTGCAAGACTGGAGCAAGGCGCATCACGATTATCATCTCACAGAAGCCTGGCGAACACTGGCCACGAACTGGAAGGTCAGGCGGGTTTCGTTCCTGTCATCCTTGCGGCTGGAATTGCAGCTCAGACAATTGGGCATGCGCCATGCCTCGATGCCGAGCACGGGCATGATTGCCTATGATTGGCTGCTGCAACGGCTCAAGCCCGAGGACACGATCACCATTGAAGGCTTTTCGTTTGAAGGTTGGCCGGGCCATCCTTGGGCGATTGAGAGCCAGTTGATCCGTTCGATGCGTGCACTGTAGTGCAGGGACAACATCCACACTGCATTTCTTCGACATGTCGTGTCCCATTGCGTGGTGTATCTTCCCATTACCACTGGACCGGCTTCGGGCTGGCCCGGGCGGTTGATGTCATGCCTGCACTGCTGGCAGGCTGACGAGGGGATCATCGCTCATTGTGGCCAAAGTTTCCAGTGTCATGTAGCGGGTTTGCAGTAGGTTCCCTTGCGCAGCCCCAAGTAACCCTTTGTCCGGCACCAACAAGGGTGGCAATCCGGTCAACAAGGATGCGCCGATTGGCCAAAAGCCAACGGAACCTTCCAAGAGTGATTCTCGCTCCACCCAGGGGAATAAGCCCGCTGGTTCAGACGTGAAGTCACCAAAAATCTAACTCATCTCAGCCCAAGGGGGGCAGCATTTCGAGCTGTCCACTTGGGTTCTTCCAAGCCAAGTTTTTCCGCACAGGATGATGTCTCTGGTCGAGGCTATGCTAACGGCATCCCTGCGGAATTAATCCGATCGGTTGCGGGCCATGCTTCTTCTGCTTTGTTGCACAATCAGTGATCAAACAAACTGAACAAATCCGCACCCTGTCCAAAGCATTCCTTGGTATCCTTTATCTAGCGACAATAAATGGAGTTGAATTTCTATCAGGATCATTTTGAGTGCCCAATTCACCAGAAACAAAGCGGGCATCATCATCTATTTTTACAAATCTGGAAAAGAGTTTGAATCTATTATCTTCATACATCGTATTCACACCAAAATACTGCATTTGTGATTTATATATAATAGAAACTAACGCACTCATATTGATAGCTGGCTGATTATTTTTGCTACTTTCAACTAATTGCGTGAAAATACCCGAACCACTCTTTGTCACCCCAGAAGACGATGCGATCGAACCTTTGTTGGCAATAATCAAAGTGCCACCACTGATCGTTGTCGCGCCTTTGTAGGTGTTAACTGCTGCAAGTGTCTGTGTCCCAGCCAACAGCGCCAGCCCGCCCGTACCGCCAATCACGCCCGAATAGGAGCCATTCCCGTTTGAAATTGTCAGCGTCTTTGCGACTAGATTCACACCATTTTCTGCCGTAGACGAGCCTGTCAGTGACTTAATCGTCGCGCCATTTCCTGATAATCCGGAAATATCAAACACAGAATTCCCGCTCTGGATCACACCAGACGAGGTCCCGATCGAGCCCGTCCCTGTGAGAGCCAGCGTCCCGCCATTGATCGCCGTTGCGCCTGAATAGGTGTTGGCGCCGTTAGTCAGAGTAAGCGTATTTGCACCAACCTTGGTCAGACCAGCGCCACTCACAACACCGCCCAAGGTGATGGAATTGGCCCCACCAATCACTGATGTGGTGTTAAGAGTGACAGCGTTGCTGGCCAATGTCACACCTGATGAACCGCTATTGGTCAGCGCGCCGAGTGTGCCAGCGTTGCTGCCGATATCAACGCCTTTGCCATTCAGTATCAAAGCATTCGTGATGGCCTTGCCGTTTAAATCCAGCGTCGCCTTGCTGTTCGCATCAGAGCCTACAGTCACAGACCCCGAGCCCAAGGCCGATACATTCTCAACCTTCAATGTTCCTGAATTGATGGTCGTGACACCAGTGTAAGAACCGTTAGAGCCGGAAACTGTCAGTGTTCCGGCAGCGGTATCTTTTGTGAGTGCACCGGCGCCACTAATCTGGCCCGACACCGTCTGATTGGCGCTGGACGAATATTCAAACGTCGCACCGGTACCAATCGTGATTGCCCCAGTATAAGTACCGGACCCAAGCTGGCCGGTGCCGCCAATCTGCAACGTCCCGCCATTGATCGCGGTCGTGCCCGTATAGGTGTTGATTCCGGTCAGGGTCTGGGAGCCCGCCGTCAGGGCAACACCGCCGGAGCCGCCAATCACGCCCGCATAGGAACCAGTGGCGTTGGATAGCGTCAGCGTCTGGCTACCCAGGTTCACGCCCGTTGCAGCCGAAGACGAGCCAGCCAGTGATTTAATCGTCGTACCGGACGTCGTGCCCGAAATATCAAACACGCCCGCACCGCTCGTGCTCACGCCGGATGAGGATGCGATAGAACCCGTTCCGGTCAGAGCCAGCGTCCCGCCATTAATCGCGGTCGTACCAGTATAAGTGTTGGTCCCGGTTAGGGTCTGGGAGCCTGCCGTCAGGGCAACACCGCCGGAGCCGCCAACCACGCCCGCATAGGAACCAGTGGCGTTGGACAATGTCAGCGTCTGGCCACCCAGGTTGACGCCTGCCGCAGCCGAAGACGAGCCAGCCAGTGACGTAATCGTCGCCCCGGACGTCGTGCCGGAGATGTCGAGCACGCCGGCACCGCTCGTGGTCACACCGGATGAGGATGCGATCGAGCCAGTGCCGGTCAGAGCCAGCGTTCCCGCACCGACCGTCGTCGCTCCCGAATAGGTATTGGTGCCCGACAGCGTCAGCGACCCTACCCCGGTATCCTTCGTAAGGCCCCCCGCGCCCGAGATGACGCCGGACACCGTCTGATTGGCGCTAGACGAATATTCAAACGTCGCACCGCTGGCAATCGCAATTGCTCCGGCATAAGTGCCAGACCCAAGCTGGCCGGTGCCGCCAATCTGCAACGTCCCGCCATTGATGGTTGTCGTGCCCGTATAGGTGTTGATTCCGGTCAGGGTCTGGGAG
>CANGQA010000071.1 GCA_947455995.1 Hyphomicrobiales bacterium | reverse complement strand
TGACGAGATGCCCTTTTGTTGCCTATGCCTGATTGCATACGCATCAACGGCTTGCCTGGATTGAGGGCGCACAAGCCGGTATTTTTCGGGCTCTATTCGCCTATTGGTCACCTGACCGCATATTTAACAAAAACAGGATTTTGATATTTCTGTCGGTGGTCATCCCACCGAAAAATAATGCTGTAAAATCAATGACTTATGAAGAGAGTGGTGCCCCTAGCCGGAATCGAACCAGCACTCCTTGCGGAATCCGATTTTGAGTCGGACGCGTCTACCAGTTCCGCCATAGGGGCAACGCCGTGTTATTTAGCCATTCGTGCCGGTCTATGCAAGTCTAAATATCCGTGTGGACTGTGCAAACGCCCGATCGGGCATTTGTGCGCGATTGCTGCATTATCGGGTGGCGGAGGTCAGGAAATCCTTTATGGATGGGGCCTCTCACGAGGCAAGCATGACCCACACGCCAGACAAGACCCGTTCCGATGCGCCAATCGCGGGCGCACAAGACGCACAGGGACAGGCAGCGGCCACTGTTTCTGTGATGACATGGCTTGATTGGGTCATGCTGACGGGCCTGTCCATTTTGTGGGGCGGGTCGTTTTTGTTCGGGAAAATGGCGTTGGGCAGTTTTCCACCCTTTACGATTGTCGCGGGGCGGGTGGGGCTGGCTTGCCTGACTTTGGCTGTGATCATGCGGGCAATGGGCATGGCTTTGCCGCGCGGATGGGCCTTGTGGGGGGCTTTGTACGGGATGGGTCTCCTCAACAATGCCATTCCCTTCAGCCTGATCATCTGGGGGCAGACGCAATTGGGCGCCGGGCTGGCCTCAATCATCAACGCCATGACGCCGCTGTTTACCGTTGTGGTGGCGCATTGTTTGACCAGGGATGAAAAGTTCAATTCCGGTAAGATTATCGGTGTCAGTCTGGGGTTGATTGGTGTTGCCGTGCTGGTGAATCCCGAGAGCAAAGACGGGCACCCCTTGGCCCTGATGTCGTGTCTTGGAGCGGCCATCTCCTATGGTTTTGCAAGCGTGTGGGGACGGCGGTTCCGGCGGTTGGCGATCAACCCGATACAGACCGCATTCGGACAGGTGACAGCCAGCACAACCATGATGATTCCGCTGGCTTTATGGCTCGATCATCCGTGGTCGCTGTCTCAGCCACCCCATGCGGCCATCGTGAGCCTGTTGGTTCTGGGGATCTGTTGCACGGGCTTTGCCTATATCCTGTTTTTTCAGGTGCTGGCGCGGGCAGGGGCAACGGCGGCTTCGCTTGTGACCTTTATGATTCCGCCGAGCGCGATCGCGATGGGCGTGCTTGTGCTGGGCGAGAGCCTCAGCACCGCGCAACTGATCGGTATGGGGCTGATCGGGACGGGGTTGGCTGCGGTGGATGGTCGCCCGGCCCAATGGCTGTCTCATCGGTTGAAGCGTGACGATTAACGTCACAACAGCGGCGCAAAAACCGTCACAACTTTTTGATAGACTTCGCGTTTGAACGGAATGATCAGATCCGGCAAATTGTCGATGTTCTCCCATCGCCAGGCGTCGAATTCGGCATGCAGGCCACCACCGGGTTCGTGGATGTTGATTTCACTGTCTTCGCCCTCAAAGCGGAAGGCAAACCATTTTTGGGTTTGTCCGCGATAGCGACCCTTCCATGCCTGATCAGCAACGGTGCGGGGCAGGTCATAGCTGTACCATTCCGGAGCTTCGGCAATCAGTGTGACCGAGCGGACATTGGTTTCCTCATGCAATTCACGCAATGCGGCTGCCAGCGGTTCTTCGCCCGGATCAATCCCGCCTTGCGGCATTTGCCAGGCATGGTCGTCGTTGACATGTTCGGGGCCAGCTTCGGCCACCCGGCGCCCGATCATGACCAGGTTGAGACGGTTGACCAGCATAATGCCCACACAGGGCCGATAGGGTAAGTTGTGCATCTGGTCCTCGTCATGGTTGCGCTGATCATCTCGCGTCTTTTCTGGGCCATGGCGGGGTTTAGCGTCAAGTGCGAAGCTCTTTGCGGACAGGCTTATTTTTAGTGGCAGGCTTTGTGGCCTGGGCCGGCGGCGTCTGTGGGCGCTGCACTGGCATGGCTGACACTGACGATAAATCCGGTGGCAAAGTGATAATTTCTGGCTTGCTCATCTGAGGGGGCAAGCCAGAACGAATTTCGGGCAACTTGTTCTCCTCAGTCTGGAGCGGAATGGTGATCCTGTTGGGCAGTTCTCCGCATGGCGAATCGGTGCAGGAACCAGGTGCGACATCGGTTGCGGGATTGGGCACGGTAGTGGGCACTATGGTCGGCGTGATCGTGGGGGTTATCGTGGGCGTGATCGTGGGTGCAGGATGAGGCAGAGTAAATGGATGCATCGCCGGCAGGGCGATTTGCAACATGGGAGGCTGTTGCGCCAGAGTCAGATAGCCCGATTGTATCGACCACATCACAGCCACTGCAACGGAAAGGCAGGAGGCCAGCATGACCAAACCATGCTGGCGAAAAAAGCCCCCGCCAGACTCATGCGAGACGTTCGGCTGCGAGGATACGTTATATGCGCGAACGGCCTCAATGCGAGGGCCTAATGGCTTGATGAGATCATCAAGAGTTTGGGGCATGGCCGTTCCCTTTTTACGTTGACCAGTCACTTGCACAGACCCGGAGCTGCCTCGTGCTATATTGATTCCTATCATTGGCATTTTATGGTTAATAAACGGTTAATTCCGGCCATAGTCCTGATGAACGGCACAAAAAAACGGCCCCGTAGGGCCGTTTTTGAGAATGGGTTTTATATCTGCGGCTTAATTGGCCTTGTTGGTGCTGGCCAGTGTCGCATCGGCAGCCTGACGTCCGGACCGCAAGAATTCCAGGGCGTAGTTGAGCTGCCGATCGTTTTTCGGATCAGGCGGTACATAGGCTGATGAACCGCCACCCTCATCTTCGCCATTTTTCAAATGACCTTTCAAGGCGGCTTCACCCTTGGTCTCGTCGCGGCCTTTCAGCTCGGCAGGAACGTCGGGTTTGACCTGAATGTCTGGATCAATGCCCTTGGCCTGAATTGACCGTCCCGAAGGTGTGTAATAGCGCGCGGTTGTCAGACGCAAGGCCCCGTTGCTGCCCAGCGGAATGATCGTCTGCACAGAGCCTTTGCCGAATGAGCGTGTGCCGACCAGTGTTGCGCGTTTGTGGTCCTGCAGCGCGCCAGCAACAATTTCCGAGGCCGAGGCTGAACCACCATTGAGGAGAATGACCACCGGCTTGCCACCGGACAAATCACCGGGTCTGGCCACATGGCGCTGGCCCTCATCAACATTGCGCCCACGGGTCGAGACAATCTCGCCGCGCTCAAGGAAAGCATCGGATACATTGATCGCCTGATCGAGCAATCCGCCAGGATTGTTGCGCAGATCGAGCACATAACCCTTGAGCTTGTCGTTCGGAATTTCCGTCTTCAGCTGTTCAATGGCCTTTTTAAGGTTCTCGTAGGTCTGCTCGTTGAACTGGGTAATACGCAGATAGGCGACATCGCCCTCGTTGCGCCAACGCACGGCACGGATACGGATGGTGTCGCGCACCAGTGTCACGTCAAAGGGATCGGATAAGCCCTTGCGCACCAGTTTCAGCCTTACCGAGGTGTTGACGGGGCCACGCATCTTTTCGACCGCCTGATTCAGCTGCAGGCCCTGGACCTGATCGTCGTCGATCTGCACGATCAGATCTCCCGACAGCAGACCGGCGCGGGATGCAGGGGTGTCATCAATCGGCGCGACGACTTTCAGCACGCCTTCTTCCATCGTCACTTCAATGCCCAGGCCACCGAATTCACCGCGGGTCTGCACCTGCATGTCGCGGTAATTTTTGGCATCCATGAAGCTGGAATGGGGGTCGAGGCTGGACAGCATACCATTGATGGCAGCTTCGATCAGTTTGCCGTCATCCGGCTTTTCGACATAGTCCGATCGGACTTTCTCAAAGACATCCCCGAAAAGGTTGAGCTGGCGATAGATATCACTGCCCGCAGCAATGGCACCACCCGCCAGGTATGGGTTTGTGGTCACCAGTGTGACACTTGCACCCAGCACAATGCCGGTTAGAATAGGCGCAAATTTACGTATCATCCTCGGACTTTCTCCGTTTGGGGCGGCACCCACCAAGGGGCCGGATCGATGGAAGACCCATCTTTTCTAAATTCAACATAAAGGACAGGACGCGTCGCGTCATCACCTGATGCAACAAGAATTGCTTTTGCATCCTGCCCCATTTGGGCGACAGGTTCGCCCATGATCACAAATTGGCCAATCGACACGGTGATACGCTCCAAGCCTGCCAACAACACATAGTAACCGTTTCCGGCATTGATAATCAATAATTGTCCATATCCCCGGAATGACCCTGAATACGAGACCGTGCCATCGGCGGGTGTGGTCACAATCGCGCCCTGACGCGTGGCTATCGCCATTCCCCGCATCACCCCGCCATTGCCATCATTGGTGTTGAAGCCGCGTAGCACCGTACCGGAAACAGGCCAAGGCAGCGTGCCTTTGAGTTCATTGAAGGGGGCGCGTGCGGCAAGTTTGACGGCATCCTTGCCACTGGCCGCGGCAAGCCTGGTCCCAAGTTCGCGGGCTTTAGGATCAATAGACAGGGCATTGGCGCGTCGGCGTGCATCATCATCGGCTTCCAGGCGCGCCATGACTTCTTTCAACGACTGGGCACGCTGGACGAGCGCTTCGGTCTTCTTGCGCTCTTCATCAAGGCCCTTTTCGCGCTCGTTGACATCGCGTTGTCTGGCTTGGGTCAGTGCCGTCAATTCCTGCCTGTCAGCCACAAGCGTTGCAAGATCGGCCTGCATCGTGTCGCGGGTGCGCTTGTCGAGCTCACGCAGACGGATCAATTCGCCGAGATCGGTGGCCAGCATGGTGGTTTCGGCCTGCATGTCAGGTAAAACGGCACCCATCATCAGTGACGCATGGAGCGCTTCCAGCACATCTTCGGGCTTGACCAGAATGGCTGGCAGCGGTTTGCGGCCCATCCGCTGCAACGAGGCCAGAATATGGGACAAAGAAGCACGCCGGGTTTCGAGCGACTGGCGGATCGCCGTTTCGGTCTGTCCCAGCAATGTTAACCGGTTTTCAGTCTCGACAATCTTGCTCTCTTGTGACTGCACCCGTTTGGCGACAACGCCCAGCCGTTCCAGCAAACGGGTGCGGTCTTGGGCCAATTGGTTGATTTCGGCTTTCAGTCTGGCTCGTTCGGCCTCGCCGGTTTTGAGGCTGGTTTCCACCGCATCCAGTTCTAGCTTGCGGGCTATCGCATCGCCGCTCGAGGGGTCGGAGTTGAAGCCTGTCGTGCTATTGGATGTTGGTGGATTGGCTGAGTTTTGTCCTTGTGCACAGGCATGGTCGGACAGCAACAGTCCACATAGGGCTGTTGCTATCAGCATCGCCTGAATCTGCAAGGGCTGTCGCACTGTTGGTTAATCCTGCTTGTTCATGGTGCTAGACACGATGATAGGGGTGCCCTGACAGAATAGTCATGGCACGATAGACTTGCTCGCTGGCAATCAGCCGGACAAGTTGATGGGGCAGTGTCATCCCTCCGAAAGAGACAACCAGTTCAGCCTCCTGTCGCAAGGAGGGATCAAGGCCGTCCGCGCCACCGATCACCAGAGCAAGGGCTTTTCGTCCCCCGTCCCTATATCGTCCTAATATTTTGGCAAAATCAGGGCTTGATGGTGATGTTCCGCGTTCATCCAGTAAAACAACCACAGCGTCAGCCAATTTGGCGCGAATGGCTGCTGCTTCCTCGCTCATGCGCGCAGCCGCATGACCAGCGCGACCTTCGGCAATTTCAATGATGTCGGGGCCGCTAAAGCCCAGCGCGCGGGCCGATGCTCTGGCCCGCTGGATATAGCGATCAATCAATTGCCGTTCGGGACCATCTTTCACACGACCCACCGGAAGGATGACCAGGCGCATGGCAGGCGGTTAGCCGTTGGCTTGTTCGGCGGGACGGTCAGATCCCCACATTTTCTCAAGATTATAGAACTGTCGGACTTCCGGACGGAAAATATGGACAATCACATCGCCCGCATCCAGCAAAACCCAATCGCATTGCGGTTCGCCCTCGGTCTTGATGCCGCGATAACCGGCTTCTTTCAAAGCCTCGCTGACGCGATGGGCGATCGAGGCGACGTGGCGATTGGCGCGACCGGAGGTCACGATCATCGTGTCGGCAATCGAGGTCCGGCCCTTGAGGTCAATGACTACGGTCTCTTCGGCTTTGGCATCCTCGATGGCGTCGATGATCAGCGCAAGATAAGCCTCACCGGAAAGTGCGGTCGGTGGTGTAACGGCAGAGGCGGGTGAATTGGCAGCATCAGGCTGCGAAACAGAACGAGCACGTGTCAGCGTAAATATCCCTTAAACGTCACATCAAATGATGCAGTGATGACTATGGGCCAATTTGTTTCATTTTTCAATGAATCTCGTCATGCCCGCAGAAGAACGGCTCTAGCGGGCCGGGGGCAGCTTGTGTTGTGCCCGCAGGCTCGTTGAGGACAGGGCGGATCGTTTGTCATGCAGCATGATCCAGGCGGGGGCTTTGTGTCCCAAAAGACCTTTTTGCAGGCTTTCGGGGTGTCGATAGGCCCTCAAAGCCGACGCAGCGCGTGAATGTGTGGCTTTCAGGGTAGAGCCCGGACGATCGATAACGGCCATCGGCATCAAATCTGAAATGGTTCTCCAGTCCTTCCAGCGGTGGAACGAGACCAGATTGTCGCTGCCCATCAGCCAGACAAAGCGGGTATTTGGCGTGCGCCGCTTCAGCCATTTCAGCGTATCGACCGAAAAACGGGTGCCGATCCTGTTTTCAATATCCGTGATATGGATGCGCGGGTGATGCTTGATGTGACGGGCCCATTCCATCCTAATGGCGATATCGGGCAAAATGGTCGTGTCTTTCAAAGGGTTTCCGGGGGTGACCAACCACCATACCGCATCCAGTTTCAGCCGGCGAATGGCAATCAGGCTGATCAGCCGATGTGCCTCGTGTGGCGGATTGAAGGAGCCACCCAGCAGCCCGATCCGCAATCTGCGTCCACATGGAGGCAAAGACGGGGCCGGGGCAAGATTTGAGGCGGTCCGCCATGATCCCGCTTTCCCCGTCACATGACCCACCGGTTCCGTCACGGCCTGATCTGTCCTGTTCCGCGCACGCGATAGTTAAAGGAGGTCAGTTGTTCGACCCCCACAGGTCCTCGTGCATGCATGCGGCCTGTTGCAATGCCGATTTCAGCTCCAAAACCGAATTCGCCTCCATCTGCAAACTGGGTCGAGGCATTGTGCAGAACAATGGCTGAGTCCACCTCGCGCAAAAACCGTTCGGCTGTTGCGTGATCCTCGGTGACAATCGCATCGGTGTGATGCGAGCTGTAGCGTGCAATATGTTCAAGCGCACCGTCGAGCCCGTCAACCATTGCAACCGAGATGATGGCGGCAAGGTATTCGGTGTGCCAATCCTGATCCTGCGCAGGCACGATTCGCGGATCAAGCGCAGTGATGGCGCGATCGCCACGCACCTCGCAGCCTTCATTGATGAGCATCTCGACAAGCGGGTGTGCGTGGGTGGCAAAGCAAGCGCGGTCGATCAGCATGGTTTCTGCTGCCCCGCAAACGCCGGTGCGACGCAATTTGGCGTTGCGCACAATGGCCTTTGCCATCTCAAGATCAGCCGAGCGATCAATATAAATATGGCACAGGCCTTCGAGGTGGGCGAAAACCGGGACGCGGGCTTCTGCCTGCACCCGTTCAACAAGCGAACGGCCTCCGCGTGGCACGATCACATCAATATTTTGATCAAGTCCTTGTAGCATCATGCCGACGGCCGCCCGGTCCTTGCTTGGGACCAGCTGGATCGCGTTTGCCGGTATTCCCGCCTGTTGCAGGCCTGCCCGCATGGCATCGGCAATGGCTGAAGCAGAGCGGAAACTCTCCGATCCGGTCCGCAAAATCGAAGCATTGCCACTTTTCAGACACAGCGCACCAGCATCGGCGGTAACATTCGGGCGGCTTTCAAAAATAACCCCGATCACGCCCAAAGGCGTTGCAACCCTTTCAAATGTCAAACCGTTGGGTCGGCTCCATCGGGCCAAAATCCGTCCGACAGGATCGGGCAGATCGGCGATAGCCTCGACGGCCTGCGCAATGGATTCCAGCCGGGCTTCATCCAGCCGCAACCGGTCGAGAAACGATCCGGCTGTGCCGCGGTCTTCTGCCGCTTTCAGATCAAGCGCATTGGCTGCCAGAATGGCCTGAGCAGAGGCGCGTAATGATTGTGCCGCTGCCCGCAGACCCGTATCTTTTTGTTGCGGCGTCATCAATGCAAGGGCAGATGCAGCCGAGCGTGCCTGATGGCCGATGGCACGCATTAAGCCCTGTAATTCCAGATCCGCGCCATCCATCGCACACTCCCTGATTTCAGCCCGTGCCCAGTGCCATATCATCACGATGCACGATTTCGGCCCGGCCTGCATAGCCCAGCACTTTCGGAATGTCTTTGGATGACAGACCGATCATTGCCTGCGCTTCGCTGGCGTCATAGCCGACAAGGCCTCTGCCCAGTTCGCCCCCATCTGGTCCGCGCATCACTACGGCATCGCCGCGTTCAAAGAGGCCATCAACCCGTGTAACCCCTGCACAGAGCAGACTTTTGCCTGCCCTTAAAGCCCGTGCTGCGCCCGCATCCAGATGCAAGATCCCTTTTGGCTCCAAGACGCCGGCAATCCAGCTTTTGCGGGCTGAGACCGGATTGGATCCGGTGCGGAACCATGTGCAACGGGCACCATCGGCGATGTGGCGCAACGGATGCAGCACTCGCCCATCGGCAATGATCATCTGCGTGCCACCGGCAGTGGCAATTTTAGCGGCTTCGATTTTGGTCTGCATGCCGCCACGCGACAATTCGGAAGCAGCGCCCCCCGCCATTGCTTCGATCTCTGCCGTAATGCGCGGGACTTCCGCAATGAACCGCGCATCGGGGTCGAGATGGGGCGGGGCAGAATAGAGGCCGTCAATATCGGAAAACAGGATCAACAGGTCAGCCGCTGCCATCGTCGCCACCCGCGCTGCCAGCCTGTCATTGTCGCCGTAACGGATTTCCGTGGTGGCTACGGTGTCGTTTTCATTGACGACAGGTATTGCCCGCCATTCGAGCAGACGTCCGATTGTCGCCCGCGCATTCAGATAGCGTTGCCGTTCTTCGGTATCGCCCAGTGTGACAAGGATCTGACCCGCCGTGATGCCGCGTTGCGAGAGCGCATCTGCCCAGGCTCGCGCCAGCGCAATCTGACCGACAGCGGCCGCACCCTGACTTTCTTCCAGTTTCAGAACGCCACGCGGTAAGCCCAAAATGGTTCGGCCCATCGCAATGGCGCCCGATGAGACCACTATGACCTCGGTGCCAGCCGCATAAAGCGCTGCAAGGTCATCGGCAAGGCTCGACAGCCATGCCGTCCGCAATTCGCCCTTGTTGCCGTCGATCAGCAGAGAGGACCCGACCTTGACAACAATCCGGGAAAATCCGGCGAAGGTCTTGGTCAAGCCTGTCTCATCGCTATCTTCTTGTGCCGCCATTGCATCTTTTGCTTTGGTCGTCGCCGCGCTCATGGATGCCAAGCCTCGCTTGGCTTGGTGTTCAACTGCTCGTCCTCGATGCGTCTCGCCTCGGTGATGACTTCAAGCAAGGCCCTCAATGCCTTTTCGACCCCAAGCCCGGATGCCGATGACAGCACAAGCGGGGTCCGTTTGGCGGCGCGTTTCAAGCGGGCGGTTTGTTCTTTCAACGTGTCGGGATCAAGGGCGTCGGCCTTGGACAGCACAACAATTTCCGGCTTTTCATCGAGGCCATTGCCATAGGCGGCCAATTCAGCCCGGACCGTCTTATAGGCCTGTCCGGCATGGTCTCCCGTGCCATCCACCAAATGCAGGAGCACACGGCAACGTTCGACATGGCCGAGGAATCGGTCGCCGAGACCATGGCCCTCATGCGCGCCTTCGATTAAGCCCGGTATATCAGCCAGCACGAATTCTCGCCCGTCCATCCGGACGACCCCGAGGCCAGGATGCAGTGTGGTGAAGGGATAATCGGCAATTTTGGGCTTGGCAGCCGACACAGCGGCCAGAAAGGTCGATTTTCCGGCATTGGGCAGGCCGACAAGGCCGGCATCGGCAATCAGCTTCAGCCTCAGCCAGATCCAGCGTTCCTGCCCATCCTGTCCGGGATTGGCATGGCGTGGCGCGCGGTTGGTCGAGGTTGTGAAATAGGCGTTGCCAAACCCGCCATTGCCGCCTTTGGCCAGACGGTAACGCTGTCCGACCTCGGTCATATCGGCAATCAGTGTCTCTCCGTCCTCATCAAGCACCTGTGTGCCGCACGGCACCTTGAGCACGATATCGGGACCATTCGCGCCTGTGCGGTTTTTCCCCATGCCATGCACACCCGAACGGGCCTTGAAATGTTGCTGATAGCGGTAATCGATCAGCGTGTTGAGGCCATCAACGCATTCGACCCAGACATCGCCGCCGCGTCCGCCGTCTCCACCATCGGGGCCGCCGAATTCGATAAACTTCTCACGGCGGAACGAGACGCAACCTGCGCCACCATTGCCGGAACGGATATAGATTTTGGTTTCATCGAGAAATTTCATGATGGATCATTCAGTAAAGGACCAAACGCCCTTCGGCAATCATTTCAATGCAGCAAGGTGAACAAGGTTGAAAAATGAGCGCGTACACGGCAGGCAAGGGGCTAAAGCCGGTCTGGATCCGGGCTGATAAGGCCAAATTCGGCCCCTTGCTCTCCGCTGGACTATGCGGCGCCTACCCAATCGGTCCATTGATAGGGTTTGATCAAATCGAGCGGCAGGATCGCTTCGCCCGACAGGCCGCGCCATGCATCGCGATCGAGACGATAATCGAAGACCTGATAGGGCAGGCCACGCAGCGGGGCATAACTGGTGCGCTCCTGCTGGCGGTTGAAGCCCAGCTTTTCCAAAATATGGATGGAGGCTGCATTCTCGATCCGCACAGTCGCTGTGATGCCCGTGATAGAGGTCAGGGTAAACACCGCTTCAATAATCGCGCGGCATGCTTCCGATGCATAGCCGAAACCCCAGTGATCAGGGTGCAGGGCATAGCCGATCATCGGTTGAATTGTCATGGTCTGCGCGTTGTCTTGTTCGTTGGCGGCAACGGCAAACCGCAGCAATACCGTGCCGATCACCTTTTGAATCTGGCCTTTGAGCACAATCAGTAATTCCAGCGTCGCACCACTCTGGTTGCTTATGCGTGTGGTGCGCACGAAATCAACCGCCTGATGGGCCGGATAAGGATGGGGGATCGAGGCCGTCATCTGCGCCACCTGCTTGTGGCGCGCAAAATCGGCAATCGCAGGGGCATCGGCCAGTTGCGGCCAACGCAGCCACAGCCGCGGTGTTTCTATCCGATACACATCATCATGGGTGATCGAGGGAAACATTCTGATCCTCCTGTATGTCACTGTGCATAGCACGGGATCGTGACACAAAAACGACAAAGGGAGAGGGGTTTCCCACTCTCCCGGCGTTTTGGAGGATTTCTGTTCAGAATTGAAGAAATCGCTCTTGTATCGCACCGCCGGGATTGTGGTCCGGCGGGTTCAAAGAGCAATCCGCCGTTATTCTGCTGCCTCGCGGGCATTGACGACCACGAACATGCGGTCGTTGGCTTTTTTCTGGAACTCGACGGTTCCAGTGGTCAGTGCGAACAAAGTATGGTCTTTGCCCATGCCGACATTGGCGCCCGGGTGCACTTTCGTGCCGCGTTGACGAATGATGATGTTGCCCGGAATCACGGCTTCGCCACCAAATTTCTTGACGCCGAGACGGCGACCAGCCGAGTCACGACCGTTGCGGGACGAGCCGCCTGCTTTTTTGTGAGCCATCGTAATGCTCCATCTCTAAACGAGGGTCTAAACCGTCTGGCCAGAACCCTGAACCTCGAACATGCTTGGCGGGGGCTGATTAGGCCGCTGCTTCTGCGCTGACTTCTGCTTTAGGCGCTTTGGGCTTGGCTGCCTTTTTCGGCTTTGCCTCGCCGGAGCTTGCACCGAGAGCGACAATGCGCACGACGGTGAGTTCCTGGCGGTGGCCTTTTTTGCGCTTTGAATTCTGGCGGCGACGCTTCACGAATGAGATTGACTTCTTGCTGCGGGTCTGTTCGACCACTTCACCGGTGACAACAGCACCCGCAATGGTTGGCGCGCCAACCTGGGTACCGGCTTCGTTGACCAGCATGAGAACCGTATCAAACACAATGGTCGAACCGGCTTCACCAGCCAGCTTTTCGATTGTGATCACGTCGTCGGTGGCAACCTTATATTGTTTGCCGCCGGTCTTGATAACTGCGAACATCGTTTTCTCCGTGTTCTTTCCGCATCTCACTCTGGGCAAAGTGCCGGAATGGAAGGGCTTTTTGTCAGTGGACCTGATGTTTTCGAGCTTGAAGGCCTGAAAAGGACTTCCGTAACCTAAAAACGGCGAAACGCGAGTCTTTCACGGACCCGCGCATAGAGCGGCTTTCCTATCGAAAAGAAGGAGGGGCGTCAAGTCTTAACCCGCTTCCAAACCGTGACACGCTCCATTTTCCGGCCTTTGCGCCGCCGAGCTCTCTACCAAGCATCTTGGCTCATCATCACAGGGAGTTTTCCACGATTGGCTGGCACCTACGTTGAAATTGGCTTCCAATGCTCATGATGACTTGTCCTGATCCGGCGTGCATGCTATTGGGCCAGCATCGACTAGGGATCAGGCGGATATCAGCCCGGTCCGTTCAGCCAAGGCCATGAGCGTTTCGCCCATGCGCCCGCACTGAAACATCTCACGGAGAGGTGGCAGAGTGGTCGAATGCACCGCACTCGAAATGCGGCATAGGGGCAACCCTATCGGGAGTTCGAATCTCCCCCTCTCCGCCAGATATTCCTGATAAGTCTTTGACATATATTGATTATATTAAATGATTGGCATATTCTTTTAAGGTCAGGGTTTTGAATTTTACCAATCATCCGTTCCCATCAGGACATGAATATTCGCTAGGCTGTGATTGATTGCTCCCAATATTTTTTGTGAAGTGCTCCCGAGCTTATGGCCAGCCAGAGTTGGAATTTTCCGGTGTTGAGGCTCAGGTCCTTCATTGATAACCAAGGCTCTACCGAAAAGTGGAGGGAGGTTGGATCTCGGGTCAATATCCCGATAGAACAAAGCGACCGATTAAAAGGCCCCGATCCTTGGAGTTTTTTGTATCGAAGTCACAAAGGGAATAAAAACGGGTTCCCGACCAATTTGCGCGATCGAAAAATTTGAAATTGTTCCAGTGCTATCAGCAATTTTTACCGCCCTGGAATAGGCATTTTGCGACAAGTCCGCTGATGTCAAAAGGGTGGAAAACCCGATCCGGACTCCCAATGCGTAGAGCCGCTCGTTCAACAGGGCAATTAAATACGCGTCGCCTGTCGTGCCACTCGCTGTAAAGGGCCTCGCCGTGACGGTCGCACTCAATCCCGTCGAATTCACCAGGCTATAATTCAATGCCAAACCGCCATTGGTGCCATCCCTCAATCTATAGGCAACCGTCGCCATCTGCGTGCCAACATTCGGTGAGGATAGCGTTGCTAAACCTGAAGCCGTGACCGTCTCTGTCCCAACAAACCCGCTTAACGTTCCAACCGTGACTATTCCACCCGCCAGCGAACCATCATATATTTTCGAGCCAACCACCGTCCCAGTCACCGTCAAGGGCGCAGGCGTCACGCCAAGATTGGCGCTCAATAGGTCAGTGCGTAATTGCTGGAAGCCGCCAGCGTGTTCTGCCCGATGGAGTAGGAGCCGACATTGGAGGTCGTCGTCGCAGAGGTCGACAGCGCGCCCGTGAGCGTGTCGCCGTTGACAAGACCCGAGCTACCCACGGTGTAGGTCAGCGCCGGATTGCTTGCACCATAGGCGCGCGATTGCGCGTCAGCCGTGACCGTCAGCGAACGCTGGCCAATCGTCAGCGCGCTGGTGTTGCCCGCCGCCTGCACAAAGCTATAATTGCCATTGTTGGCGCTCAAGCCCGAGCCGGTGATGGCGTAAGAGCCCGCATTGCTGGTCGAACTTGCGGCCGTCGTAAAAACCATTGTCCCCGTGGTCACTGTTGCCGCAGTCTCGCCATTGACAAAGCCGGTCACCGTTCCCGATAGGCCTGGCATCGAAGAGCCATAGGTCATACTCGCTGCATTCGCCGTGTAGGTCAGCGTTACAGGCGTCACGCCAAGATTGGCGCTCACATAGGTCAGTGCGTAATTGCTCGAGGCTGCCAGCGTGTTCTGGCCGATGGTGTAGGAGCCGACATTGGAAGCCGTCGTCGCAGAGGTCGACAGGGCACCCGTCAGCGTGTCGCCGTTCACAAGCCCCGAGCCACCCAGGGTGTAGGTCAGCGCCGGATTGCTTGCGCCATAGGCGCGCGATTGCGCGTCAGCCGTGACCGTCAGCGAACGCTGGCCAATCGTCAGCGCGCTCGTATTGCCCGCCGCCTGCGCAAAGCTATAATTGCCATTGTTGGCGCTCAAGCCCGAGCCGGTGATGGCGTAAGAGCCCGTATTGCTGGTCGAGCTTGCGGCCGTCGTAAAAACCATTGTCCCCGTGGTCACTGTTGCCGCAGTCTCGCCATTCACAAAGCCGGTGACCGTTCCCGATAGGCCTGGCATCGAAGAGCCATAGGTCATACTCGCTGCATTCGCCGTGTAGGTCAGCGTTACAGGCGTGACTGTGAGCGTTCCACTATTTTGGAAGGAAATCGTTGAACCATTCACGGGTGTTCCGCCCGATGCGGTGATGGTGTAGGGGCCACCTGACACTGAATTTGTTTGGGTGCCACTCAGATAGCCAGTGCTCGTGATCGTGGGACCGTTGGAGCCGAAGATCGACGTCGCTGTTGTATCGGCTAGAAAAGCATTCGCGACGGCGGAATTAGCCCCTGAAACCGAGAAAGCTCCGCTCAGACTTTTGACCGTGCCATACGCAGTCGTGTCACTGGTTGTCGTGATGGTGATGTTCTGCGCTTGAGCAAAGACATATCGATTGCCGGACACGGCTGCATTCAGGGTTGGAATAGACGATCCCGAGACAAAAGCGGTATTCCAAATTGCGGTATTTCCGGAATCAAGTCCGCCGAAAGTATTTCCGGATGGGGCGGATGAATAAACGAGCCAGTTGCCACTGGAGGACGAGAGGGCACTTGACCCGGAATTATTGATAAAATTGGCCCCGGAAGCCAAAGTAATACCACCGGCCGCCGCAATCGAACTGCCCGAATTGACAATGATATTGCCAGCAACACCGGCCGTGAATGTGCCTGTTCCAGTCAAAACCGGTGAAGCAGCAATCGTCAGATTGGACCCGGCCCCGGTGAGGGTGACACCAATGTTACCTGAACCCGTGATGGTATTCGCAAGCGTCAGCGATGAGCCGAGCACCCAATTCATCGACGCACCAGAGCTAACTGTGATGGTGCTGGATGAAGGAATTGCCCCCGTCGTGCCATCCCCGACTTGTAATGTTCCCCCGAATATTAGTGTGTCGCCAGCATAGCTGTTGCCGGCATTTGAAAGGGTGAGCCGGTTGGCACCAGTCTTCATTAAGGATCCCTGTCCCGTCAACTGTCCGGATAAGGTAATGTCGCCTTGGCCGATTTTTAAAAAACCACCAGTCCATGCAACAGTAATGTTGCCTGAAACTGTGGCGGGAGTGCTCGAGCTGTTGAACAAAGGAACACTATCGGCAAAAAACATAGCGTTGGCAATGCTGGAGCCGGCTAAATCCAACTTGCCGCTGGTTGTACCGTTCCAAACCTCCACCCCGCTTGAGCCCAATGCTAGGTTGTTTCCAATCTTGAGCGTCCCGGCATTGACCTTTGTGGTGCCCGTGTAGGTGTTCACACCTGACAGCGTCAGCGTGCTTGTGTCAGAAACATCCTTGGAGATAAAAGTAGCGGATGCCGAGGATATGATGCCGGATAACGTCTGGTCGGCGCTTGACGAATATTTAAACACCCCACCGTTAAGGATCTCAATATTGGCGGCATAAAGACCACCCCCGAGTGTGCCATTGCCAGCAATCGTAAGTGCCGCGCCATTGAGCCTCGTTTTACCTGAATATGTATTGTTCCCTGACAGCGTAAGCGAACCGGTTAGTACGGTTAAAGTGCTGTTGGAGCCACTCAAGTCACTTGCGAACGTAATTGACAAGCTACTCGTGCTCATGCCAATGCGAATGCCTTGATTATCAGCCGTGCTGATGCGGCTCGAGTAGTCGGTCTGGTTGGAGGCAGTATACATAAGCGTGCCGCCGCCGAAACTGATTGTCCCTGATGGACCGATGGCTCCACCCGATCCCAGGGTCAGGCTGCCACCATTCAAAGCCGAGCCACCCGTGTAGGTGTTTGCTCCCAACAGAGTCAGCGTCCCTGTTCCATTCTTCGTCAGCGCTCCGGCGCCGGAAATAACCCCGCTTATACTCGATGTCGCATTGGTGTTCGAGAGCACCAGGCCACCGGTGATCCCATAGGCTCCGGTCAGGGTGATATTGGGCGCAGTAAGGGTCAACGCGCCAGTGCCGGTGGTCTGCACCGATACATTCGACGACGTATCATTGATTGCGACGGATGCAGACAGTGAGACGGAAGCGGTATTAAGAGCCGTGGCCAGCGAAGTGTCAGTTAAAAAATCGGTGCT
>CANGQA010000070.1 GCA_947455995.1 Hyphomicrobiales bacterium | reverse complement strand
GCAGCCTTGCAATCCATCATGCCGGCCCCTGTCTTCTCACGAAGATCTTTCACCAGCGCGGCGGTAATCGTCGCCATGACATTCATCCTTCTTGTTTGAATATGAGACGGCGGCAGCGTTACCGCTACCGCCGGATGGGATCAGACAGCTTGAAACACATCAAGCCGCGAACAAGACAAGCGTTAGGCGGCGTCAACCTGAGCCTGAGCAAAAGCCACCCAACCTTCACGAACCATACGACCTGAAAGCTTCAGTTCGGCATCCAGTGCCGTCACATCGGCATCGGTCATCGCAGCAAGCTGCGAATAATGGAACACGCCAGCTTCATTGAGTTTAGTGACATGCTGAGGGCCAATGCCTGGCAGCTTGGTCAGATCATCAGGCGCACCACGCGGAGCAGCAAGACGTTCAAAACCCGCACCGCTCGCCACAGGCAATTCTTCAACCATCGGAGCAACCGAAGCACCGTGATCAATACCGCTTGCACCCTGACCGCGGGAAATACCATCGAGAGCAGCGCGGGCAATCAGATCGCAATAGAGCGACAAAGCACGGCCAGCATCGTCATTGGCAGGAATCGGGAAAGTGATGCCATCGGGATCACAATTGGTGTCGATGATGGCAGCGACAGGAATACCAAGACGGTTGGCTTCGGCGATCGCCAGAGCTTCCTTGTTGGTGTCGATCACGAAAATAAGATCGGGTGTACCACCCATATCCTTGATGCCGCCCAAAGCACGATCAAGCTTTTCTTTTTCACGACCGAGCATCAGACGCTCTTTTTTGGTCAAGCCAACGGCGCCTGCAGCGAGAATTTCGTCAACCTTGCGCAAACGTTGGATCGAACCGGAAATGGTCTTCCAGTTGGTAAGCATGCCGCCGAGCCAACGGGCATTGACAAAATACTGAGCCGAACGACGCGCCGCTTCAGCCACATGATCTTGTGCCTGACGCTTGGTGCCGACGAAAAGCACACGACCACCAGCGGCAACAGTATCGGAAACAGCCTGCAAAGCACGGTGGAGAGCCGGAACGGTCTGGGCCAGATCAATTATGTGGATGTTGTTGCGTGTTCCAAAGATATAGGGAGCCATCTTCGGATTCCAGCGATGGGATTGATGGCCAAAATGGGCGCCAGCTTCAAGCAATTGGCGCATAGAAAAATCGGGCAGTGCCATGGTCTATTCTCCGGTTTGTCCTCTGCGGATAAGTGAACCGGGATGAGCCCGGTCACCGGATGGATCCAACAGGACCCGCATCCGCATGTGTGATAGCTGTGGCCTATATGCGCAATCAGCACGATTGGCAAGTCTAAAGCAGAAAACTTCGGCAGAATTGGGTTGGTAAAGACGAAATCAGCTCAATTCAACGCTCATCACGCCCGGAACAGCTTTCAAAAGGCCTGCCACATGCGGAGTTGCACGGTAGGATCCAGGCAGTTTGACGTCCACTTCACGTCTGCCGCCATCAATCATGACCAATATATTGACCTCGCCATCGCCCTTGTCGCGCAGATGTTCCAGCAAAGACGGGATCGGTGTTTCCTTGTCGACCGTGATCCGCAAGGCCGAAGGCAAGCGCGAGGCGACCTGATCCAGCATTTCGACCGTCTGGATTCGCACCCTCACCTCCTCGCCCTCCAAACTGCCCTGCAGGACAAGAAGAACGGCTTTGCCAGGCTCCAACTGATCTCGGTAGTGGTTCAGGCCTTCTTGAAAAATGATCGCCTCAAAATGGCCTGTCTGGTCCGAAAGCGCCAGGATCCCCATTTTATTGCCGGATTTGGTGCGTCGTTCCTGCCGATCGAGCACGGTGGCCGCAACCCGTCCCGTGGTGGCCCCTCCACGCACTGCACGGGCAAAGTCTGAAAACCGCTGTACGGACAGGCGACGCAACACCGAGCCGTAATCATCAAGGGGATGACCCGTCAAAAAGAAACCAATCGCCTCATATTCACGCTGTAAACGGTCTGCCGTGGTCCAGGGCTGGAACGGCGGTACGCGCAGGGGTTCGGGCTCGCCAACTCCCCCGAAAATATCGCCTTGTCCAGCCGCAGCTTCACTGACAGCGCGATTGGCGGTGGCCATCATGACTTCAATCGCTGCTGTGGCCTTGGCACGGTTGGAATCGATATCATCCAGCGCACCGGCTGCGATCAGGCTTTCTAGTGTGCGCTTGTTGGCCATGCGCGGGTTGAGGCGGCGGGCAAGATCACCCAAATCCTTGAAAGGCTCGCCTCCCCTGCTGTCCACCAGACTTTCAACCGCTTGCTGTCCGACCCCCTTAATTGCGGCCAGGGCATAGCGGATCGACAAAACCTCTTCCGGATCGGCATGCACCTCGAACACCACGCCGGAGCGGTTGATGGACGGTGGTTCGACTTTGATCCCGAGCCGCTGGGCCTCTCGACGAAATTCCGACAATTTATCGGTGTTGGACAAATCAAGCGTCATCGAAGCCGCAAGAAACTCGACAGGATAATTCGCTTTCAGAAATGCCGTCTGGTAGGCCACCAATGCGTAAGCTGCCGCGTGGCTCTTGTTAAATCCGTAATCGGCAAATTTGGCCAAAAGATCAAAAATTTCATCGGCAATGGATTTTCCAAGCCCTTTTTCCATCGCACCCGTAACGAAACGCTCACGCTGGGCATCCATTTCCGATTTGATCTTTTTACCCATCGCGCGGCGCAGCAAATCAGCCTCACCGAGTGAATATCCGGACAGAAGCTGGGCAATCTGCATCACCTGTTCCTGATAGATGATCACGCCGTGCGTTTCCTTCAGCACCGGTTCAAGCATCGGATGCAGATATTCGACCTGTTCCTGACCAAGCTTTCGGGCACAATAGACCGGGATATTGGCCATCGGGCCCGGACGATAGAGCGCGACAAGCGCAATAATATCCTCGAAACGGTCAGCACGCATTTCGGCCAGAGCCTTGCGCATCCCCGCACTTTCCAGCTGGAACACACCGACAGTCTCGCCTCGCCCCATCATCGCATAGGATTTTTCGTCATCGAGTGGGATGGTCGAAATATCGATGGAGATATTGCGCGCCTGAAGCAAGCGGATCGCCGTTTGAATGACAGTGAGGGTTTTAAGGCCCAAAAAGTCGAATTTCACCAAACCCGCAGGTTCGACCCATTTCATGTTGAATTGGGTCACGGGCATGTCGGACTTCGGATCACGATAAAGCGGGACGATTTCCTCGAGGGGGCGGTCACCAATGACAATACCCGCTGCATGGGTGGAGGCATGACGGTGGAGGCCCTCGAGGTTGCGGGCAATGTCCAGCAGTTGCGAAACGACCGCATCCTCGCGCGCAGCTTCGCGCAAACGCGGTTCGCCCTCGATAGCCTGATCGAGCGTCACAGGATTGGCCGGATTTTGCGGCACCAATTTCGTGAGCTTATCGACCTGCCCGTAAGGAATTTGCAGGACACGCCCCACATCCCGCAACACGCCACGCGCCTGCAGGGTGCCGAAGGTGATGATCTGCGCCACACGATCCAGCCCGTAACGATGCTGAACATAGCGAATGACCTCGTCGCGCCGCTCCTGGCAGAAGTCGATATCGAAATCCGGCATGGACACACGTTCCGGGTTCAAAAACCGCTCGAACAGCAGGCCGAACCGCAACGGATCGAGATCGGTAATGGTCGTTGCATAGGCCACAAGTGACCCGGCCCCCGAACCACGGCCGGGGCCGACCGGAATACCTTGCTGCTTCGCCCATTGAATAAAGTCGGCAACGATCAGGAAATAGCCGGGATATTGCATGCGTGCGATCACGGACAATTCAAAATCCAGCCGCTCGACATAATCGCTCTCGGTCAATCCAGCTGCCGGGCCATGAATGCTCAAACGGGCTTTGAGACCCTGATGAGCCATCGCCGCAAGCGCTGCGGCCTCATCGACCTCCGCACCGCCTTCACCTGTGGTAAAGCGAGGCAAGATCGGTTTTTGCGTGCGCGGACGCACATGGCAGCGCATGGCGATTTCGACACTATTCGAAATTGCTTCTGGTAAATCTTTAAATAATTCAATCATTTGAGCCCGCGTCTTGAAGTGATGCTCCAAGCTAACGCGACGGCGTTGATCATCCGAGACAACCCGACCTTCGGCGATTGCCAGCAGAGCATCATGGGCTTGATAATCGGTGGTTTTGGCAAAAAACGGTTCATTGGTCGCAACCAATGGTACATGATGCCGATAGGCGAGTTCGATCAGTTGAGGTTCGACCACCGCCTCATCGGGCAGGCCATGACGTTGCAACTCGATATAGAAGCGGTCAGCAAAAGCCAGCTTCAGCCGTTCCAAACGCAGTTCGGCGAGATCACGCTGCCCTTGGGCAAGCGGGCGATCAAGCAAACCTTTGGGGCCACCGCTCAGAACAATCAGCCCCTCCGGTTCGGCCATCAGATCATCAAGATCGATATGAGGGGGTTCCCCTGCGCCAGAGCGCATATAGGCGCGCGAGGCCAGACGGATCAGTTGGGCATAACCACGGTCATCGGCAGCAATCACAACAAGAGAGGGACGTGTTTGCGGGAGACCAATAGAACGTCCCGGTGCTTTATCCTCACCTGTTTCAACCGACAATTCGATGCCGACGATCGGCTGGATACCTGATCCAGCCATTTTTTCAGAAAATTCAAGCGCGCCAAACAGATTATTGGTGTCCGTCAGGGCCAAAGCGGGCATGCGGTCTTTCAGCGCCAGTTTTTTGAGATCGTCGATCCGCAGCGCCCCTTCCAGCAATGAAAAAGACGAGTGAACATGCAGATGGACAAAACCGACTTCGCTCAATATCCGACTCATCAAACCCAACTCCCTGATGGCAGACACAATGCTGTGTGAGACCACCCGGGTAAAGTCCGAAATGCTGCCGGAGACCATCCATCCAAAGCTGAAGCATCAATGTGCCACAACCGGATCAAGCGCAGTCCTTACATCCCGAAAGCGTGGGCCCATACCATGATTGTTGCAACAAAAGCGGCAATTCCGGCCAATTCGGTGATATCTTCAATGATCAAGCGAGCCATATAAACCTCCATCGGTTGAAGCGATGAAGGAATTATGTTCTATTTATGTTCTCTTTTTCAAGAACAAAATAAGAACATATTGGGCCATGAATCATTCATGGTTAATTTCGTTAAGCATGACGGGGATAGAAGAGAGAGAGATTTTCGGCTGCTTTCATGTCCTGTGTCCCAACCGGGATCAGGGCAATTCGACAATCACCCCATCGCGCAAGGTCACGCGACGATCCATCCGCATCGCAAGTTCGAGATTGTGGGTGGCAATCACAGCTGCCAACCGCGATACACGAGCCAAAGTCAGCAAGGTATCGAACACATGCCCCGAAGTGACCGGATCGAGATTGCCTGTCGGTTCATCGGCGAGCAACAAACGGGGACGGTTGGAGACGGCGCGGGCAATCGCCACCCGCTGTTGTTCGCCACCGGATAATTCACTCGGGCGATGGGTCAAACGTTCACCCAGTCCCAGAAAGCCAAGAATTTGCTTGGCCCGATCCTCGGCATCCCGACGCGACAGTCCATTGATCATTTGCGGCATGGCCACATTTTCAACCGCTGTAAATTCCGGCAACAAGCGGTGTTGCTGATAGATAAAGCCGATATCGGTGCGGCGGATTTCGGTGCGCGCGGCATCATTGAGGGCAGAACAGGCAACACCACCAATGCGGACCTCGCCAGAATCGGGACGTTCCAGCAAGCCCGAGACATGCAATAGAGTGGATTTTCCGGTGCCCGACGGGGCAATCAGCGCAACAGTCTGGCCGGGCATCACCTCGATGACAATATCGCGCAAGACATCCAGGCGTCGTTCGGCATCCAGATAGGACAGACGCACATGATCCAGGACCAGAGCGGGAATGCTCGGTTCAGGCATCTGTTGGGATGGATCGTGATCGGGTGTGGATTGCATCAGCCTTACTCGTATCTCAACGCATCGACAGGATCGAGATTGGCGGCCCGCCATGCCGGATACAGTGTCGCCAGCAATGACAGGGTCAGTGCAATCGTCGCGACCGTAATGACCTCGAACGGATCGATTACAGAAGGCAGACGCGACAGAAAATAGAATTCTGCGGGAAACAGATTGGTATTGGTCAAGCGTGAGAAAAATGACCGCAATGCTTCGATATTGGCCGCTACGGCAATCCCTAAACCAAGACCAGCAAAAGTGCCGACAATGCCGATAGCCGCCCCGGTTATCAGGAAAATCCGTTGGATCGCCCCACGCGTCGCGCCCATGGTTCGCAAAATTGCGATATCAGAGCTTTTGTCTTTCACCAGCATGATCAAACCCGAAATGATATTGAGGGCTGCAACCAGCACGATCAGCGTCAGGATCAGAAACATCACATTCCGTTCTACCTGCAACACGCCGAAAAAGGTGCGGTTGCGCAAACGCCAATCACTCATGATGATCGGACGCGTAATGCTGTCCTCAATCCCCATTTTGATCGTATCAATGGCATCGGGCTGGCGGATGAACACTTCGATGACACTGACATCATTGTCGCGATTGAAAAATCCTTGTGACTCTTTCAGCGGCATATAGACAAAAGCCGAGTCGAATTCGGACATCCCGACTTCGTAAATGGCCGCAATAGGATAGGATTTGACGCGCGGCGCTGTCCCGAACGGGGTTTGGGCACCGCGTGGCGAGGTCAGCGTCAGGGAATCCCCTGCCCGCAGCAATAACTGCTCGGCTAACCGCTTGCCTATGACCAGGCCCTGCCCGCTATCGAAACCATCGAGCGCGCCATAACGGATATTGCCGGAAATGACCCTGACATTTTTGAGGTCTTCAGAGCGAACACCACGCACCATCACGCCGCCGGCATAAGAGGGCGAAGAGGCCAAAGCCTGCCCTTCCACCATCGGCATTGCCAGGGTTACATCAGGCACAAGACTGATTTTATTGGCAACATCGGCATAATCAGACAGCGGCGTTTCCAAAGCACTGACAAAGATATGTCCATTGACGCCAACAATCTTGTCGAGCAGTTCCTTGCGGAAACCGTTCATCACAGAGAGCACGATGATCAAAGTCGCCACACCCAGCGTGATACCAAGAAACGAGAAACCGGCAATAACCGAAATAAACCCTTCACGTCGACGCGCCCGCAGATAGCGGAAAGCAATCATCCACTCAAAGACCGCAAAAGCGCCTTGATGCGTGCGTTGCTCCGAAGCGGGTGTGACCGTTTGGGTCATAGGCCGATCAACCGGCTACGAGGAGGACAGCCTCCTCAATACTGACCACTCGCCGCTCGCCATCGGCGCGGCGTTTGACCTCGACCTTTCCATCGGCCAGCGATTTTGGTCCGACGATGATTTGCCATGGCAGACCGATCAGATCGGCAGTAGCGAATTTGCCACCTGCACGGGCATCAGTGTCATCATACAATACATCGATATTGCGGGATTCAAGGGCCCGATAAACCGTTTCACACGCCGCATCGGTGGCTTCGTCACCCACTTTCAAGTTGATCAGTCCGACATGGAAGGGGGCGATTTCAACCGGCCAGGCAATCCCCTGATCATCATGGAATGCTTCGATCAGGGCCGCGACAAGGCGCGACGGCCCGATGCCGTATGACCCCATATGCACAGGACGGTCAACCCCATCGGGACCAGTCACTTTAGCACCGAACGGCTCGGAATATTTGGTGCCGAAATAGAAGATATGCCCAACTTCAATGCCGCGTGCTGCGACCTTGCGATCCTCGGGAATCGCGTCATAAACAGCCTCGTCATGCATTTCCGAAGTCGCGGCATAGGGCTTGGTCCAATTCCCGACAATGGTTTGCAGTTCCTCGACATTGTTGAAATCGGTATCTGGACCGGGGACAGCAAGATCCAGCACGGACTTGTCGCAATAGACTTCACTTTCGCCAGTCGAGGCCAAAATGATGAATTCATGGCTTAAGTCACCACCAATCGGCCCTGTTTCAGCCCGCATCGGGATCGAAGTCAGACCAAGTCGAGCAAAAGTGCGCAGATAGGCAACAAACATACGGTTGTAAGCATGACGCGCGCCAGCCTCGTCGACATCGAAGGAATAGGCATCTTTCATCAAAAATTCGCGCGAGCGCATGGTGCCGAAGCGGGGACGGATCTCGTCGCGGAATTTCCACTGGATATGATAGAGATTGAGAGGCAGATCCTTGTAGGAGCGCACATAAGAACGGAAAATATCGGTGATCATTTCTTCGTTGGTCGGACCGAAAAGCATATCGCGCTCGTGGCGATCCTTGATGCGGAGCATTTCCTTGCCATAGGCATCATAGCGCCCCGATTCACGCCACAAATCAGCCGATTGCATGGTCGGCATCAGCAGTTCGATCGCACCTGAACGATCCTGTTCCTGCCGAACAATCGCGTTGATTTTCGACAAGACCCGTAAACCGAGAGGCAACCACGCATAAATGCCGGCAGACTGCTGGCGCACCAGACCCGCTCGCAGCATCAAACGATGGGAAACGATCTCGGCATCCTTGGGGGTATCACGCAGGATCGGCAGGAAATAACGGCTCAAACGCATTTTGTGGCACCTTTTGAGGCTCTCGCAAGCGGGGTTAATCAGTTACTCTTTCATAGACATGACCCTGTCCAGGGTCAAACATCAACACTGATCCAACCGATACTGCCACCATACCCAAGATATGAGGCAGAAAATTGGTCGATTGAATGCAGCGATCGCGTCCTTAATAGACAGTCCCATAACGCATCGTGATCAATCGATATTCGAGATGATCATCGCCATGATCACTGTCAGCGGAATGGCCAGAAAAGAGGTCATGAGGGCTTTGGACAACAGATTGGGTGCTACAGGCGCACCCGCATCATTGCCAGATTCGACCTCTAAGCCGGATTCATGGGCGTTTTTCACACCGATCGGCAAAACAATATAGAGCGCTATCCACCAGACAATAAAATAGAGTGCGATCAAGGTTGGCCATGACAATCCAATGGAAAAACTCATACCTGCTCCAGTTCGACCAAAGTGCCGTTGAAATCCTTTGGATGCAAAAAAATGACAGGCTTGCCATGGGCACCGATCCGCGGTGTACCGTCACCCAACACACGCGCACCACCTTGTATCAACTGATCACGCGCCGCAATCACATCCGCGACCTCGTAGCAGATATGGTGGATGCCCCCATCTGGATTGCGCTCCAGAAATTTAGCGATCGGTGATGAATGACCCAAGGCCTCGAGCAGCTCGATTTTGGTATTGGGCAATTCGATAAACACAACTGTGACGCCATGATCGGGCTGGGCCAGGCGATCGGACACAGTCGCACCCAACAGATCGCGATAGGTTGCAATCGCAGCGTCAAGATTATTCACGGCTATCGCGACATGGTTCAACCGTCCGATCATGCTTGTCCCCCTGTCCGAGAATCATTCTGCGTTCTATCGATTTTAAGCCCTAAACAGCAACAACTTGAACATGGCAATTCGGTTTTTTGCCCCAATTCTGGTTAACCTGCGAACGAATTGCACGTTCGACCGCAGTTTCAACCGTATCAGGATCACGCATCTTCGCTTTAGGGAGTGTGTCAAGGACAGAGAAAATCGCTTCCTCGACAATATCCTCGAAACTCTGACCCGAAACGGAAGTTTGCGGCAGGCCGAACACAGCCAAGGCCACGTCGCCAACCAAAAGACCCTTGGCATCAATCGCCATAGCGACAGAGACAATACCGGCATTGGACAGCCTGCGACGCTCGGAGACAGCAGGATCGGCTTGCGGGATCAGCAGGGAGCCATCCTTATAAATGCGCCCGACTTTTACGGCATCGAACATTTCTGGCTTGCCTGGTGCGATCCGAACCATCTGGCCATTATGGATACGGATAGCATGCGCCACACCCATTTTTTTTGCCAGTTTACGGTGCTCTTCCAGATGCAAAGCCTCGCCATGCGCCGGAATCGAAATATGCGGTTTGACCCATGAATACATGCGTTCCATCTCGCCGCGGCGCGGATGGCCGGATACATGAACCAAACCATCCCGATCGGTCATCACTTCAATGCCCTGTTCGACCAGTTTGTTGATCAGCTTACTGATCCCCTTTTCGTTGCCAGGAATGGCGCGCGAGGAGAAGATCACTTTGTCGCCGGCAGTCAGTGTCATATCCGGATGGTTGCCTTCGGCGATACGGGCCAGTGCTGCACGGGGCTCCCCCTGTGAACCGGTGATCAGTGCCACCACCTTGTCTCGCGGCAAATAACCGTAAACATCCACAGAGCGGAAATCCGGCAGACCATCGAGATAGCCCGATTCCTTGGCCACTTCGATCACGCGATCCATCGCACGACCAACCGCAATCACCTCGCGCCCGCAAGCGGCGGCGGCTTCCGCGACAGCCCTGATACGAGCCACATTGGAGGCAAATGTTGTCACGGCAACCCGCCCGGTGCTGGCTGCAATAATGTCTTTCAATGATTGGGCGACTTCAGATTCCGAAGGGCTGATGCCATCACGAACAACATTGGTTGAATCGGATACAAATGCCAGAATGCCTTCTTCGCCCAATTCGCGGATACGCTTTTCATCGGTTTTCCAACCGACAAACGGCGTTTCATCAATTTTCCAATCGCCTGAATGGAAGACCATGCCGAGCGGGGTACGGATGGCCAGTCCTGTCGATTCCGGAATGGAATGGGCCATTGGCACAAATTCAACATCGAAAGGGCCGAATTGATAGCGCTCGGCCACCTCGACGGTATGGATCGGGATTTTCTGTGCGCCCGGCTCATTGAACTTGCGTATTTCCAGCAAGCTGGCAGCAAAACGGGTCGCGTAGACGGGGGCCCGCAATTTGGGCCACAAATCCATCAAAGCGCCGATATGGTCTTCATGGGCATGGGTGATCAGAATGGCTTCGAGCCTATCGCGCTGCGCCTCCAGGAAAGCCAGATCTGGCATGATAATATCGATGCCGGGCAATTCCTCTCCTGCAAAAGCAATACCGCAGTCCACCAGCAGCCAACGGCGGTTTTTCTTAGTGCCATAGCCATAAAGACCGGCATTCATGCCGATTTCACCAATACCGCCTAACGGCACAAAAACCAGTTCGTCTGTTGTCGAAACCATTCTGTTCTCAAATTCCCTGTTACGGGCCAAAATCATGGTACAGCGGGTATAAATCTCCCGCATCGACCAATGTTCGGCCCTGCTCTGTTGCAAGCACCAGACGACCTTGCTGGTCCAGTGTCTCAAAAATTCCTTGTTGAGGGTGTTTTTCTGAAGAAATGGTGATCCGATCATTCAAGAAAGCGGCCCGCAGCAACCAGGCCGAACGGATCGCTTCAAAACCCTGCCCTTTGTTCCATATCTCTAGGCCATGTCGGAAGCTGTTGCAAAGTGCTGCCAACAAATCATCGCGGTCAATCGCGTATCCTGCATCCGCCAGATTGATCGCGGGATAGGGAGTATCGGCCGGATGGGTGACCAGATTAAGGCCAACCCCCACAGTCATCACAAATACGCCGCGTGACGATCCGCCTTCCAGCAAAAGACCAGACAGTTTGGCACCATCAAGCAGCAGATCATTCGGCCATTTGATTGCCAGCCGTTTGCCACAATCAATGAGTGATTGCAGCGCCTCATAAATTGCAACACCCGCAACAAAGCTCAGTTGTGGGGACACGGACATCGGACATGGGTCAACCAGACCCAGACTCGCATATAAATTTCCAGCCGGCGACGTCCAATGACGCCCACTACGGCCCCGTCCGCCTTGTTGCTGATCAGCCACCACCCATGTGTTACCCTGCCCAAGTCGGGCCAGCTCTAAAGCCCGATCATTGGTGGACCCGATCGAGGCATGACGCTCAACAGTAAAACCCGCAAGTGTTGCGGGTTTCAAAGGTGTCGCAAGCGGTGTGTTTTCCAATCCAACCATCAATGAAGGGATTGAGCGGCGACAAGAGCAGCATTGACCAAAGGCGAAGGCCAGATCCAGAACAGGAACACAATCATCGTCGAGACCAGCAAAACCGATTTCAAAGTGCCATCAAGCGGTGCAAAGGCATCTTTCGGCTCATCAAAATACATGATTTTAACGATGCGAAGATAGTAAAAGGCACCGACAGCACTGGTCAGAACGCCGATAACCGCCAAAATATAAAGCTTGGCTTCGACGGCAGCCACAAAAACATACCATTTGGCGAAAAAGCCAGCCAGAGGCGGAATACCGGCCAGCGAGAACATGATCATCGCCAAACCGAATGCCATGCCGGGATTGGTGCGGCCGAGGCCTGCCAATTCGTCGATCGTTTCGACATAATGGTCACCACGCCGCATGCCCAGGACACAGGCAAAGGCACCCAAGGTCATCAGCACATAGAGTGCCATATAGATCGCCACACCCTGAACGCCATTGGTGGTGCCAGAGGCAAGGCCAACCAGCGCAAAACCAATATGACCAATCGATGAATAGGCCAAAAGGCGTTTGATATTGGATTGGCCAATCGCTGCAAAGGCTCCCAGTCCCATCGAACCTAAAGCGATAAAGACAATGATCTGCTGCCACTGACCGGCAATATCAGGAAAAGCCGTCATCACCACGCGCACAGTCATCGCCATGGCGGCCAATTTGGGAGCAGACGCGAAGAACGTGGTCACAGGCGTGGGCGAGCCTTCATAAACATCCGGTGTCCACATATGGAAAGGAACAGCCGATATTTTGAAAGCCAACCCCGCCATCAGGAAGGCCAGACCGAAAATCACGCCGCTGGAGGCATGCCCATTCAAAGCCTTGGCAATGGCGGTGAATTCGACAGATCCGGTAAAGCCGTAGATGAGCGAGGCACCATAAAGAAGCATGCCCGACGAGAGTGCGCCAAGCACAAAATATTTCAGACCAGCTTCAGTCGATTTCAAATCATCCCGGCGGAAAGCGGCGATCACATAAAGTGCCAGACTGGACAATTCAAGGCCAAGATACAGCGCAATCAGATCATGCGCCGAAATCATCACCATCATACCAAGCGTGGACAACAGGACCAGCACCGGAAATTCAAAGGCATTGGCTTTCTGGCGGTTTAAAAAACCCTGCGCCATAACCAGCGACAAAGCGGAAGCCAGCAGCACAATAACCTTCATAAACCGGGCAAAGCCGTCAACAATGAAAGCCCCGTGAAACGCCAGTTCCCGCACATCCGATTGGCCAACCACGAGACCAGCAGCGACAAGAATGACCACAACAGTCATGGCTTGCACAAAACGCTGGCTGGATGATCCAGCAAGAGCACCGATCAACACAAGAATGAGCGAACCCGCCGCCAGAACCAATTCGGGCAGCGCGGGGAGAAGAGCCGGAACAGCAGCAAGAGGCGCGGTCATCAGTTCACCCTTAGCGAACGGCAGAGGCCACAGACTGAGCAGCCTGAGCCGCAGCCTGTGTCGATTTCAAAAGCGCCTCAGTAGGCGCGGCGAAAACATCGAGAATGGCACCGGGCTGCACCCCGTACCAGATCGTCAAAACCACCAGCGGCACCAGAATGGCCAATTCACGGCCAGATACATCTTGGATGGTCATCAGACCGGGCTTTTCCAATTTGCCAAACACCACGCGAGCATAAAGCCACAAGGCATAGCAAGCAGACAGGATAACACCGGTTGTCGCAAACAGGGCCACCCAGGGGCTGGCCCGGAAGGCACCCAAAAGGGTCAGGAATTCGCCAACAAAACCAGCTGTGCCAGGCAAGCCGACATTGGCCATGGTAAAGATCATGAAGATCACGGCATAGCGGGGCATCCGATTGACTAGTCCGCCATAAGCAGCAATCTCGCGCGTGTGCATCCGGTCGTAGATCACACCGACACACAGAAACAGCGCGCCCGACACCAGACCATGCGAGACCATCTGGAACATCGCCCCCTGAATCCCCTGCGCATTGAGGCTGAACAACCCCATGGTCACAAAACCCATATGCGCCACCGAGGAATAGGCGATCAGCTTCTTGATGTCTTCCTGCATCAAGGCAACCAGCGACGTATAGACAATCGCAATGGCCGACATCGTGAACACCAGCGGAGCAAAAAACAACGAGGCATCAGGGAACAACGGGATGGAAATCCGGATGAAGCCGTAACCACCCATTTTGAGCAGAATCGCTGCGAGGATCACCGAACCTGCGGTTGGCGCTTCGACATGCGCATCCGGCAACCATGTATGAACCGGCCACATCGGCATTTTCACAGCGAATGAGGCAAAAAAAGCAACCCATAGCCAGGTCTGCATCGCTGCGGGGAATTTATAAGCCAGAAGCGTTGGAATGTCGGTTGTATGGGCCTCGTGAAACATCACCATGACGGCAATGAGCATCAAAAGTGAACCCAGCAAGGTGTAGAGAAAGAATTTGAAGCTGGCATAGATACGGCGCTTGCCACCCCAGATCCCGATGATCAGGAACATCGGGATCAGGCCCGCCTCGAAGAACAGATAGAACAGCACCAGATCAAGTGCCGAAAAGACGCCAATCATCAGCGCTTCAAGCACCAAAAAAGCCATCATATATTCTTTGACACGCTTTTCGACCGAAACCCAGGAGGCGACGATGCAGAATGGCATCAAAAACGTGGTCAGCAGTATGAACGGCATCGAAAAACCGTCCACGCCTAGTTTGAAGCGGATCGATGCTGACAACCAAGCCGCTTCATCAACAAGCTGGAAATCGGCAGATGCAGGGTTGAACTCTTTCCAAGCCAGCAGCGACAGGGCGAAAGTCAATACAGTGGCAAACAAAGCGGTAAAGCGGATATTGCGCAGCCCGAATTGGCTGTCATCACTGGTCAGAAGAATAAGTGCCGCGCCAAGCAGCGGCAGCACGATCAGGCCTAGGAGGAGATGGTTCATGAGTGTGCCCCTCCGAACATATACCAGGTAATCACAAGCGCGAGGCCGATCAACATGGCAAAGGCGTAGTGATAGACATAGCCTGTCTGCAAACGGGTAACGGTTTGCGAGAATGAGGCGACACGGGCCGAAACACCATCAGGACCAAAGCCGTCAATGATCTTGCCGTCACCCGTCTTCCACAAGAAGGTGCCGATGCGCTTGGCCGGACGGACGAACAGAAAGTCATAAAGCTCGTCGAAGTACCATTTATTGAGCAGGAACCGATAGAGGATCGGTTGGCCTTCGGCCAATTGGTGCGGCAGTTGTGGCTTGGCGATATAGAAAATATAGGCAAGGCAGAAGCCGGACACCATCATCACGGTTGGCGCATACTGAACCCAGACAGGCACCTCGTGCATGTCATGCAGAATATGGTTGTCAGGCCCGAGTGGCATCGCGGCTTTGAAGAAGTGTTCATAGCCATGACCGAGGAAAGAGTCATGGAAAACAAGCCCGGCCACCAACGCACCAAGGGCTAGCAAAGCCAGTGGCACCAACATCACGATCGGGGATTCATGGGGCTCATGACCGTGATCATGACCATGGTCGTCATGGGAATGGTCATCGTGGCCATGGGCCGCATCATGCCCCCAACGCTTGTGGCCGAGGAAGGTCACAAAAAACAGCCGCCAAGAATAGAAGCTGGTCAGACCGGCTGTAAACACCAGCAGGATAAACGCATAGCTGGTTGGACCATGATGGGCGGCATAAACAGACTCAATAATGGCATCTTTGGAATAGAAACCAGCAGTCAGCGGAAAGCCCGTCAGAGCCAGCGTCCCGATCAGCATCATCGCACCGGTAAACGGGATAACCTTGAAAAGGCCGCCCATGCGGCGGATATCCTGCTCGTGGTGCATGGCATGGATCACCGAGCCAGCACCCAAGAACAGCAGAGCCTTGAAGAACGCATGTGTAAAGAGATGGAAAACACCCGCGGAATACGCCCCTGCCCCCAAAGCCGCAAACATGAAACCAAGCTGCGAGCAGGTCGAATAGGCAATCACACGCTTGATATCGTTTTGCACCAGACCGATCGACCCTGCGAAAAACGCTGTTGTGGCACCCACAAACATCACGACACCGAGCGCGGTCGGCGAGGCTTCAAACAGCGGCGACAGACGCGCCACCATGAAAACACCTGCCGTCACCATTGTCGCGGCATGAATTAGGGCAGACACAGGAGTCGGCCCCTCCATGGCATCGGGCAACCATGTATGCAAAAGAAACTGAGCCGATTTGCCCATCGCCCCCATGAACAACAGCAAACAAGCCAGCGTCAAGGCATCGAAATCGGAGCCAAGGAAATGGAATTTAGCATTGGCAAGACCGGCAATTTTCAGAAAAATCGCATCCAGTCCAACTGATCCCGTTAAAACGAAAACAAGAAAAATACCGAGTGCAAAGCCGAAATCACCGACACGGTTGACAATAAACGCCTTCATGGCAGCCGCAACAGCTGAAGGCTTTTCAAACCAGAAGCCGATAAGCAGATAGGAGGCCAGACCAACGCCTTCCCAGCCAAAGAACATCTGAACCAGATTGTCAGCCGTTACCAGCATCAACATCGCAAAGGTGAACAAAGACAGATAGGCAAAGAAACGCGGACGAGACGGATCTTCGTGCATGTAGCCGATCGAGTAGAGATGGACCAAAGCGGAGACCGAATTGACCACCACCAGCATCACCGCTGTCAGCGTATCCACGCGCAAGGCCCATTCAACCGAGAGCGCGCCAGAGACGATCCACGGGGCCAAAGCCACCTTGAACGCCCCGCCGCCGAACCCGACGTCAAAGAACACTATCCATGAAAAGACTGCCCCGAGAATGAGGAAGCCGGTTGTGACAAGTTCGCTCGGACGGTTACCGATCATCCGGCCAAAGAAGCCGGCGATCACAAAACCCAAGAGCGGCAGGAATACGATTGCCTGAACCATGTGCATGTCGCGCGGGACGAACCCGCTCAGCCCTTCATC
>CANGQA010000069.1 GCA_947455995.1 Hyphomicrobiales bacterium | reverse complement strand
TTTTTGTTGAATATCGATACGCATTTACAACACTTATGAACTCATATGACGTTGTTCTAATTTATAGATTAAAACTTATATGCCAGACCTGTGCGAATTTCATGTTCTTGAAGTCCCATTCGTACACTATAGTATAATGTAGGACTTTTCCGATCAAAATTAGAATATATATACTCAGCTCTGGCAACCCAATTGCTGTCTATCGCATATTCAGCGCCGACACCAAATGCATATCCATTTTCAACATGATTAACCAATTCATTATATAGTACATCTGTTGTGTTGATGTTGTTAGAACTGTCAGTAGATGTTTTTTTGGCGATAATTAAGCCTTTATGCTTTATCATACTTGATGCCATTCCCAACGTTGTAAATAACATTACGTTATTGAACGCATAGCCTAGCCGTCCTCTGAGGGAATAAGAGGTGCTTTGTCTGAACTTTAGATATAGCGGAACAGTAATATTCTGATATGTGCCATTCATCGAACGGCTATCGTGGTTCCATCCGTAAGACAAATCCGCTTCTGCGCCAATGATGAACGAATTGACCTGAAAGTTGTATCCAGCGTAAACGCCGCCTTTTGGGCCTTGTCCTTTAGGCTGCAAAGGGCCGTAGCCTTCGTCAGTTAATTGCCCGGTTCCTTGAAATTTTGCAGTATAGTTGAATGTTCCGCCAGTATAAAATCCACTCCAGTCATATTGTGAATCTCTCGCAAAATTATCCAGACTGTTCGTGTCCAATTTAATTTTCATGCCTTCAGCAAAAGATTGGCTTGTCAATAAAAAAAATGCTAATGCTTTTATTAATAGAAGGCTTGTTTTGGACATTGAGTGATCCTCAAATATATATTTTGTAACCATTTTGCAAAAATGCACTTTTATATAACTATGAATTTAAATTATTTAAATTCATGATTTTTTGTCTATATCTATATTGGTATAAATTTTTTTATTGTTGTTAATTGAGGTGTCTGTTTCAAAATTTGTTATGCAGTTTTGGAATCAATCATCTCAATGTCTCTCTATGTGAGATTAATTTACCGAATCATCGTTAATGAATGGTTAACGGACCTGGTATCCGGGCTTTTTTTCGGGGATTGTGATTTGGATTCAGATTGGCCGATGCGACCAATTATCAGGTTTGAAAGGCCCGAGCTGCTTTGACGGAGGGCCTGTTTATACGGCATGCTATAAGTCCGCTGATAAGAGCATGAAGGATGGAACGCCAATGCCCGTGTTGACCAGCACGCTTGCCGCTGACCCGTTTGCCGAGCAGAACCGTTTGGCATGGCAGACCTTGCGGGATGATTTGATGATCAAGCGCGAAGAGGCTGCATTGGGCGGCCCGTTGAAGGCCCGCGAGCGGCATCTGGCGAGAGGAAAATTATTGCCCCGCGAACGGGTGGCGCGGTTGCTTGATCCCGGCTCTCCTTTTTTGGAATTGGGCGGGCTGGCTGCTTATGGTCAATATGATGGTGCCATCCACGGCGCGGGGCTGATTACCGGAATCGGGCGGGTGTCTGGTCGTGAAGTGATGATCGTGTGCAACGACTCCACCATCAAAGGCGGCACATATTACCCGACGACGGTTAAAAAGCATCTTCGCGCCCAAGAAATTGCCCGTGAGAACCGTTTGCCATGCCTGTATCTTGTGGATTCTGGTGGTGCGAATTTGCCTCACCAGACCGAGGTTTTTCCTGACCGCGATCATTTCGGCCGTATTTTCTTCAATCAGGCGACCATGTCGGCGATGGGCATTGCCCAAATCGCGGTCGTGATGGGCTCTTGCACGGCAGGTGGGGCCTATGTGCCTGCAATGTCTGATGAAACGGTCATCGTGCGTCATCAGGGCACAATTTTTCTCGGTGGTCCACCTTTGGTTAAGGCGGCAACAGGCGAGGTGGTGTCCGCCGAAGATCTGGGTGGAGCGGATGTGCATGCGCGGCTGTCGGGTGTGGCCGATCACTATGCCGAAAACGACGAGGATGCGCTCGACATTGCCCGCCGCATTGTCAGCCATCTGAATAGCGACAAGCACCCCAATATTCCGCTGCGGCCTGTTGTTGCCCCCATGTTTGCTGCTGACGAGCTCGAGGCCGTGGTGCCGACCGATCTCAAGCGGCAATATGATATCCGCGAGGTGATTGCCCGTCTGGTTGATGGGTCTGAGTTTGACGAGTTCAAACCGCTTTATGGCACCACACTGATAACAGGCTTTGCACATTTATGCGGTATTCCGATCGGGATCGTCGCCAATAACGGCATCTTGTTCTCTGAATCGGCGCTCAAAGGCGCTCATTTTATTGAATTATGCGCGCAACGGCGGATTCCGCTCCTGTTCCTTCAAAATATCTCCGGCTTCATGGTCGGCCGTCAATATGAGGTCGGCGGTATTGCCAAAGACGGGGCGAAACTGGTGACGGCTGTGGCTTGCGCGCGAGTGCCTAAAATCACGGTCATTGTCGGCGGTTCGTTCGGAGCAGGCAATTATGGCATGTGTGGGCGCGCCTACAGTCCGCGCTTTTTGTTTACCTGGCCGAATGCGCGAATTTCAGTGATGGGCGGTGAACAGGCCGCCAGCGTTTTGGCTACAGTCCGGCGCGACAATCTGGAAGCCGAGGGGCTTGAATGGTCGCCAGATCAGGAGGAGGCTTTCAAGGCACCTTTGCGGGCCCAATATGAAACCGAAGGCCACCCGTATTTCGCCACCTCGCGTCTTTGGGATGACGGGATCATCCTGCCGACGGAAACCCGCCGCGTCTTGGGTTTGGCTTTTTCAGCGGCGTTGAATGCTCCAGTCGAGGACACACGCTTCGGCGTGTTCAGGATGTAATGACCATGATCAAATCATTGCTGATCGCCAATCGTGGTGAAATTGCCTGCCGGATTATTCGGACAGCCCGCGCCATGGGAATAAGGACGATTGCCGTCTGTTCGCACGCCGACAGCAAGGCACTGTTCGTCCGCATGGCGGATCAGGCAGTCGAGATCGGTCCGTCACCTGCACGAGAAAGCTATTTGTGCGGGGACAAGATTATTGCAGCTGCCTTGTCGAGTGGTGCCGACGCCATTCATCCCGGTTATGGCTTCTTGTCCGAAAATGCCGATTTTGCCGAGGCTGTGGTCAAAGCGGGACTGATTTTTGTTGGCCCTCCTGCCTCCAGCATCAGGGCGATGGGCTTCAAGGATGCCGCAAAGGCTTTGGTGGAAAAGGCCGGAGTGCCGGTGGTGCCGGGCTATCACGGGGCAGAGCAGGGCGAGGAATTTCTGGCCACCCAAGCTGGCTTGATCGGTTATCCGGTGCTGATCAAGGCCGTTGCGGGCGGAGGCGGCAAGGGCATGCGCAAGGTCGATTTGCCGTCTGATTTCGCTGCCGCGCTCGCCTCAGCCCAGCGCGAGGGACAGGCCAGTTTTGGTGATCCGCGTGTGCTGATTGAACGCTATATCAAGTCACCGCGACATATCGAAATTCAGATTTTTGCCGATCAACATGGCGGTTGTGTGCATCTGTTCGAGCGGGATTGCTCGCTTCAGCGGCGTCATCAGAAAGTGATCGAGGAGGCCCCCGCTCCTGACATGCCTCCAGCCGTACGCGAGGCGATGGGCAAGGCGGCCGTCGAGGCGGCAAAGGCGGTGGGTTATGTTGGCGCAGGCACTGTCGAATTTATAGCTGACGGTGCCAATGGCCTTACAACCGACGGTTTTTTCTTCATGGAAATGAACACGCGCTTGCAAGTCGAACATCCCGTTACGGAATTGATAACGGGTCTTGATCTGGTCGCCTTGCAGCTGAAAGTGGCTGCCAATGAGCCGCTGCCCTTCCGGCAAAGCGATGTGACGATCACGGGTCATGCGGTCGAGGCCAGGCTTTATGCCGAGGATCCCGAACAAGGATTTCTGCCCTCGACAGGGCAGCTCTATCGCTTGGCCTTTCCGCAAGCCGAAGGTGTGCGGATAGATGCGGGTGTCGAACAGGGCGACGAGGTAACCCCCTTTTACGACCCGATGATTGCCAAGCTGATTGCCCATGGGCCTAATCGGGACACGGCGCTGGATCGGCTGGCGCAGGCCCTGGAGGCCACACAGGTTGCGGGTCCGCGATGCAATGCCCGTTTTCTTGCGGCCTTGTGCCGCTCCTCAGGCTTTCGGCAGGGCCGCTTCGATACAGGCTTTATCGAGGCCCATCTGGATGAATTAGGCGCTGTGAAGCAAGCTGTCGACGGGCTGGCAGCACTGGCTGGAATCAAAGCCTTGCTTGAGGCCGAAAATCCTGCTTCGAGAGCATCCATTCCTGCCTCTTCTGATCCGTGGTCGGTCTCCGATGCCTTTCAACTGACTGGCGCGCGGCGTCTGCACAGGCAGGTCATGGTGGATAATGAGCCTTACAAGGCTGAATTGGTGTGGCCGCGAGGGGCGCAGGTGCACGTCACGCTGACGGGCGAACAGGCTTTTGTGAGTGAAAATACAACAGGCACAGGTGATACGCATGTGACCGTCGTCGGTCATAAAGCTTATGTGCTGCGCCGATCACGCCAGACGCTGGTGGCTTTTGCCGATCCCTCGAAGGGCGGGGGTGAGCAAGGCGCGGGTGACGGGCTTATCAAAGCCCCCATGCATGGCAAAGTCGTTGCTGTCATGGTGAGTGCCGGTGAACACGTGGTGCGTGGCCAAAGGCTGGCTGTGGTTGAAGCCATGAAGATGGAACACGCATTAACAGCCCCCTGTGACGGACTTGTGAGCGCTGTGCATGCAAGTGTTGGCCAGCAGGTTGGTGAGGGCAGCGTAATCATCAACATCGATTCAGACGCTGATTGACCATCAATCTGAGCAGCCACAAAAAAGGCGCCGGATGTGATCCGGCGCCTTTCTGGTTTCGATGGCATGAACCGGTTACAGTTCGATATGGCCGCCCAATTCGACCACGTGGTCGGCCGGAATTCGGAAAAATTCGACCGCGCTCAGCATATTGCGGTGAAGGGCGATGAAGATTTTATCGGAGATCATCGTCCAGCCGCCTTCGGCGCTGCTTGTCAACTTCTCGCGTCCGACAAAGAAGGACACCTCAGAGAGCTTGAACTTGAATTCCTTGATCCGCAGCATTGCCAAGGCCCGCATGATGCGCGGTTCTTCAAAGAAGCCATAATGCAGCTTGACGATAAAGAAATTAGAATCCAGCGCGATCACTTCCATCCTGTGTTCGTCGGAGACGTAAGGGGTCGAGGTCGTATCCACCGTCATCAGAATGACCCGCTCATGCAACACGCGGTTGTGCTTGATGTTGTGCAACATCGAAGAGGGCACGACCTTGGTGTTGGGAACCATAAAGATTGCAGTGCCGGGAACGCGGATGGGGTGATCAGGCTTGAGATTGCGGATGAAGGTATCAAGCGGAATGGTGTCGCGCCAACGAGCAGCCAGCAGACGTTCGCGGCCGCAAATCCATGCCACCATTACGAAGAACAGGCTTCCAGCAACCACAATCGGGAACCAGCCACCCTCAAAGAACTTAAGGATATTGGCAGAGAAGAAGCCAACATCAATGAAGAAGAAGGCTGCAAACAGCGGCAGGAACAACCAAGGATTCCAATGTTCCTTTTTGACCATGACGAAATAGGCCAGAGCAGTATCAATCGCCATCGAGCCCGTAACCGCAATGCCATAGGCCGCAGCCAGGTGCTCGGATGAGCGGAAACTCAGCACCAGCACGATCACGCTCAGGAAGAGGAAGATATTGACCTGGGAGATATAGACCTGACCGATTTCATCCGACGAGGTGTGACGTACCCGGATCCGGGGGATGTAGCCCAGCTGTACGGCTTGGCTTGTGATGGAAAATGCACCCGAAATCACCGCTTGCGAGGCAATAATGGTTGCTGCCGCCGCCAGAATGACCATCGGGATCATCGCCCAGGACGGTGCCAGCAGATAGAATGGATTTTCGATGGCCGCAGGATTGGAAAGCACCATTGCGCCCTGGCCCATGTAATTGAGCGTGAGAGCCGGAAACACGATCCACAACCATGTGCGGCGGATCGAGGCGATGCCGAAATGGCCCATATCGGCATAGAGCGCTTCACCCCCTGTGACGGCCAGCACGACCGCGCCGAGCATCGCAACACCAATGCCCGGATGTTCGCTCAGGAAATGGATGCCATAGATCGGGTTGACAGCCAGAAGTACATGCGGGTTCAGCATAATGCCATGAATACCAAGGCCAGCCAGCACCAGAAACCATGTGACCATGATCGGACCGAAGAATTTGCCAATCACGGCCGTGCCGTGCCGTTCGATGGCAAATAGGGCAGCAATCAGCACGATTGTAATCGGGACGATGTAGGGATGCAGCACGGGGGTGATGAGATCAAGTCCTTCCACCGCGGACAACACCGAAATGGCTGGTGTGATCACGCTGTCACCGTAAAACAGTGACACGCCGATCAGACCCGTTGCCAAAATCACCCAGCGGCCGCTTTTGCTGCTGACCTGCCCCAAAGCCAGCGAGGTCAGGGCTATGGTGCCGCCTTCACCGCGATTGTTGGCGCGCATGATGATGAAGACGTATTTGATGGTAACAACCAGCACCAGGGCCCAGATGATCAGTGACAACACCGCGAAAACGCTTTGTTCCGAGACCCCGCCTGAGGCTTCAATCGACTGCTTGAATGCGTATAGCGGTGAAGTGCCGATGTCGCCATAAACGACACCAAGCGCTGCAAGCATTAATTTTTTTGAAGCAGGCGGCGATACGGCATGTCCGTCAGTAGCACTAGCACTCATACGCTTGGACTCCCAGAATGGAACGAACGTCACTGAATATTCTGGGCAGGATCAGCCTACCCAAATATCGCAGCAAATAAATCGCGCCTTCTGTATCATGAATTCGCATGTAGTCGAGTCGATATTTATTTGCCTCGTTTTATAATTTAATTTGATGCATCCAAGCAAAAGGCGGTTTGCCACGATCTTGCCCGAATTTGTAGACACTGAGTGCGCAGCAGCATCTCATTTGGCGCACTTGACCACGATCCACGGTTGCCGCATGCAAAAGCACTGCACAATTTGCGTGTTTTTACAAAATCAAGAATTTTGAGGAATAATGCAGGCGCAAGCGACGTGCGAATTGGCAGCGGCCAGGAAAAGCGGATTTCAGAAAACATGACGCAAACGGATGTGACTACCCCACCCCCTGCGGCTCAGGTGTCGCATGCCGATATTAAGGCCATCGTGCGGGGCGTGGTCCTCGCGATGTTTCTTGGGGCGTTGGATCAGACGATTGTTGCCACCGCTTTGCCGACGATCGGTCGTGAATTGGGTGATTTCGAGCATATGTCATGGGTTGCCAGCATCTATATGCTGGCTGCTACCGCTGTGACCCCCCTTTATGGCAAGCTGAGCGATATACATGGGCGTCGTGTTGTCCTTTTAACGGGCATTACCACTTTTATCATCGGCTCTGTCGCCTGTGCGCTGGCGCCGACTATGTGGATGCTGATTGCCGCACGTGCCTTGCAGGGTATCGGTGGCGGCGGGCTGATCTCGCTGGGGCAAACCATTGTCGCGGATGTGGTCGCCCCGCGCGAGCGGGGACGCTATCAGGTCTATTTTGCCTCGGTTTTCATGTCTGCGAGCGTGTTGGGTCCGGTTCTGGGCGGGCTCTTTTCAGAGCATCTGCATTGGACCATGATTTTCTGGATCAATATCCCGCTGGGTTGTCTTGCTTTCATGATCTCGCGGAGCGCCTTGCGGCGGTTGCCGCGCCATGACCGCAAACATTCTCTGGATGTTCTCGGGGCGCTTTTGATGACAGGTGCGACCATCACCCTAATGTTGGCTTTGACATATAGCGCGGAATCAGGGGGCTGGCGTGCCCCTTTGGTCTGGTGGCTGTCTGGCTTGTCCTTGATGCTGTGGTGTCTGTTCGCATGGCGAATGAACGTGGCTGCAGAACCGCTGATCCCTGTCGATGTTCTCGGCAATCAGGTGGTTCGTACTGGCGTACTGGCATCCTGCTTCGGGATGGGCACCTATATCGGCTTGACCATCTATATGCCGGTTTATTTCGAGGTGGTGCTGCATATGAGCGCCGAACAATCGGGCCTTGCCCTCATTCCTTTGATGGTGGGCACGGTGGTGGGAGCCACCGTTTCGGGGCGCGTGATGCTTTATTTTACGCATTACAAACGCCTGCCGATTGCGGGCCTATCAATGGCGATTGCCGCAGTCACCTTCATGGCCTTCGGCGCTTCCAGCTTGAGCTTTGTCCAGATGGAAGTGGTACTGGCACTGATCAGTCTGGGATTGGGAACAGTCCTGCCGATTACGACGGTGACGGTTCAAAATGCCGTTGCGCCACATCAATTAGGTACGGCCACCGGTTCCATGAATTTTTTCCGCAATCTCGGCAGTGCTTTGATCATCTCGATTTTTTCCGCTTTGCTGTTGGGCGGTGAAGGTCAGATCAAGGGGCGTGCTCTGGAAGCTGTGGTGCAGGCAGAAGATTTCAAGGCGATGTTTTTAGCCGCTGCCCTCGGCTTTGGTCTGTCCTTGCTGTTCATTTCCTTGCAGCAAGAACGCCCTTTGCGGGGAAAATCGCCACAAAAGGCCGGGCGTTAATGGGCCTTAATGGCGCGGGCCGCCCAACATATATTGCGGTTCGACGCAATTGCGCCGGCCCTGTTCCATACAGGCTTGCAGTTTGGCGCTCCGGTTCAACTCGGTAATCAGATACCAGCCTGCCCCCATGATCAACAGCACAGCAATGGCAGCATAAAGGGTCTGTCTGACCCGGATCTGCTCTTCTTGGGCTGTTTCCTGCCCATCCTTGTCTTGCTCGCCCACGTCTTCGGCCATTTTGGATCCTTTGCCGCCAATGCCCCAGTCATGATCTTCGGCAAGTCCATGATATTCGGCAGCCATGGCGCAGAATCATGCTAGAAGAACACAAGGTCAAGTCATATCATTCTCGCATCGGCGAGTGTGGTTCGTTCGATCGTATGTTCACGAGGTTGGTCATGGATCCCGTAGCCGGTCAATTCGCAAAGACAATTCCGCCTAAAGCGATCAATACAGGCGATGTGGTCATCGGGGTCTTTTCCGGCCTGCTTTGTGGTGTGCTTGCGGTCTTTGTGCTGGCTTGGATCCAAGGCGGTATCGCGGAATTCGATCCGCATGGTTTGCTGAACAATCTCTGGGCTGTGGTGCGGTAGATCTATCACAAAATCTAATAGATCCATTTAATGCCACACTCTATTGGCTGTGATGGCTGCTCAGATTCAGGGGACTTTCAGTGGCGCCGTCCTTGCCAACACTGACCTGGCGGGCCGAGAGAGTGATGCCTTGTTCAGTCATATCGAAATCAAACAGATGATAACCCGCCTGATGTGATGGCGTGCCGCCTGAGGCCGAGGCCGAGGGCACCCCCACCACGGGGATCAGCCCCTTGGGGCCGTTCAGATGCGCTACCGAGGTCACATGATTGTGTCCATGGATCACCAGTTCCGCGCCTTCGCGTTCCAGCGCGCTCTCAAAACCGATGGCATCAGTCAGGCCGCGCCCGATCCGTGCACCGCCTTCATAAGGCGGATGGTGGATCATGATGACGCGGGCGAGGTGTTGAGTGCCGAGAAACCGCAATGCCTGTTCAAGTCGCTGTCTCTGCTCGCGTCCCAGCGTGCCGCGCGCCGAAAAAGGGAGGGTTGGCACGCCTGACGACAGGCCGATCAGCGCAATCGGTCCACGCAGGCGCACAAAAGGATAGCCCTCGAAACGTCCTGTGTCGGAGGTCATGTAGGGAGCAAAAGTGTTGATGATGTGCTGCATGGAGTCGGCAACATAGGCATCATGGTTGCCTGGCACCACGCTGACATCCTCGGGCAAACCCAGCCGCTCCAGAAAGCTGCGGGCGGTTGCACATTCCCCTGCCATGCCAAGATTGAGTAAATCGCCTGTGCAACTGATATGGGCGGGTTTGCGGGCCACAAGATCGGCCACCAGTGCATCCAGCATATCCATATTGTGTATGAACTGGCGTTTGCGCCGCCAGTTCAAATAGCCCGTCAATCGCTTGTTGAGCAATTCGCGCCAATGGGGGGCAGGGATGGGCCCCAGATGCGGGTCAGAGAGATGGGCAAGAGTGAACAAAGTCTGCGGTTTCCTATGCGCTTCCGATCAGAATACCTGTGATAAACACCAATACGCCGCCCGCAACCACCTGAAAAGCAGCTTGAAGGAACGGGGTATCCATATAGCGCGCCCTGATCCAGGCAATGGCCCACAATTCGACGAGAACAATCACGCTGGCAATCGAGGTGGCAATCCAGAACGCATTTGGCACGCTGTCGGGGACAAGATAGGGCAGCGTATGCCCGATCCCGCCAATCGTGGTCATTAATCCGCAAATAAAACCACGCATCCAAGGGTCGCCCCGACCGGTCAACGAGCCGTCATCCGACAGGGCCTCGGCAAAGCCCATGCTGATACCTGCCCCGATAGAGGCTGCGAGACCGACAAGAAAAGTTTCCCAATTGCTATGCGTTGCAAATGCGGCGGCAAAAATAGGGGCCAGCGTCGACACCGATCCGTCCATCAATCCGGCAAGGCCGGGTTGGACATATTGCAACACAAACATCCGTCTGCGGGTGGCCTCCTCCTCTGTGGCAGCGGTGCTGTCGCGATGCGCCTCGGTCAATTCGCCTGCTTTTTGCTCGTGTCCGCGCTCGATCTCGGCCAGGCGCACCAGCAATTGTCGCACACCGAGATCGGTGCATTTTTCCGCCGCTTTTTCATAAAACTGCGCCGCCTGCATTTCCATGATTTCCGCAGTCTGGCGCATTTGGTCAAGGTTGAGGCTCTCGTTCAACCAGACAGGACGGCGCTTGAGAAAGCCTTTGACATCCTCGCGGACAATTGGCGGCAGAAATTCGCCGAAACGTTCGCGATAGCTGGCATAGAGCCAATCGCGATGCTCGCGCTCCTCAATGGCCATCGCATCAAAGATATTGGCTGAATGGGGGAAACTTTCCCGCAACCGGTCCGCAAAGCTCTGATAGATTCGGGAATCTTCCTCCTCTCCGCCAATTGCCAGAGCAAGGAGATCACGCTCGGTCAACTCAGAAAAAGCAAGGCGGGCCATGGTATACCTCGTATGGGGGAGTGGAGAGAGCGACAGGACAGTCAGGATTGCTCAAGTCTTGTCCCTTGTTTTTGCTCGTGTCTTTGCAGGTGTCTTTCCTAGTTTTGAATTATTCTAAAGTGATTGAGCGCAGGAGCAAGATATTTTTACGAATTTTCCGCTAGATTGCTTCAAAAGGAAACTTGCCCATGTTTGGTTTTGCTTCTGTGTCGATGAGCGTTCGTGCTGCCGTGGCCCGTGTGCTGCGGCGGCTGTTTCATTGGTGGTTTTTGCTCACCCGTCCGATGACCTTGGGTGTACGGGCGATGGTTCTGGACCATCAGGATCGGGTTTTGCTGGTCCGCCATACGTATATTCAAGGCTGGCACATGCCGGGTGGCGGGATCGAAAATAACGAGGATGCGCTCACTGCCATCACACGTGAATTGGAGGAAGAGGCCAATATCAGATTGTTGGGGGTTCCCCAATGGCACGGCCTATTTTTCAATGCCCATGCCAGTCCGCGCGATCATGTCGGGCTTTATGTGGTGCGCGATTTCGAGGTGATCGGCCCGCATCAACCTGATGGCGAAATTGCCGAGATCGGATTTTTTGCCCGCGATGCGCTGCCGCCCGGCACTTCACAAGGCACCATCCTGCGTCTTGACGAGGTGTTCGGGCGGGTGCAACCCGCTCCACGCTGGTCATGATGCAGCGATATAGACGCTTGAGATGACGCGTGCTAAATGCAGCGGGCTTGAGGCCGCAAGTGTGATCAGCCTCGGGACTGGGTGCAGGAGATAAGCCGTGCTTTTGCGACGACGAAAGGACCAGCGTTCCAATTAAAACGCCCGGATGATTGGCTGGATGGTCAGTTGGCGGGGTCTTTGGTCTGTGCTGTCGACAATGGGCTGAACCCGTTTGTGACAGTATCGAATGTGAGCAGCAAAAGCATGACTGATCTTCCTCTCGTCCTTCGCCACGAACAATCTTCCGATAACCATGCGATTGAGCGTTTGCATGAACGTGCCTTTGGTCCGGGCCGTTTTGCAAGAACGGCCTATCGGCTGCGCGAGGGGATCGCGCCAATCCAGTCTTTGTGTTTCATCGCGCAGGTCGGCACCATGCTGGTCGGTTCGATCCGCCTGAATGCAATCAAGGCGGCGGGTGCGCCCGCGTTGATCCTTGGTCCCTTGACGGTCGAACCGGCTTTTTCCGATCGCGGTATTGGTTCGCGTCTGATGGAGATGGCAATCAACCAAGCCCGCGAGGATGGCCATAAGCTGATTTTCCTTGTTGGAGATCTGCCTTATTATAGCCGTTTCGGCTTTAAGATGGTGCAGCCTGCTCGTTTGACCATGCCCGGGCCGGTTGATCCGCAACGGTTTTTAGTGCTTGAACTGGTTGATGGCGCCATGGTGGACCTGTCCGGGGCCTTGATTGGTGACGCTGGCGCGTAAGCTGTAAGGGGCAGGGTGGCTAGGCAGAATTAGATTTGCGGTTTTTCGGGAAGCCTGAAACCGCTTTCTGCCCACCATGCCAAGACCAGGGCCAACAGCAAAGCCAGAAGGCCATGCCACCCACTCAGGAGTGGCAACACGGTGATACCGCGAACCTTGGCACCATGATTGTCTTTGAGCGCAATAAAATCACTGCCGTGATAATGGCTCTGTCGGCCTTCGCGCAGAATACGGGGTACAACGGGCGAACTGCCAGGCAGAAGCGATACCCGTCTGACAGAACCGCCCGTTTCTGTAACGATCGGTTCCAGAACAGCGGTTGTGGAGACGACATCAGAAAATTCTTTCGGATTGGCTGGCCCGACACTGACAAAAGCGGTCAATTCGCCATCCTTTAATTGGTAAAGACCCAACTGCTCGACTGGAAAGGTCTTGCGCCACAGGCCCGGGCTTGCCGCTTCAAGGGTCACTGTCTGCTGCCGTCCGCCGGGATCGATGAGCGTTACAGGTTTGACATCCTCGCCCAGCGTTTGGCGTTCGATGATGATCTGGCCGTTTTGGGTTTTGGCCCGCAAGGCTTCTTCTTCCAGATCGGGTTGTTTCATCAGCCAATGCACAATGGGGCGCAACAAATCGAGATAGGGGCCGCCGCCATTGACATTACGCGCCCACAGCCAGGCATGATCGGACAGCAATAAGGCAATGCGTCCTTTGTTTTCACGCGATAGAACCAGCAAGGGCTGGCCGTTTGGTCCGTTCATCGGCACAATGCCTTTATGGGCATTGGCATTGATCAGCCGCAGCCATTCTCCCCATTCTTCTGCGTTCTCTGTCAAACCCCGGGTGACGGGGTGACGGCTCCCCAGCGGGCTGATCATGGGTTTGAAAGGGGTTTCGGTGACCGTACCTGTCGGTTCAGCAGGCAAGATGGCAGCCAGAGGGCCGGAGGCAAGTCCTTGGCTGCCGCGAAATTCCGGTCCTGCAGCGACCAGCAAAGCCCCGCCCTGACGCACATAGCGGATGATATTGTTGAGATAGCCGATCGGCAGAATGGATTGATGCGCATAGCGATCGAAAATGATCAGGTCGAACTGGTTGATGCGTGTTTCAAACAGCTCGCGGGTCGGGAAAGCAATCAGAGCCATTTCGTTGATCGGGGTACCATCTTGCTTTTCGGGCGGACGCAGAATGGTGAAGTGGACCAGATCAACCCCCGGATCCGCTTTCAGCATATTGCGCCATACCCGTTCGCCGATATGCGGCTGGCCTGAGACCAGCAGCACTTTGAGCGTGTCGCGGATGCCTTCGACAGTGACCACGGCACGGTTATTCAGTGTTGTCAGTTCGTCGGCGGCCGCTTCGATCTCGATTTCAAACACATTGGTGCCGGCATTCGTGATGGTGATCGGCAGTCTGATGTCCTCGTCAGCCCTGATCCTGCCTTCGGCAACCACCACGCCATTTCGGCGGGCTACGGCTTTGACGGGCCGCTTATCGCCTCCCACCTCCTCCATGCGGAAGCGCACGTCCAGATCTTTGCCGACAATGCCGAAGCGCGGACTATCGATCAAAACGATCCGCCGGTCATGCTCTTGCGTGTGGCCGGTGATGAGAGCATGCACAGGAGCTTTGAAGCCGAGACTTTGCAAACCTGCTTTGTTGCCTTCCGGCGTGTCATGAACCTGCCCGTCGGTGATCAGAATCGCCCCTGCTACCCGCTCGGGCGGGACATCCGCCAGAATACTGGTCAATCCAGCAAACAAGGTGGTGCCGTCGGAATGATGGGTGGTGATGTCGATGACGCGGACATCCAGATGGGGTAATTGCTTGAGCTGCTGATCGACCTGGGCGCGCACGGCCTCCGTCTGGTTCTGACGCAGGTCGAGATCTTGCGAGCCCGTGCGGTCCACCACGACAGCCACTACATCATCAAGCGTTTCGCGTTCCTCGATGATCATTTGCGGTTCGAGCAAAGCCCCTATCAGAGCCAACACTGCCACCAGCCTGAACCAGCCGCCACGGCGGCCCGTTCTGATCACCGTACCAGCCAGAATGAGGCCGATACAGGCAATCAGTCCAATCCAGGGCCAAGGCAGAAGGGGGGATAGGCTGAAATGGGTCATTATTGGCCCAGCCTTTCCAGCAATGCAGGCACATGAACCTGATCAGCCTTGTAATTGCCAGTCAGCGTATACATCACCAGATTGACTCCACCCCTCAGCGCCATTTCGCGCTGGCGTGGCATGGTCTGGTTGATCGGCTGCAACGGCTCGCCGCGCCGTCCGGTTGCCCAGGCTGCCGCCAGATCATTGGAGGTGATGACGATGGGTGATACGCCATCCCCCGCGCGGCTCGGGCGTTCGCTTTTGCCTGTTTCGCCGCGCACAAGGGCTTCGATGTAGGTTTTCCCATCGGCAAAGCGGCCCGGAAAACGGTCGACCAGATAAAACGTCCTTGTCACCACGTGATCGGAGGGGACGGGTTCAAGTGCAGGAATCGACATGCCCGCCAGAATGGTCCGTAACAATCTGGTTTCGGGCGAAACCGCGCCGGAGCTGAACCCGGCATCGCGTGTATCGAAAATGATCGTGCCGCCATTTTTCATGAAGGAATCAATTTTGGCCAAAGCAGAGGCGGAAGGAACCGTCTGGCTGGCTGACATCGGCCAGTAGAGCAAGGGATAGACCCCAAGCTCGTCAACAGCAGGATTGACCCCGATGGGCGGAGCAGGTTCCAGCGCAGTGTGCTTGGCAATATAATCGGTCAGGCCAATCAACCCTGCCAGACTGGTCTCGTCAATTCCGGTATTGCCGGTGATCACATAGGCCAGACGGGTCGCAAGAGCTGAATCGGTATCCTTGGGGCTCAACGGGTCAGCTTGCAGCGGATTTTGCATCATGATAACGGCGCAAGTCAGAACCAGTCCTGTCAGGAATGGCTTGGCGCGCCAAACCCGCCAGCCGGTTCCTGCCAGGACAATGACTGCTACACTATCAAGCGCGAATAAAACCATGGCCAAGCCGATCAGCCATGGCCGCAGATCAAAGGGAACAGGCGCTTCCAGTGGAACAAGCCGTGCAGGCAGTGCCGTCAGATCCAGATGACGCATCAGGCTGCGGGGGCCGAGGACATTGACAGCCAGCGGCGCATCGACTGAACCATAAAGCCCCGCCGGATGGTCATGGTCGGCCACCATGCCCTGTTCGGGTGCGGTCGTGTCGGGCTTGATCGGCAAGGCAGTGACTGGAGGCGTACCGAGCTGGCCGAAACCGTCCAGTATTCTTGACGGAGCCAGCAATGTGGGCTTTTGCGGTGTTGTGCTGTTCAAACGGGCCAAGTTTTGCGGGCCAGACAGATTGACGATCCGCCTCAGCATATCCACAAACAGCCCGGACAGTGGCAGGGTCGACCATAGCGGATCAGCCGTGACATGGAACAGCACCAGTATGCCCTGACCGCGTGCCTGTGCGGTCACAACCGGTGTGCCATCGGCCAGATGCGCCCAGACTTTGCGGTCCAGTTCGGGGCCGGGTTCAGCCAGAATCTGGCGGTTGACTGTGACGTCCTGTGGGACTTTCAATCCGAAAAACGGACTGTCAGCCTCGAAAGAATGGAGCGCGCGCGGAGTATCCCATGCCAAGGCCCCGCCGAGCGAGCGTCCACCGCGTCTGAGCGGTACCGGCACCAGATCGTCTCCCGTGCTGGCAAGGCCCGAGCTGGAAAAACGCACCACCACCCCGCCTTTGTCGATAAAGTCTGCGATCTTCTGCTTGGCTCCTTCGGGCAATTGGCCAATATCCGCCAGCACCAATACCGAGGGGCCTTCATTGAGCAGGCTATTGATTGCCTCTGTGGGGGCCTGTTTAGACAGGCGAACCTCGGCAAACGGCGACAAGGCGCGGCTGATATAGGTGAGCGGAGACAACAAGACCTGCGAGGCATCGCTGGCTGTTTCACTGACAATCGCAACCCGCCGCCGATGCTGGCTCTCGTCGCTGAGCCAGACACTGCCGGCGCTGCGCCCCTGCTCGATCTCGAGACGGGCAACTTCCTGCCGCAATTCAAGCGGTAGCGGCAGGGTCACGGTCTGGCTGAGGTCATCATGCTCAAACGTGCCATTTCCTTGGCTCAGAACCCGTCCCTTCTTATCGCGGGCTACAAGGCTGAACGCTGCACTTTCGCCGCCCCAGCCACGATTGACCGACACATTCAGTCCGGCTTCCCGATCCTGTCGTCCGGTGAGCGCAAGGGGTGCATTGCGCGGGTGGATGACATCGAGGGGCTGATCCTTCAGCAGCGGTTTCAGAAGGGCAGTGAACGGCTCTGGCGCTTGTCCACCCTCCTTGCGTTCATCAATTTGCAGGCCATCGGTGATCCAGACCACCGACACATTGGGTTGAGCGGAGAGAAAGTCCCGCAAGGCTGGAACTGCAGCGGCCCGTTCCGGTGTAAAGGGGGCAGGTGTCAGGCCGCGTAAATCAGACAGCAACGCACCGGCTTCTTTCAGCACAAGCCCCTGATCCGGGCGTGAGAACCCAAGCAGCGCCACGGGGCGGCTTTGTTCTGCCGCGAGCTCGACCAAGGCTTGTGCGGTCGCTTGACGTTGTTCCCAA
>CANGQA010000068.1 GCA_947455995.1 Hyphomicrobiales bacterium | reverse complement strand
TTATTTGTAGAATAAAAATGAAAAATAAAATAACAAAAAATTAGCATTAATATAACAGGCAATGGCGCGGAAATATAAGGCGTATGAGTGAGCAATACTCCATCGTCTATGGCTCTTTGATCACTGTAAAAAAAACCTATTTTTGCAAAAATCGAGTCAATAGATGTAGGAAAATAATATAATTTATAATTGCCAATTTTGAAATTATTTTTAAAATTAATGACATTAATAAGCCATGGCAACAAAATTGCTGTCATACCTGTGGAAAACAATGCCAATTTACCAATTGATAAATTATTAAATAAAAACCGATAATATATTAATAAAATCACAATTACCGGAAATAGAAAAATAGCAAAATTATATAAAGTAATCGGATGAGCTCCGAACGCAAAAAGCAAGCTTATGCAACCAATCAACAAAAGAGCATTGGAACTTTTTCTTTTATGAAATATTGCATAATAATTCAGAGAAAAACCGATCAAAATAAGCTGATATGCAAAAAATTCTGTGAGCGCACCTCTATGATAGAGATTTGTCATTTGATACATGGAAAAATTTGTTACGATCGACAAATAAATCGCAAGAACATTATTTCCAAGAATTGATCTAAAAACAATAAAATAAGTCACAACAGGCACAACCAACAAAAAAGCAAAGCATAAGCGCAATGCAATATCTGAACCTGTAAAAACACTCAAAAAAGCCAACAACGGATAAAACAATATTCCATAGAACAGTGGCATCGGATTGCCGAATGCCCCATCGACATGGATTGCAGGTGGAAATGTCGCGTGGTCGATCAAATACTGAGTGTAATATTCAAGGATCCAAACATGATTGACCCAATCCAAATAGAATGGCTTTGGAATAAGCAATGGAACCAATTCGAGCAGAAGAAACACTGAGACCATGCAAAGTGCCGTCGATAATTTTCTGCTGTAATTCACCAATAATACCTTTTAAAAAAATAATAAAAAATGGCGGAGACGGAGGGATTCGAACCCTCGAAGCCCATTTCTGGGCTTGCTCATTTAGCAAACGAGTGCCTTCAGCCTCTCGGCCACGTCTCCGTTGCGTTTGTCCTAAGGTCTCGACACGGCTTGGTCAAGGGTCTTGCCTCAAAAAGCTGGCACGAAAGCCAAGCTGATCACAATCCTTTTTTGAAACCCGCATGGCTTTTGGCAAATCCGAGCTTTTCATAAAAGCGATGGGCATCAACGCGTTTAAGGTTTGATGTCAGTTGCAGATTGTCCGCACCCCATAAGCGGGCCTCGGCTTCGGCAAAAGCCACCATCCGGGCCCCTATGCCTTTGGACCGCAAAGTCTGGTCAACCTGGACAGAGCGCAGTTCGGCGTGGGTCTGGCCCTGCCCCGTCAGGCCTAACAGTCGCGACAGGATGAAACTGCCGACCACGCGGCCCGCCAATTCGGCCACAAACAGCTTGTGGTCAGGATGATCAGTCAGCGCGGCAAAGGCTGCGTGATAGCGTGGCGCGCTTTGGGCATGCCATTCGTCACCATGCTTGCCGATGGTATCGGCGGCATGCAGGCCGATGATAGCGGGGAGATCGCTCTCCACCGCCGCACGGATGATCAGGGCGTGTGCTTCATCTGCTGACATCTGCAAGCCTGAAGTTACGCCGTCGTTGGCATCAACATTTGCGGCGACGCATAACCGGGCATTGCCTCGATCCGCGCCTTCCATGCCGCCACATGCGGATAGGCTGACAGGTCATAGCCGCCATCGGCGGCATAAAAAACCACACCATAGAGATCAATATCGGCAATGGTCAGGCCTTCGCCCACCAGCCAGTTTCGGCCAGTCAGGCAGGTCTCGAGATGGGCAAGCGCCGCATTGCCTTCGCTCATATATTGGTCAAGCACTGCAGGATCAAAGGTCCGGAAGCCCAATTTGGCCGACCGCGGACGATAGAGATTGGCGCTCAGACGTTCAAATTCCCAAAACAGCCATTCGCGCGCTTCATAGCGCTCAGCCAGTGTCGCCCCACCGAATTTACCGGTCTTGTCGGCCAGATAATCGAGAATCACCGCCGATTGCACCAGCTTCATGCCGTTTGAGGTATCGACCAGCGCAGGCACCTGCCCGAAACGGCTGATCGCCCGGAACGCGTCGGTTTTGTGCGCGCCAGCCCGCAGGTCCATGTGATGATAGGCAAATGGCTCTTGGGCCAGCGACAGCATCAAGGCCACTTTGTAGCTTGGGCCCGACAAAAACAGGCCATATAATTCAAAACGTGCGCTCATCGGAATTATCCTTCATAAAAAGAAACGTTCATCGTAAACAACAGCAAGCGACTGCCTTAATCAAGCGTAATCCATCACACGTCAGGTCTGGTCCCCGTGCATTATGATATGGATGTCATCATCCGCCTCACCCAAGAGTTTGCCAGAGACCATGCGGAATGGGCGGGACCGATTGTTTTCGCGCTGGCTTTTGCCGAATCCCTCGTGCTGATCTCGCTGCTGGTGCCAGCCACCATCATTCTGATCGGCATCGGCGCTTTGATCGGCATCAGCCAGCTGGCTTTTATCCCGCTTTGGCTGGCTGCCACACTGGGGGCCGCTTTGGGGGACTGGCTGTCTTTCTGGCTCGGTCAGCATTACCACGAGCCAATCAGCCGGATGTGGCCATTTGCCGGACGACCAGACTTGCTGGCGCGGGGGCATCGTTTCTTTTTGAAGTGGGGGGTCTATGGTGTTTTTTTCGGCCGCTTTTTCGGCCCGCTCAGGGCTAGCGTGCCACTGGCAGCCGGGGCCTGTGGCATGTCGGCCACCGCTTTTCAATGGGCCAATATCACCTCGGCCGCCCTGTGGGCCGCAAGCCTATTGGGGCCGGGGGCTTTGGGACTCCCGACCGTGATCAACTATTTGCCTCACTGATTATTCCAGACCTATTTTGGCTTTCAGAAGATCGCTGACACTTTGCGGGTTGGCCTTGCCACCCGTTTCCTTCATCACCTGACCGACAAACCAGCCCAGCATACCGGGCTTGGTTCTCGCCTGTTCGGCCTTATCAGGATTGGCGGCCAGCACCGCATCGACAGCAGCCTCGATCGCACCGGTATCAGTGACCTGCTTCATGCCGCGCTGTTCAACAATCTGCAGTGGATCCCCGCCTTCGGTAAAGACGATTTCAAAGAGATCCTTCGCCATTTTTCCCGAGATCGTGCCATTGGAAATCAGATCCACAATAGCACCCAACTGATCCGCCGAGACAGGCGAGGTCGTGACATCCTTGCCTTCTTTGTTAAGACGGCCAAACAGCTCGTTGATCACCCAATTGGCGGCCGTTTTGCCGTCGCGGCCCTTGGCGACCGCCTCGAAATAATCGGCCTGCACGCGCTCGGCCACCAGCACGCCTGCATCATAGGCAGGAAGGCCATAATCGGCCATAAAACGCGCTTTTTTGGCGTCCGGCAGTTCGGGCAGATGCGATTTCAGCGTATCGACAAATGCCTGATCGAATTCCAGCGGCAGCAGATCGGGATCGGGGAAATAGCGGTAATCATGCGCTTCCTCTTTCGAGCGCATCGACCGGGTCTCACCCTTGGCGGGATCGAACAGGCGTGTTTCCTGATCGATCGTGCCGCCATCCTCGATGATGGCGATCTGGCGACGCGCCTCGGTGTCCACGGCCTGTCCGATGAAACGGATCGAGTTGACGTTTTTGATCTCGCACCGTGTGCCCAGCGGCTCACCCGGGCGGCGCACCGAGACGTTGACATCGGCGCGCAGCGAGCCTTCATCCATATTGCCGTCACAGGTCCCCAAATAGCGCATGATGGTCCGCAGCTTGGTGACATAGGCGCGGGCTTCTTCGGCAGAGCGCAAATCGGGTTTGGACACAATTTCCATCAGCGCAACGCCGGAACGATTCAAATCGACATAGCTCATGGTCGGGTGCTGGTCATGCAGGGATTTACCGGCATCCTGCTCGAGATGCAGACGTTCGATCCCCACCGTGATCTGCGACCCGTCGACCAGATCGACGATCACTTTGCCCTCGCCGACTATCGGATATTTATACTGGCTGATCTGATAGCCCTGCGGCAGATCGGGGTAGAAATAGTTCTTGCGGTCGAACACCGAGCGGAGGTGGATTTCGGCTTCCAATCCAAGGCCCGTCCGCACGGCCTGACGCACACATTCCTCGTTGATCACCGGCAACATCCCGGGCATGGCCGCATCGACCAGCGAAACATGACTGTTCTGATCGCCACCAAAATCGGTTGAGGCACCTGAGAACAATTTGGATTTGGAGGTCACCTGTGCATGGATTTCCATGCCAATCACCACTTCCCAATCGCCGGTCGCGCCCTTGATCAGTTTCTTTGGATCAACTGTTGCGTTCATGATGCTCAAGCTCACGTGTTTGTGACAATATCAGGATTGGACACGTTCAGGATTTGAACATGCGGGCCAGATAGCCCGCAATCGCCCATAGATAGCCCGCCAGCACCCGAAAGAAAGCATGGGCACCACCGAACAGAAAGCCGCCTTCAAACCAGCCCAGCCCCAGCAGATCGGCAACAAAGCCTGTCACCGTTCCTGCCAGACCCGCCAATAATCCGGCCAGAATCAACTTGCCTTTCTGGTCCGCATGCCAGCCCATCCACAAACCGATGGCCACCACAACCGGATCAATAAAGGCGTAGAGAATAACGCCGTGAAATGGCTCTATATCTAACAGGATTTTTTCCCAAGTCAGTGCCATTTCAACGCCACCACACCCTTCTTGGCGCTCAAGACCACCAAGCCTGTTGCGGCTTGAAATGCCCTGCGGACTTTTCGATCACTTCGGCGATCGAAAACAGTGATTCCTCGTCGAACGGACGACCGATCAGTTGCAAACCGAGCGGCAAACCGCCAGCTGACAGCCCCGCAGGCAAGGCCAGACCTGGCAAACCGGCCATATTGACCGTCACCGTGAAAATATCGTTAAGATACATTTCAACCGGATCGGAAGCACCCATCTCGCCAATGCCGAAGGCAGGTGACGGCGTAGCGGGGGTCAGGATCGCATCGACGCCAGCATGATAGACATTTTCAAAATCCTGACGGATCAGAGTCCGGATTTTCTGGGCGCGGACATAATAGGCATCGTAATATCCGGCTGACAGCACATAGGTGCCAATCATGATCCGGCGGCGAACCTCGCTGCCGAAACCGGCGGCGCGGGTCTTTTCATACATGTCCGCTATGTCCTTGCCCGGCACCCGCAACCCATAACGCACGCCGTCATAGCGGGCGAGATTGGAGGACGCTTCCGCTGGCGCAACGATATAATAGGCAGGCAGTGCATATTTGGTGTGGGGCAGCGATACATCAACGATCTCTGCTCCGGCATCGCGCAGCCATTGTACGCCTTTGAGCCAAAGCTGGTCTATTTCAGCAGACAGGCCATCAACCCGATATTCTTTGGGAATGCCGATTTTCATGCCCTTAATCGAACGCCCCACAGCAGCCTCGTAATCAGGAACAGCACGGTCGACCGAGGTCGTATCTTTCGCATCATGTCCAGCCATCGACCGCAGCATGATCGCGGTGTCGCGCACCGTGCGGGCAATCGGGCCAGCCTGATCAAGAGAGGACGCAAAAGCCACTATGCCCCAGCGCGAGCAACGGCCATAGGTCGGCTTGATGCCAACGGTGCCCGTGAAGGCCGCCGGTTGGCGGATCGAGCCACCGGTATCGGTGGCCGTAGCCCCCAGACACAGATGTGCGGCCACCGCTGCCGAGGAACCGCCCGAAGAGCCCCCGGGCACCAGCAGGCCTTTTTTGTCACCCTTCAACGCTGCATCCAGTTTGTCTTGCGACCATTCGGGCGGGGCCCAAGGCGAGACCACCGGACCAAAAGCTGAGCTTTCATTGGACGAGCCCATGGCAAATTCGTCATTGTTGAGCTTGCCCAGCATCACCGCACCATCACGCCACAACTGGCTGGTGACGGTCGACTCATAAGGCGGGGTGAAATCACCGAGAATGTTGGAGCAGGCCGTTGTGCGCACCCCTTGGGTTGCATAAAGATCCTTGATGCCGAGCGGAATGCCTTCGAGCGGTCCGGCCTCGCCTCTGGCGAGCTTGTCATCGGATTGGGCCGCCATGGCCAGCGCCTGATCGGGCGTTTCCAGCACATAGGCATTCAAAGAACGCGCCTGTTCCATCGCAGCCAGATGCGCCTTGGCCAGCTCGCTGGCCGAAATCGATTTGGAGCGAAGCGCATCACGGGCTTCGGCAAGGGTCAGTTGTGTCAGATCAGTCATGCGACAAGCGCCTTTTGATAGAAAGCAGAACTCGGAATATCGGGATAGTGCAGCACCGGACCGCAGCGCTCGAAGCCCGCGCGCTCGTAAACGCGCCAAGCGGCATCAAGACCCAATCCGGTTTCCAGCACCAACTGTCTCAACCCCTCAATGCGGGCCAAAGCCTCGATGGCGTCAACGATCTGACCACCGATCCCCCGGCCCTGGTGACTGGGTCTGGTATACATGCGCTTGACCTCGCCAATGCCATGGCCGTGCCGTCTCAGAGCCCCGCAACCGACTGCCAAACCGCCGTCACGGGCAATAAAAACCGTGGTATCAGGCTGGCTCATTTGCTCAACCGTCAGATGCGAACAGACCTCGGGCGGAAACAGCGACAGAAGATAGGCATTCAGCTCGGCAATCAGCTGTCTGACTTCGTCCTGCAACGGTGTTTCGATGGCGATGGTCACCGACATGGCTTACTCCACCACCTTGGGCACGATAAAGAAGTGGTCATCTGAAGCAGGGGCATTGGTTGTGACACGGTCGGCATAGAAACCGTCAGTCACCTCATCCACGCGCTTTTTCATAGCCATCGGGGTCACCGAGGTCATCGGCTCTACGCCGGACACGTCAACCTCGTCAAGTTGCGCCACGAAATCGAGAATGGCATTCAACTCGCCTTGCAAATGCGGCACTTCATCCTCGGTCACGGCAATGCGTGCCAGATGGGCGATACGGCGGACAGTCGCCTGATCAACAGACATCAGCTTCTCCGAAAAGGGAATGGTCCGGCCCTTGCGCGCCGAACCCTCAAAACCACTCGCATTCAAATTTGGCCAGCCTGACAAAACACGGGGACCAAATCATGGCCCGCATCGCCTTGGCGTGCACTGGTCTTCTAACACCAGCACAGGCCAAGCTGCAACTGACCCGATATGCCCGCAACGGGCTTAGAGGCTCACAGCCTGCCCTTTGGCCGGCACCAGCACTTTTGTTGTGCTGCCTTCAAGCCCGCGGGTAAAGGCATCGGGATTTTGATCAAGCAGACCGAAGGTCGCATAATGGCAGGGAATCACAGTCTCGAAATGGAAGAAGCGCTTGACTGCCATCGCCGCCACCTTGCCGCCCATCGTGAAACGGTCGCCGATCGGCACGAGACCGATATGGGGCTGGTAGATCTCGTTGATCAGGGCCATATCGCCGAAAATATCGGTATCGCCCATGTGATAGACCGTCTTGGAGCCGGGTACGGTGATGATCATGCCATTGGCGGAACCTAGCGGCACGCCGGTTTTGCCATCCATATGGGCGGAGGAGTGATCGGCCCGCACCATCGAAACAGAGAAACCATCCTGCTGCACGGTGCCGCCGGTATTCATCGGATCAATATTTTGCAAGCCTTGCGCCGACAACCACATGCACAATTCGTAATTGGCCACCACTTTTGCGCCTGTCTGGGCGGCAATATCGAGGGTATCGCCGACATGATCGGCATGGCCATGGGTCAGCACGATGGTATCAACGCCCTTGATGGCGGCATCGCGATCACCTGCAAACGCCGGATTGCCCGTGAAAAACGGATCAAGCAGAACCGCCTTGCCATTGAAATCAAGCCGGAAGGCGGCATGGCCATACCATGTAAGCTGCATCAGATTATCTCCATCCAAACAAAGCGCAATCAGGGGGTGAGAGCTGGAAGATAAGACAGTTTGCTGGCTTGTTCCAGCGCTATGCCTATAAAATATCAGGTCTTTGACAGGCAAAGGAATCTGGCAGGGAACGGGATCGCCCCGCACCGCTGCCCCCCGAAGGATCTGTTACCTATTCAGCCGATTTTTTCGCCGCAGGCTTTTTCGCAGGGGCTTTTTTGACGGCCGGCTTTTGAGCGGCGGTTTTAGTGGCCGCTTTTTTAGCAGGCGCTTTTTTAGCGGGTGCCTTTTTTGTGGCTGTCTTTTTTGTAGCCGTCTTTTTCGGGGTCACACCAGCAGCGATACGGGCCGCAATCAGAGCAAGTCCTTCATCCAGCGTCATGCTGGCCTGGTCCGCACCTTTGGGGATCGTTGCATTGATCCCGCCATGCGAGACATAGGCCCCATAACGGCCATCGCGCAGCACCACATCACCACCATCGGGATGCGCTCCTAACACACGACCCGCCGCGGCCGCCGCACGACCGAACCGCCCACCACCCTTGCCGCTTTCCTTGGCAATGATCAGATCAATCGCCCGATTGGCACCGATGGTCAGGACATCGTCATCAGAACCGATATTCGCATAGACTTTGCCATGTTGAACATAGGGGCCGAACCGCCCGATATTGGCGACAATCGGCTCGCCGCTTTCGGGATGTTTGGCGACCTCACGGGGCAAAGACAACAAAGCCAGCGCCAGTTCAAGTTCGACGGTCGCCGGGTTGGTGCCCTTGGGCAAAGTCTGGCGCTTGGGCTTTTCGCCCTCGCCCAATTGCACGTAAGGCCCATAACGGCCATCACGCACGGTGACATCCAGACCCGTTTGCGGATCCTGGCCCAGCACTTTCGGTCCCGTGCTGCCATCGGCATTGGCGCCCTCGCCCGCTCCGGTCGCACCCAACTGGCGGGTGAATTTACATTCCGGATAGTTTGAGCAGCCGATAAACGCTCCGAACTTGCCAAGACGCAGCGACAGCTTGCCCGCCGCGCAGGCCGGACAGCCGCGCGGATCACCGCCATCGGCCTTGGAGGGGAACATATGCGGACCCATGACATCATCAAGCGCGGTCAGCACCTCAGCAAACCGCAATTCGGTCGTGCCTTCTATGGCGGCCGAAAAATCGGTCCAGAAACGGCGCATCACGTCTTTCCAGAACAATTCGTGATTGGCGATCCGATCGAGATCTTCTTCCAGTTCTGCCGTAAAATCGAACTCGACATAGCGGGCGAAGAACGAGCCGAGAAACGCCGTCACCAGCATACCCTTATCGGTGGCATGCAGCCGCTTTTTATCGAGCAGCACATATTCCCGGTCTTTCAGTGTTCCAAGAATGGAAGCATAGGTGGACGGGCGGCCGATGCCCAATTCCTCCATGCGCTTGACCAGCGAGGCTTCGGAGAAACGCGGTGGCGGCTCGGTGAAATGCTGGTCGGCCTTGATCTTCTGGGCAGACAGCCGCTCACCCTGACTCATCGGCGGCAGACGGCGGTTGTCGTCGTCCTCGCTCTCGTCGTCGCGGGATTCAGTATAGAGCTTCAAAAAGCCTTCGAATTTGATGACCTGACCGGTTGCGCGCAGATCAAGCGTGCGTCCCCCGGCAATCGCGGTTATGTCAACGGTGGTGCGTTCCAGTTCTGCCGATTCCATCTGGCTTGCCATGGTCCGCAACCAGATCAGCTCGTATAATTTGGCCTGCTCCGGCTCCAGCATCCTGCTGACCGATTTGGGATGACGCGACATATCGGTCGGTCGCACCGCCTCATGGGCCTCCTGGGCGTTTTTGGCTTTGGTGGTATATTTGCGCGGCACACGCGGGAGATAGAGACTGCCGAACTCCTTCTCGATCACTGAACGGCACGATGCAATCGCCTCAGGTGCCATATCGACACCATCGGTTCGCATATAAGTGATCAGGCCAACGGTTTCACCACCGATATCAATACCTTCATAGAGGCGCTGGGCCACCTGCATGGTGCGCGCCGGCGACATGCCGAGTTTGCGCGAGGCTTCCTGCTGCAAGGTCGATGTGGTGAAGGGGGGATAAGGATGGCGTTTGGCGGGCTTGGCCTCGACACTGGCCACATTGAAATTGGCTTGCTCGAGGGCGGCTTGGAAAGCTGAAGCCTCGGCACCGGTGCCGATATCGAGGCGGGTGATCTTCTGCCCGTCTGCACCCACCAGCCGCGCCTCGAATTTGGCACCGGCCGCTGTAGTTAACTCCGCAATCAAAGACCAGTATTCACGGGCGACAAAGGCATCGATTTCGCGTTCACGGTCACAGACAAGGCGCAGCGCGACAGACTGGACACGACCGGCCGAACGCGCACCGGGCAATTTGCGCCACAAAACCGGCGATAATTTGAACCCCACCAGATAATCGAGGGCGCGGCGTGCCAGATAGGCATCGACCAGCCCCTGATCGATCTCGCGCGGATGACGCATGGCATCGAGCACGGCATCTTTGGTGATGGCATTGAAGGTCACACGTTCGATCGGCAGACCTTTCAGAGCGCGCTTGTTCTGCAAGGCCTCAACAATATGCCATGATATCGCCTCACCCTCGCGATCAGGATCGGTTGCGAGGATCAGCTTTTCAGCCCCCTTGACCGCGCTGGCGATGTCGGACACGCGTTTGACGGCCTTGCCGTCGATCTCCCACAGCATCGCGAAATCATCATCGGGATTGACCGAACCGTCTTTGGGCGGCAGATCGCGGATGTGACCAAACGATGCCAGAACCTCATAACCGGCCCCAAGATATTTGTTGATTGTTTTGGCCTTTGCAGGCGACTCAACGACAACAAGCTTCATTCAATCAGCCTCGGATTCATAATCGGTAAAGGGGTAGCCACAGGGATCAACTCGGCGGGAAAGTGGTGGATGAAGCGCTTTCTGTCAAATCCGAACTTTCAAACGCGATATTTCAGTCCAGTTCCAATCCTCAAAACAAACTCTAAAAAACATTCCGAAAAAAATGGCAATCCTTGTGCGAAAGCCTCCTGTGCGACTTGCGCTAGGCAACGATTGCTCTTAATTCCTTTTTATTATGACACATGCCGTTCGATTTCCCCATCGTCATCTGCTTGGGATTGAGGGCCTTTCGCCTTCCGATATCACTATGCTGTTGGATTTGGCAGATAAAGCGGTAGAAGTCTCCCGCCAGGTTGAGAAGAAAAAAACAACGCTGCGCGGTCGCACACAGATCAATCTGTTTTTCGAGGCATCCACCCGCACCCAATCATCTTTTGAATTGGCTGGCAAGCGGCTGGGGGCCGATGTCATGAACATGGCGGTGGCATCCAGCTCGATCAAAAAGGGCGAGACCCTTATCGACACCGCCATGACGCTCAATGCGATGCGTCCCGATCTGATCGTTGTGCGCCACCATGCCGCCGGCGCCGTCCACCTTCTGGCCCGCAAAGTCGATTGTTCGGTCATCAATGCAGGCGATGGCGCGCATGAACATCCGACGCAGGCTTTGCTGGATGCCCTGACCATTCGTCGCAACAAGGGCCAGATACGCGGCTTGATCGTTGCCATCTGCGGTGACATCCTGCATTCGCGGGTGGCACGCTCCAATCTGATCCTGCTCAATGCGCTGGGCGCCGAGGTGCGGGTGGTCGGCCCTTCAACCCTTCTGCCGTCGGGCCTTGAAAGGATGGGCTGCAAAGTCTTCACATCGATGCGGGATGGACTTAAAGATGCAGACATCGTGATGATGTTGCGATTGCAGCGCGAGCGGATGAACGGATCATTCGTGCCATCCGTGAAAGAATATTTCCATTATTATGGTCTGGATTCCGGAAAACTAGCCTATGCAAAACCCGACGCGCTCGTGATGCATCCCGGCCCGATGAATCGCGGGGTCGAAATTGCTTCCGATATTGCCGACGGGGCTCAATCGCTGATCCGCGAACAGGTCGAAATGGGCGTTGCCGTGCGTATGGCAATTCTGGAAGCCTTGGCCGCCCATTTACCGAACGGGGGCTGATCATGAACCTGGCCCCCCTGTTGATCCGCAATGCCCGTTTGATCGATCCTGCCAGTGGCAAAACCGAAAACGGCGCTCTTGCGATCCAAGACGGCCTGATTGCTGCTATGGGTCCCGGGATTGATTCCGCTGCCGTGCCCGATGGCGCCACAGTGATTGATGCCAAGGGCATGGTTTTGGCGCCCGGCCTGATCGATTTGCGCGCCTTTGTCGGCGAACCGGGCCACGAGCACCGTGAAACTCTGGCCTCAGCCAGCGCTGCGGCCGCTGCGGGCGGGGTGACAACGGTTATCACCATGCCCGACACCCATCCCCCTGTTGATGATCCTGCGGTGGTTGATTTTCTGATGCGCCGCGCCCGCGACACCGCCTGTGTGCGGATGCTGCCTGCTGCGGCTCTCACCAAAGGATTACAGGGCCGCGAGATGACCGAATTCGGCCTGCTGGGCGAAGCCGGTGCTATGTTCTTTACCGATGCGCGCCATGCGGTCGATGATCCGCTGGTGATGCGGCGAGCATTGACCTATGCAAGGGATTTCGATGCTTTGATTGTCCAGCACGTCCAGGACAAGCGTCTGTCGGGCGGCGTGATGAACGAAGGCGAACTGGCCTCGCGGCTCGGCCTGTCGGGCATTCCGCGCGAAGCTGAAACACTGATGCTGGAACGCGATATCCGCCTCGCCCGTCTGACAGGGGGGCGCTATCACGCTGCCATGATTTCTTGCGCGGACTCTGTCGAGATTGTCCGCCGCGCCAAGCAAAGCGGCTTGCAGGTCACGTGCGGGGTTTCGATCAATTCATTGACGCTCAATGAAAACGACATCGGCCCCTACCGTTCCTTCCTCAAACTATCGCCCCCGTTGCGCCATGAAGATGACCGCCAAGCGGTTGTTGCCGCGCTCGCAGAAGGCGTCATCGATGTTGTGGTGTCGGACCATGATCCGCAGGATGTGGAAGCCAAACGGCAGCCTTTTGCCGAATGTGCCGATGGGGCCATCGGCTTGCAAACGCTGTTGTCAGCCGGATTGAGGCTGGTGCATGCCGGTGAAATGAGCCTTGCGCGGCTTCTGGCTGCCATCTCAGCCCATCCTGCTGCCCTGCTGCGCCTGCCCCAAGGCCGCCTGACGCGTGGTGCCCCTGCCGATCTGGTGCTGTTTGATCCAGATGAACCGTTTGTGCTTGATCCGGCGGATTTGCATTCTTTATGCCGCAACACAGCATTCGACGGGGCGCGTTTGCAAGGCGTGGTTCATATGAGCATCGTGGCAGGCAGCATCGTGCATCGTCAGGAGCCGCAGGCATGAGCGCGGTGATGGAACTGCTTTCACCCGATAAAATGCACGTGTTATGGGCTGTCATGCTTGGCTCCTATCTGCTCGGTTCGATCCCGTTTGGCGTGGTCCTGACCAAAGCCGCCGGATTGGGCGATATTCGCGCCATTGGATCTGGGAATATCGGGGCAACCAATGTGCTGCGTACCGGCAAAAAGGGACTGGCCTTTGCCACTCTTGTGCTCGATGGGATCAAGGGCACCATTGCCATTCTCATCCTGCGCGGGCTGGGTGAACCGGATTTTGAGATCCTTGCTGGGGTCTGTGCCTTTTTGGGGCATTTATACCCTGTCTGGTTGCGCTTCAAAGGCGGCAAGGGCGTGGCAACCCTGCTAGGCCTTCTGGCTGCGATGTGCTGGCCTGCAGCCCTTGGTTTTATTGCAATCTGGCTCACCACCGCCTCTCTCTCCCGCTATTCCTCGCTGGCTGCCCTGTTGGCGAGTCTTGCTGTTCCTGCCATGATCTATTTTTTCTCCCCTGATGGTTCCGAGGCTTTTGTTTTTGCGTTCCTCGTTGCGCTTGTTTGGTTCAAACATAGTGCCAACATTGCCCGTTTATGGGCTGGAACCGAAGGCAAAATCGGAGCAAAAGGGTGAATGAAAACAATACTGGCGACCTTTTTCAACTGAGTTTGACAGACAACCAACGGCTCGATTGGCTGAGGCTGATCAGAACCGACGGTGTTGGTCCGCTGATGTTCCAATCCCTGATCAACCGGTTTGGCGGTGCAGGCGCGGCTCTGGACGCCCTGCCGGAACTGGCCAAACGCGGTGGCCGCCAACTGGTGCCCTATTCCCGCACCAAAGCGGAGGACGAACTGGACCGGCTGACCCGATCAGGGGGGCAACTGTTGATGCGCGGCGATGCGCTCTATCCAGATTTGCTGAGAATGATCGACGCCGCACCGCCAATCATCACCGTCAAAGGCGATATCTCTTTGCTGAAGCGGCGGCTGGTGGCCATTGTCGGGTCACGCAACGCCTCGGGAGTTGGGTTGAAAATGGCCGATCAGCTGGCCCAGGATTTGGGTCGCATGGGTTATGTGCTGGTCTCGGGATTGGCGCGCGGCATTGATGGCAAAGTCCATCAGCGCTCCCTCAACACCGGCACAATGGCTGTGCTGGCCGGCGGAATCGACCATATTTACCCATCCGAACATGCCGAGCTCCATAGAATCATTGGCGAACAGGGCCTTTTGGTGACTGAAATGCCCTTTGGCTGGGAGCCGCGCGGACGGGATTTTCCCCGCCGCAACCGGATTATTTCCGGCCTGTCCTGCGCCGTCATCGTTGTGGAGGCTGCCGAACGCTCCGGCTCGCTTATCACCGCCCGCTTTGCAACCGAGCAGGGCCGCGAGGTGATGGCCGTCCCCGGATCACCGCTTGATCCACGCGCGACCGGCACCAATGGCCTGATCCGCGAGGGAGCAACCTTGATCACCAATGCCGAACAGGTGGACGAAGCCATCAAAGTGATGACCGGTGAGGACCGCTGGCATCCCCACCACATGCGTGAGATGCGGACAATGAGCGAACCCCTGTGGGACGAGATCGATTATCTGGCTGGGGAAGTCTCCGCCCCGACGATGATACGCGAAACCCCAGAAACACCGTACCGGGGCGGAGTGCCTGAACCGCTTGCCGGATCTCCCCAGATCGACAATCAGGCAGGCCTGTTATCGCTATTGGGGCCATCCCCCATTGCGATTGATGATCTTGTCCGTCTGTCGGGCTTGTCGGCCCAACAGACCCGACAGATTTTGCTCGTTCTGGAACTCGAAGGCCGTCTGATCCGCCATGGAGGCCAGCTCGTATCGCTTTCGAGCGAAATCATGTGACACTTTTCAACCCCTGGGCGCATCATCGTTGTCATCATGGGTTGCGCTGCCGGGCTCTGGCTCGGCGGGCATTTGCGTAAACCGTCAGCTTTTATAGCCCGACTGCTTAGACCAGTGATCGGGGTGACCCAAAGCGGCTTGGGTCACCCCGAGCCATGCCTCAAGCACTTTGAAGGCTCGAGCTGGTGCGCATGCGGGCTTCAAGCTCAGCCATTTCGAGGAAATAGGCGAGCAAATCAAGATTGGCTCCTCGCGCCAATTGCGCCAATTCTTGGGTCATATTACCAATGTAACTGCTGATATCCGCCGTGGGAGACAAGGCCGCAGTCGCTTCCCCCATGCCCGACGGGTAAAAATCGTTCTTATCCCCCCGGCTTTGATCGACATCGCCTTGAGAGAGTTTAACCTGAGGCAGTTTCCCTTGAGAGACAGCAATCAGACGGACCGCAGCTGCTTTACGCAGCGCGTCGGAGCCACCAGACATCGAAGCCGTTGCTGACAATGGGCTTGAGACTGAATGGGATCCGGCCCACTGAGACATCAGTGGGGACATCTGTGGATCTGCCACCGCATGATCAATGCTCACGGAAGCCGTCATCGACGATCTCGCAGACATTTGCGGTACTTGCAGTTGCTGCACCAACAGATTTTGATTTGCAAAATTCTGAAGCTCAACATCCTGACGATGGCGCAAGTCGGCCTGCTTATATGCTTTGCCAAGCCTGTTACGGCCTTGATGCGCAGATGGTGCATCAGAGGGATTGGCGGAGCTTTTAGGCAGTGATCGGCCCGAATTCGACCCGAGAATGCCAATTGTTTTTTCACGAGGAAAAGCAATGACACAGCCATTATCGATACTGGTGGCAGAGTCCACAGATAGTTTACGCATAATATACTCCACTACTCACGTTCATGGGATTTTGACTGGAAATAATAATTTTTCATTTTTTTAACGCACGCAAAACACGACGCATGTACAATTTACGCAACGCACAACTCAAACAAGACTCACAAACTCAACATTTTACGCAACAATACAGATACATACTCAAACAAGCCCTCAATTCAGGAGCTTATCAACGCAACAACTCACTCATTACGCAACACACAAGCTACGCCAACACAACAAACACTGACAGAACAACTCACAACGCTTACGCAACACACAAAACAATGACCAACACGCTACTCACAGGTTTATCAAACGATAATGTCTTTCGTTTGTAACCTGACCGAAAGGCCAAGCTGACCGAACGACCATTGAAACCCGATTTACAGTTTTACGCCCAGCATATTTACACCCAGCATAAACATGACACAGAGTGTCGACATGCAATCGAGACACCAAGCCCTTGCGAGACACCAAGCCCTTGCGAGACACCAAGCCCTTGCGAGACACCACGCCCTTGGCATACCCGTTTTGCAAGACCAGGACCCAGACCCGGTTTTTGCAAGATGGCTATACCAGCCACTTGACAACCATCCGACACCCATTCTGCCCGATACCCATTCTAGCGAAGCACAGACAGAGTATTGACCAGGGACAGAGTATTGACCAAGGACAAAGTATTGACCAGCGACCAAGTGATGACCAGCAACAGAGTGTTGACCAGCCCGTCATCCCGGCTGCATTGTATCAGGGCCTCACTGTGAAACCGCTGACCGCAACAACCAACCTGACGAAAATTAATGTGCACTAACATACCTGTTTAAGTAAGTTAATTTCTGAAACAATTATATTTTAACATGTTAATTTAGCATTCTTAAATTTTTAAATCATTGAATTTTAACAAATTTTTTTATTTTGATATCGAAAAAACCTTTAAGGCTAAATCAATTTTATTCCATGGCTTCAAACAAAAACACGCAAGTTAAGTGGCCTATTCAAACCGCTAAACGTGCACACATTGCCAATTTGCCGTTTAACACACACCATTCATGTAATGGACTTGCCCCCATTTCACCGGACACTCAGGCTGTTGCGGTTTGAGCTGATCTGAACTCGCGAGGCGAGCGCATTTTCAGTCCTGAATGCGGATGGTTTTCATTGTAGTCCTCGAACCACTCCGCAATGATTTTGAGAACTATTTCAG
>CANGQA010000067.1 GCA_947455995.1 Hyphomicrobiales bacterium | reverse complement strand
AGCACCAGACCCATACCGTTGTCACGCTGGATCGACATCAAAAGATCCAGAATCTGCGCTTGAATGGTCACATCCAGTGCGGTGGTCGGCTCATCCGCGATCAGCAATTTGGGTTGGGAGGCCAAAGCCATCGCAATCATCACACGCTGGCTCATGCCGCCCGAGAGTTGATGTGGAAACGCGTTCAAACGCCGCTCGGGATCGGTAATCCCGACAGCTTCCAGCAATTCGATGGTACGGCGGCGGCAAGCAGCCCGATCAAGACCCAAATGGGTTTTGAGGCTTTCACCGATCTGGAACCCCACAGTAAAACAGGGGTTCAGGCTGGTCATCGGTTCTTGAAAAATCATCGCAATATCACGACGGACGGTACGCCTGCGCTCTCGATCCGACAGAGTCAGCAAATCGAGCCCTTCAAAGCGCATCACATCGGCGGTAATGGTCGCGGTCCACGGCAACAGGCCCATCACAGCCAGCATGGCCACCGATTTGCCCGAACCCGATTCTCCGACAATCGACACAACCTCGTTGCGATCAACCGTCAGATTGACACCGTCAACCGCCAGAAACGGACCTGAACGGGTGTTGAATGATACCGTCAGGTTACGGATTTCCAAAAGACTGTTCTGGAGCATGCTCATGGGTCAGCTCCTCTTCAATTTTGGATCGAGGGCATCGCGCAAGCCATCACCAAACAGATTGATCGAAATCACCGTCACCAAAATCGCCAGACCGGGCAGCGTGACAATCCAGGGATTGGAGCGGATGAATTCCCGGCTATCGGCCAGCATCGCGCCCCACTCGGCCACAGGTGGCTGCGCACCAAGGCCGAGAAAGCCCAAAGCCGCCGCTTCCAAAATCGCCTCGGATACACCAAGTGCGGCCTGCACGATCAGCGGCGCCAGACAATTCGGCAAAACCGTCAAAACCATCAACCGCAAGGGACCCGCTCCCGCTACCCGTGCCGAGGTGACATAATCACGGCCCAGCTCACTCAAGGCGGAAGCGCGCACCAGACGGACATAACGGGGCAAAAACACAGCCGTCACAGCCACAATGGTATTGGTCAGGCTCGGACCCAGCACCGCCACAATCAAAATCGCCAGAACCAGACCCGGCACGGACAAAATCAAATCCATCACCCGCATGATCATGACATCGACGAGACCACCCAAAGCAGCCGCTGCCAAACCCAGAGCAACCCCGATAATCACCGACACCACCATCACCGTCAGGCCGATGAACAGCGAGACCCGCGCACCGAAAATGAGCCGTGTCAAAGTATCGCGGCCCAAGGCATCCGTGCCGAGCAGATAGTGCCAATTGCCACCTTCAACCCAGACCGGCGGCAGTTTCGTGAAATCGCGGAACTGTTCGACCGGTGAGTAAGGCGATACCCATTCGGCAAACACCGCAACAAACACGATCAGGCTCAGCAGGGCCAAGCCCATGACAGCACCACGGTTTTCACAGAACGAAGCCCAGAAGGCGGCCAAAAGTGTCGGAGGGGCCTGAACCGCCTCGACAGCACCGGCAGCAGAAATGCCTGCCGCAGAGGTGCTTGTTTGACTGTGCGGATCACTGGCCATGACGGATCCTCGGATTGATAAAGCCATAAAGCATGTCGACTGTCAGATTCACAACGATCACAATCGACGAGATCAGCAGAATGCCGCCCTGCAATGCGGGATAATCGCGGCGTCCGATCGATTCAATCAGCCATTTGCCAACGCCTGGCCAAGAGAAAATCGTCTCGGTCAGCACCGCGCCAGCCATCAGCGAACCAACCTGCAAGCCGATGATCGTCACCACCGGAATCAGCGCATTGCGCAGGGCATGCAGCCCGATTACCCGAAACGGCGACAGGCCCTTGGCATAGGCGGTGCGGACATAATCCTCGCTCAGCACTTCCAGCATGGAGGAGCGGGTCATGCGCGCCAGGGTCGCCAGCGGTACGGTTCCCAATACGATCATCGGCAGCATCAAATGATGCAGCGCCGATTTGAATGCCCCCGCCTGATCTGACAACAGCGAGTCAATCAGCATAAAGCCCGTGACAGGCTCAAAATAGAATTTGATCAGATCAATTCGGCCTGACACCGGCGTCCACCCCAACCGCTCGGATACGAGCATGATCAGCAGCAGCCCCCACCAGAAAATTGGCATCGAAAAGCCCGTCAATGACAGGCCCATCAGGGTTTGATCAAAAATCGACCCTCTCTTGAGCGCAGCAATTACCCCTGCCGGTATACCGATCAGAATTGCAAACACCATCCCGAAAAATGCCAGCTCCAATGTGGCGGGAAAGAGTTGCAGAAATTCAGTCAAGACACGCTCGTTGGTCACTACAGATGTGCCGAAATCACCATGCAACAAGCCCCAGGCATAATCGACGAACTGTTTCCAGACCGGCTGATCCAGACCCATTTCGTGACGAAACTGCGCCAGACGTTCAGGCGAAATACCGCGTTCACCGGTGCGCACCTCGACCGGATCGCCGGGCACCATCCGGATTGCCACAAAGGTCACAAACATGAGGGCCACAAAAGTGGGAATTGTCAGCGCCAAACGTTTCAGCAGAAAACGCAGCATGAATATCCTATAATCTTGAAAGATCTAAAGGCAAAAACCGGAAGGCATTTGGGGCCTTCCGGTTTTCAATGCAACCGCCAAACGGTGTTATTTAATATCAACACCGATGAACTTATGGCCGCCGAGCGGGCTCTGTTTGTAGCCTTCGACTTCTTTGCGCATCACTTCGAACACAATCGAATGGGCGATGGTCATATCCGGAGCATCTTCCTTCATGATCGCCTGCATTTCCTCATAGAGCTTGGTACGCTCTTTCGGATCGGTCAGTGTCGCAGCCTTTTTCAAGCGGGAATCGAATTCTTCATTGCACCACTTGGAAATGTTCTGGCCACCCGGACGGGCCGCCGCACAACCGCGCAGGAAGAAGAAGTTGTCGGGATCGCCATTATCACCGGTCCAGCCGAGCTGCACGGTGGTAGGCTCACCCTGCTGGGCGCGCTTACGATATTCACCCCATTCATAGGTGACCAGCTTGGCATTGACGCCGATCTTGGCCAGATCGGACTGCATCATTTCGGCAATCCGCTTGGCATTGGGGTTGTAGGGACGCTGAACCGGCATATACCACAGATCGATTTCGAGCGGTGCTGTCACACCGGCTTCCTTCAGCAAGGCCTGTGCCTTGGCCGGATCATAAGGATAGTCCTTCACCGCCGTGTTGTAGGACCACAAGGTCGGCGGGATGAAGTTGATCGCTGCAGTGCCTGCACCCAGATAGACGTCGCGCATGATGGCAGCCTTGTCGATTGCCATATTCATCGCCTGACGGACGCGCTTGTCATCAAACGGCTTCTTGGTGACGTTGAACGCCCAATAGGCAATGTTGAGGCCTGACTGGCTGATCACTTTCAGGCTCGGATCTTTCTGCATTTCAGCCAGATCGGCCGGACGAGGATAGGCGGCGAACTGGCATTCATTGGCCTTCAGCTTGGAATAGCGGGCTGTCGGATCCGGCGTAATGGCATAAACCAGATCGTCGATCAGTGCCTTTTCGCCCCAGAATTCCTTATTCGCCTTGAACCGGATCACGGCGTCTTTCTGATAGGTGATGAAGGAGAAAGGACCCGTACCGACAGGAACCTGATCGAACTGTTCAGGCTTGCCGGACTTCAGCAGGGCATCGGCATATTCAGCGGAATGGATCGAGGCAAAGTCCATCGCCAGATTGGCAAGGATCGGCGCATTGGGCTCGCTCAAGGTCATGACGATGGTGTAATCGTCCTTTTTCACAAGGCTTTTGAGCAGTTTGGTCATGCCCATATCGGCGAAATAATCATATTTGCCACCGGAGATCTTGGCATAGGGATGATCGGGCTTTGACTGGCGATCAAACGAGAACAGCACGTCATCGGCGTTCATATCGCGGGTCGGCTTGAAACCGGTCACCGAATGCCACTTCACGCCCTTGCGCAGCTTGAAGGTGATTTCGAGGCCGTCAGGCGATGTGGTCCAGCTTTCGGCCAGAGCCGGAACGACTTTGGTGGAGCCACGTTCGAATTCGACGAGCTGGTTATAAATCGGGCGGGCAGCATCGAAGCTCGTGCCGGTGGTGTTCAAAGCCGGTGTAAAATTCTCCGGCGACCCTTCCGAGCAATACACAAGTGTTTTAGCCGAAACGGCACTTGCACCCAGCAACAGGGCGAAGCTCAAGGCCGCCAAACCTATTTTGGCACTGCCTGCTTTAGCAATCTGCCCTGTTTTACGAATATATGACATTGATTTTCCCCTCATGTGATCACAAGCATGACCGTCTAGCATAAGCACTCTGGCTCATTCCCCTATCGAACCCTTTTTTGCAACATTATGCAACGGGGTCTATAACAATTGTACAAAATCAGGGCACACGTCCGGTCTGGACAAGCCTGATCCCGTCTGCATCCTGTTCGACCCTGACCGCAATATTGAACACGTCAGCCAATCGTGGTGCTGTCAAAACAACAGCGGTATCACCTTGGGCCACCACACGACCTTGATCGAGCATGACAATCCGGTCGGCAAACCGCGCGGCCAGAGACAGGTCATGCAGCACAGCAATCACCAGGCAACCCGACCGAGCCTCCTGTTGCAAAGTCTCCATGATGAGCCATTGATGGTGCGGATCGAGAGCGGCAATCGGTTCATCAACCAGTAAAATGCTCGCCTGCGTCGCCAAAGCCCTTGCAAGAAACACACGTGCTCTCTCGCCACCCGATAAATGCGTGATGCATCGATCTGCCAAATCAGAGACCTTGGTGCGCTCGAGAGCGGTATCCACCGCTTGCCAGTCCGCAGACACAGCCTGCTCAAGCGTAGCACCATGCGGCATACGTCCCAGCATCACCAGCTCACGCACCGGCATCGGCCATGCGGCCTGCCGATCTTGCGGGAGATAGGCCACAATGCGGGCCCTTTGGCGGCTAGGCAAATCGGCAATCCGCTGGCTATCCAGCAGCACAGAGCCTTGTGAAGGAGCCAGCACTTGCGCCAAAATCCGCATCAGGCTGGATTTTCCGGCACCGTTCGGCCCCACCATCGCGTATAAACTGGCGGATCCGAAGGCGATATCAACGGCACTGAGCACCTCGCGACCACCCAGATCAAGCGAGACATGGTCGGCGTGAAGCGTGGCACCTTTCATGAGGCGCCCTCTACAAACAGACTGCGATGCTGGCGGATAGCAGCCATAAACAGCGGCACACCCAGCAAAGCGGTGACGGCCCCGACCCGCAATTCCGCCTGCGCCGGAACGAGCCGCACCACCACATCCGCCATCACCAACAACAGACTGCCCGACAGCAATGCCGGCCATAAAATCCGCTTGGGATCGACACCCACCAGCAGGCGCGCACAATAGGGCGCAATCAGGCCGACAAACCCGATTGCACCCGACACTGCCACCGCAGCACCGACACCCATCGCCACCGCGACAAGCGTGATCCACCTCAATCTGGACACATCAATGCCAAGACTTGTTGCACTGTCCTCCCCCAAGACCAATGCGCGATAACCGTTGCCTTGCGCCAACAGCACCAGCATCGCCAAACAGATGAAAGGCAGAGACAATCCAACATGCAAGAGTGAGCGATCTTCAAATGATCCCATCATCCAGAATACAATTTCTGTCACCGCAAACGGATTGGCCGACAGCGCGATTACGATAGACGTTGCCGCACCTGCCAGCGTACCGATTGCCAAACCAGCCAGAATCATTGCCCCCACCGAAGCCTGACGGCCAATAATCCGCATCAGAACCACAAAGGACAGCAAAGCCGCTGCAATCGCGGCCATAGGCAATGCGACCGACAAGGCTCCCGCCATTCCGCTATACAAAACCAGCACTGCGCCGAAAGCGGCTGCTTGCGGGGCGCCGAATACAGTCGGATCAGCCAGAGGATTACGCATCAAGCCCTGCAAAGCTGCCCCAGAGACCCCCAAAATTCCGCCCACAAACAGGGCCAGCAGAGTACGCGGCAGTCTGATTTCGCGCATGATGGTGGCAGCCAGATCATCACCGCCAACCAAACCCTTGAGGCTTTGCACAACGGAAAGCGGCACAGCGCCTGTCATCAAAGAGGCGCATACCATGACAACCAGCGCAGCATACAGGCCCAGCAATCGCCAAGGCGGCGAGGGCAAGGCCTGATTGGTGCGGGATTGGTTGGTTACCATGTGGCGCGCAGACCGACATAAACCGAACGGCCCGCTGTGCCAAAGCCCCTGATATCCTCGTAATGGGCATTGGTAAGGTTTTCGGCACGGATATAGGCCATATACGTGTCATCGAATTTATAGGAGGCCAACACATCAAGCTTGGCATAGGGGGCTAGCGCCACCCGCGTGCTGAGGAATGTCGCATCGTCATAATAGATATCAATCCTATGCCCGACAAATGTCAGACGCGGCTCGATCTCGATCCTGTCGAAACCGAGATAGGTCAGCGAGGCCATTGCCTGGTGCTGCGGACGCCTCAACAGTGCTGTATGGGTGGACTGGTCCTCTGCCAGCATGAAGGTATAGGAGGTTTTTACCCGCCACAGATCCGGCACCAGCGCAAGGACCAGCGTCTGTTCGACACCCCGGCTTCTGGCCTGATCGACATTGAAGTAACATCCGCCAAAATTGGTATTCTGCATCATCGTGCAATTCGGATTGCTGCCGAAATTGATCAAATTCTGGTAACGTGTCTCGAATGCCGTGGTACTGGATTGCAGGCGCTTGTCCAAAAAGTCCTGATCGATACCGATATCGAAGCCAATATTATCCTCTGGCCGTAATGTCGTGGAGCCATATTCACTGAAGCGCTGGTACAGTGAGGGGGATTTGGCGCCAGTGCCGATGCTGCTGCGCAATTTGGTGCCGGTTTCGCTGATCGCATAGGACGCGGTCGCGCGCCATGTCGCAAACCGGTTGGGATCCGTGTAATCGATGCGGCTACCGAGCGACACGCTCAACCGCTCGCCCAATGGCAATTGATGCATCACATAAGCCGATTGGGTATTCTGGCTGGCATCCCCCGTGATATAACGGGTGGCTGAACCGCGCGGCAAAGCCTGATTGCTTGAAAAAGCCGTCTCTGCCTCGCTGGCGATCCCAAAAATCAGCAAGCCGTAAGAGCCAAGCTTAAGATCGTTCTGGACGTCAATTCCGTAACGATCGCCACGATAATCAAGCGAATTTGGACCATACGACATATAGTTCGGATCAAAATAACCGACATTGCCCGCATGTCTGTCCGTCCGGTTGACAAAAACCTTGGCAGAAGAGCGCAACTGACCATCAAACAGATCGAAAGTCGCCTTACTCCAGATTTGAGTGGTCTGGTTTCGGGTTCGGTTAAATGGATCATCCCCGGACGACAGATCATAATGGTTGTTGTTCAGCATCGAGATCATACCGAAATCGAACCGCATATCCTGCTGCGGCTGCCAGCCGAAGCGTGCCGAAAAGCTGGCTTTTTGGGCGGGATCATGTTCGAGCGGCGCGGCCAGATTGCGGGTAATGCGCGGAATGTTATGGCCATAGCCTGAAAAGCCATCATTGCCGAAACCACTTGCCGAAATGGCATAGTCGACATCCCGCGTACCACCGCTCACCGACCCCGTGAAGCTGCGTGCGCCATAAGAACCGCCTTCAATCGTCAGGCTGGCCTTGGGATCACGTTTGCCTTTCCGGGTGATAATGTTGACCACGCCGCCCATCGCCTCGGAACCATAAAGGGCCGATTGCGGGCCGCGCAAAATCTCGATCCGCTCAATATCATTGGCTGCAACAGCACTGAAATCGAATTCGCCGCCGGTTGAAGCCGGATCACCGATCCGGATACCGTCGATCATCACCATTGAATGTCGGGCTTCAGCCCCGCGCAGACGCAAGGTCGCAAGCCCGGCCGGTCCACCATTTTGAGTGATTGAGACACCCGGCACCGCACGCATAACATCAGCCAGAGTTTGCGCACCCCATTTCTGGATGTCATCGGCACGGATGACTGTGATCGCCGAACCGGAACGGCTGATTTCCATTTCGGAACGGAACGGAGTCACTACAATCTCGCTGCCTGACAACACAGGGGTTTCGGCATGAAGATGTGTAGAATGGGTTAAAAAAGCTATCAGAGACAGCATAGAGGTTGCACCGGCAACAAGGGCACGGCGCCGTTCAGGCACGTTCATCACTTCCTCCAACCGTCCCGCCGACGGTGCTAGGGTTACATGAAACGTTGGCCGGTCTCCTGGCTCGCGGTATCAGCTTCTTTCCGCCTTCCCGGTCAGGAACCAGTGGCATTTGGAAAAAGCAAACCGCTTACAGTTGCGGGGGCAGCTGTGGCATAAAGATGGATGAACCACCTCGCACCACATTCCCGTTTCATCCCTCATCGGGACACCAACGAAATTTGACGCTACGCGAACCACTCTATAGGTGCAAGATGATGCGCATCAGATTCACCCGACTCTTTCGACTAGGCTTGGTTTTACTGGCGGTCTTTGCTGCTTTGGTACGATCAGCGCCGCTTGGCGCCGAACCCGCTCCGGCCAAGCAGGTCATTTCGCTCAATCTTTGTACCGACCAACTGTTGATGGCCCTCGCCGATCCCGGCCAGATAGCCGCTTTGTCACCTCTGGCGCGCGATCCCTTGCTGTCTAACATGGCTGAAGAGGCACAAACCTTCCGCATCATCAAACCGCGCAGCGAAACCCTGCTGCAAATCCAACCCGACCTGGTGTTGACCGCCCCTTACGAGCACCGCTTGACGCGGCAAATCCTAACCAATCACCGGATTGAAATCATGACAATGGGGGTCTGGACCAGTCTGGAGGCGGGCAAAGAGCAGATCCGTCAGCTGGCCCGCCGTTTGGGCCATATCGACCGCGGACAGATGCTGATCAACCGGATAGACGAAGCAATGTCCCGCGTCGTGCCCGTCAGTACAGCACGCAGTATGCTGGAAATCGAAAGACGGCTTTATGCCCCCGGCACGCAAAGTCTTGTGGCCGATCTGGTCCGCCAATGGGGATTGACCAATCATGCGGATCGTTTGGGTGTCGGACAGGGAGGATTTGTCGCGCTTGAGCGTTTGCTGGGCGATAGACCGGATGTACTGCTTGTGACCGATTCCTCACCCATGGTCGAGGATATGGGCATCGCTTTGTTGCGCCATCCGGCCCTGAACACGGTCTTTGACGAGAAAAGGCGGATCGGCATCCCGACCCGCCTGAGTTTATGTGGTGGTCCACAAACCCCTGCTTTGATCCGTCATCTGTCGCAAGCCCTCGGGCTTGCCGGACGGTTCCCTTAGGCAGCGGTGTCCTTCGATGACCGTTCAGCCCGTTTGCGGTCGTTCGGGTCAAGATGGATTTTACGAAGACGGATCGACTTCGGTGTCACTTCCACCAATTCGTCATCCTGGATATAGGCCAGGGATTTTTCCAAAGTCATGCGGATCGGCGGGGTCAGGCGTACGGCCTCATCCTTGCCGGCGGCACGGACGTTTGTCAGTTTCTTGCCCTTCAGCACGTTGATTTCCAGATCATTTTCGCGGTTATGCTCACCCACGATCATGCCCTGATACACTTTCCAGCCCGGCTCAATCATCATCGGGCCACGGTCTTCGAGGTTCCACAGCGCATAGGCAACGGCTTCACCCGATTCATTGGCAATCAACACACCGTTGCGGCGGCCCTGAATATCGCCCTTGTAGGGCGAATAGGCATGGAACAAACGGTTCATGATCGCGGTGCCGCGGGTGTCGGTGAGCAATTCACCGAGATAGCCGATCAAACCACGGGTCGGGGCGTAAAACACCAGACGCAGACGATTGCCGCCCGAAGGACGCATTTCGATCATTTCGGCGCGACGCTCTGACATTTTCTGCACGACAACGCCGGAATGCTCTTCATCCACGTCGATGACAACCTCTTCAACCGGCTCCAGCATCTGGTTGGTGGTCTCGTCGCGTGACAGCACCACCTTAGGACGCGATACGGCCAGTTCGAACCCTTCGCGACGCATCTGCTCGATCAGGATGGCCAACTGCAATTCGCCACGTCCCGCCACTTCAAACGAATCCTTGTCGGCAGATTCACTGATTTTCAGCGCAATATTGCCCTCGGCTTCTTTCATCAACCGGTCGCGGATCATGCGGCTGGTAACTTTGTCGCCTTCAGTGCCTGCCAATGGCGAATCATTGACGCGGAACTGCATGGTCACAGTCGGTGGATCAATCGGATGGGCTGGCAGCGGCGATTCAACCGACATGTCGCAGAAGGTATCTGCCACGGTGCCTTTCACCATGCCCGCAATGGCAACAATGTCACCGGCAACGGCTTCTTCCACCGGAGTCCGCTCAAGGCCACGGAACCCAAGCACTTTGGAAATACGGCCCTGTTCGATTTGAATGCCATCGGCACCCAGCACCTTGAACGCCTGATTGGGTTTCACCGTACCGGAAGTAATACGACCAGTGATGATGCGGCCGAGATAGGGGTTAGCCTCCAGAATCACGCCCAGCAATCGGAAGGGCCCTTCTTCGGTCACAGGCGGGGCGACATGCTTCAGGACCATGTCAAACATCGGGCCCAGATCGGTCTGGGGTCCATCGGGACTTTCCGACATCCAGCCATTTTTGGCTGAACCATACAAAATCGGGAAATCAAGCTGTTCGTCGGTCGCATCAAGGGCCGCAAACAGATCGAACACTTCGTTGACCACTTCAGAGGCACGCTGTTCGGGCTTGTCGATCTTGTTGATCGCCACAATCGGCTTCAGACCAAGTTTCAAAGCCTTGCCAACCACGAATTTGGTTTGCGGCATCGGGCCTTCTGCGGCATCGACCAACACGATCACGCCGTCTACCATGTTCAGAATACGCTCGACTTCGCCACCGAAGTCGGCATGGCCGGGGGTGTCGACGATGTTGATCCGGGTGTCTTTCCACTGCACCGATGTGCACTTGGCAAGAATGGTAATGCCGCGCTCGCGCTCCAGATCGTTGGAGTCCATAGCGCGTTCGGCTACTTTCTGGTTTTCACGAAACGTGCCGGACTGGGCGAGAAGCTTATCCACCAGCGTGGTCTTGCCGTGGTCAACGTGCGCGATGATCGCGATATTCCTCAGAGCCATTTTACTTCCTCTCGAACGACAACACCCGACTTCATGGGAAGCCGGGTGCAACCAAGTCAATATTGCGCTGCACATAAAGGATTTTAAGGGAAAAGGCAACCAATCTCTGGTTGGAGGCCGGTTTTAAATTCCGGCCCTCACCCTCACTTGGCCGGGATCATGGCTTAGATCACCATGCCGGCCGTTTAAAATGCCTTACACGCCCATTTTGCGCTTGCGCATACCAAGCGTACGCAACCGCAAGGCGTTGAGGCGGATAAAGCCCTCAGCATCACGGTGATCATAAGCGACAGCACCTTCTTCAAATGTGACCAGATCCTGATCATAGAGCGAATAGGGGCTTTCACGGCCGATGACCCAGCAATTGCCTTTATACAGTTTCATTGTCACGCGCCCGGTTACCGCAGCCTGTGAATGATCGATCAAAGCCTGCAGCATTTCACGCTCGGGCGAGAACCAGAAACCGTTATAGATCAGTTCGGCATATTTCGGCATCAACTCGTCTTTGAGATGGCCGGCACCCCGATCGAGGGTAATCGACTCGATGCCACGATGCGCCACCGCCAAAATCGTACCGCCCGGTGTTTCATACATGCCGCGGGATTTCATGCCAACAAAGCGGTTTTCGACCAGATCGAGCCGGCCAATACCGTTTTCTTTGCCCAAAGCGTTGAGCTTGGCCAGAATCGTTGCCGGAGACATCACCTCGCCATTGATCGCCACCGCGTCGCCTTTGGCAAAGTCGACGCTGATGGTGGTGACCTTGTCTGGCGCATTTTCAGGACCGATCGTCCGGGAATAGACATAATCGGGTACTTCGACTGCCGGATCTTCGAGAACCTTTCCTTCGGATGACGCATGCAACAGGTTCGCATCAACCGAAAAAGGGGCTTCGCCACGCTTGTCTTTGGCAATGGGAATCTGGTTCAATTCGGCAAATTCAAGCAATTTGGTGCGCGACGTCAGATCCCACTCGCGCCATGGCGCGATGATGGTGATATCGGGCTTCAGGGCATAATAGCCCAGCTCGAAACGCACCTGGTCATTGCCTTTACCGGTTGCGCCATGCGACACCGCATCGGCCCCGACTTTTTCGGCAATCTCGATCTGTTTCTGGGCAATCAGCGGACGGGCAATCGACGTGCCGAGCAGGTAGACGCCCTCGTAATGGGCATTGGCACGAAACATCGGGAACACGTAATCGCGAACAAATTCCTCGCGGACGTCCTCGATGAAAATATTCTCCGGCTTGATGCCCATCAGCAACGCCTTGTCGCGCGCCGGTCCCAATTCCTCACCCTGACCGAGATCGGCAGTGAAAGTGACCACTTCACAACCATAGGTGGTTTGCAGCCATTTAAGAATAATCGAGGTATCAAGCCCGCCTGAATAAGCGAGCACGACTTTATTGACGCGCTTTTCGGCCATTATTGTGTTCCTGACTCATCGCTTTGTATCATCAAGGGCCGCTGGTTGACCAAACGGCCCCCCGGGGCGCATCCCCAATCGAAAAGTGAGCCGGACTATAGGGATCATGCGCGTCGACGCAAGTCTCCCGTCAGAAAAACCTCGCGTGCAGGTTAAAACCTCATTTGCCGCGTTTGAACTGACTGATAAACTGGTCTACTTCAGGTTTTGTCATGTCGTGCGCCACAATTGTTTTGGCCTCGGCAGGCTTGCCGCGCAGTGCCAAGACCATCGCCAGATTTTTGCGTGTCGTTACCGTCGCGTGCTGGCTGGCTATAGCCTGACGCAGCTTCTGTTCGGCCTCTACCAAATCACCCGACAGCGCATAGGATAGGCCCATATTTGTTAAAACGCTCGGTTCATTCGGCTCAATAGCCAAAGCAGCTTTGTAGAAATCACGGGCACGCTGATGATCATTCTGCTGGTCGGCGGCCACGCCTTGCGCCGACAGAATCGTCCAATCCGGCTGATCGGGTGCATGGGCATTCCCCAAAACCTCCTCGGCCTGGCTAGCACGGCCGACATCGATCAGCGATTTGCCGAAAGCAGACAGAACTTCCCTGTCCTGTGGATAATGGATCGTGAGCTTTTCAAGTACCGCTACGGCCTGCGCGCTCTGGCCTGTGACCCTCAAGCTGGCGCCATAGGCCAGCGCCAGACGGCGGTTTTGCGGCTGTTTCTGATAGGCTTGCGCCAGATCCAGACGCTCCTTATCAGTCATGTCCTCGAAATTGTAGGAACTGATAGAAGGCTGTGAACCGATTGATTCGACAATGGTGTTGCATCCTGCCAACAAAGGCCCGACCACCAGCAATAAACTGCATGCTTTCAATAGCTGGTTATTAAAAAATTGTTTCATGGCCCAGATCCATCCCTACTTAATACAAATTATGCCGATTTATCGTTAATAAAAGGTTAATGTCCCTCAAATGCCTCCGGAAAAGGCTTGCAGGATTTGCGTTCGATCAAGGCTTGAGATCACATCACCGACTGTGATCAAATGATAATTGAACAGATAATGATTGGATGGACACATGCGCACGCCCCAAGGTCTCGTTTCGACCCCCGTTTTGCACCCTGCATTGATCGAATCAGCGAGCGCCGCCATTCCGGTCATCGCCGTTCAAGGCCAGAACTGGAGCATCGCGGCTGCGCGATTCGGATCTCTCGCCGAACAGTTTGCAAAGGCACAGGACTATAGCGGCAAGGATGGTACCTGCCTTTGCCTGCCCGATTCCAATGGTCAAATCATCGCAGTGCTGTTCGGCTTGGGCGAAGGGACCAGTGAGGACGGCGTGTTTGCCGCCGGTCGTCTGCCCCAACTCTTGCCTGCAGGACAATACCGGCTCGACAGCGGCTGGCCAGATCCCGAAATGGCGGTGCTCGCCTTCGTACTGGGCTCCTACCGTTTCAAACGCTACAAGCAAAACAACGAGCAGCCGCGCCAGCTTGTCGTGCCCGATGGCGTTGATGGCCATAGCGTCAGTGCGATTGCCAAAGCGGTATTTATGGGCCGCGATCTGATCAACACGCCCGCCAATGACATGGGGCCGCAAGACATCGAAGATGCCGCATGCGCTCTGGCCGACCAGTTTTGTGCCAAACTCTGCGTGATCCGTGGTGATGATCTTCTGGAAGCCAATTATCCGATGATCCATGCGGTTGGCCGCGCCTCCACCCGCGCACCGCGTTTGATCGATCTGGTTTGGGGACAGGCCAACCATCCCAAAGTCACCCTGATCGGCAAAGGCGTGGCCTTTGATACAGGTGGCCTGAATATCAAGCCTGATGCATCGATGTTGCTGATGAAAAAGGACATGGGTGGCGCAGCCACCGCACTGGCAGCCGCCTCGATGATCATGGCTGCCAATCTGCCGGTGCGGTTGCGCGTACTCATTCCTGCGGTTGAAAATGCGATTTCAGGATCGGCCTTCCGTCCTGGCGATGTACTGGCCAGTCGCAAGGGGTTAAGTGTCGAAATAGGCAATACCGATGCCGAAGGCCGTTTGATTCTGGCCGATGCACTGTGTCTGGCCGATGAGGACAAACCGGAACTGGTGATGCAATATGCCACGCTGACCGGTGCGGCCCGCGTTGCGCTCGGCCCAGATCTGCCACCCTTTTATACCAAGAACGATGCGCTGGCAGAACAGATCATGCAATTGGGCCGCAAGGTGCATGATCCGGTCTGGAGATTGCCTCTGTGGAACCGTTACCGCACGATGCTCGATTCCAGGATTGCCGATATCAACCATGTCTCGAGCGGCGGATTTGCTGGCTCTATCACCGCTGCTCTGTTTCTTGACCGCTTCTGCGAACAGGCCAAAGATTATGTGCATTTCGATATTTTCGGCTGGACCCCGACAGCCCGCCCGGGACGCAGCGAGGGCGGCGAGCCACAGGCAGCACGTCTGACCTTGGCTTTGCTGCAAGCCCGCTATGGTCATTGATTAAGGCGTGCACTTGCTCTATATCGGTTGCGTAACAATCGAGTAGCGCCAATGTCCCTCCATCTCAGATCAGCTCAAGCCCTGAAGTTGTGGCACGACAGTGTGCTCGATCTGGTGCACCTTGATGAATCCGGCCTCACCGTGCGCCAGCTCAGCATTCTGCTAACCGTCTATCTGGAATTGCCCCCGCATACCGTGCGGGGCGTTGCCCTAAAGCTCAAGGTGACCAAGCCGGTCATCACCCGCGCGCTTGATAGTCTGGGTCGACTTGAACTGGTGGCGCGCCGCCGTGATCCTGCCGACAAGCGTAATGTGCTGATCCAGCGCACCGTCAAAGGAGCGCTATTTGTCGAAAAGCTCGGTGATTTTATGGTCACCCGTGCGCAGACACTTCCATCCTGAGGGGATAGAATGAGCACCCAAACCACATTCGATCCCCGCATCACCGCTGCCCGCCCCGATCTCGCCGCCGAACAATGGCGCGGCATCATTCCGGCTGAACACTATGCCGAAGGCGTTTTGATGCAGGTTGCCACAAATACGGCACCGTTGTTCGGTGCCCCGCGTTCTGATGGCCCGATGCAGAGCGAATTGCTGTTTGGCGAAACAATACTCTGTTACGGGCACAATGATGACGGCTGGAGCTGGGGGCAATCGACCGGTGATGACTATGTCGGCTATATCGCCTCGGATATGCTGGCTCCGGCTCTGACACCGCCAACCCACCGTGTCGGGTCATTGCGCAGCTTCGTCTATCCCGGCCCAAGCATCAAATCGGCGCCCTTGATGGCCCTGTCCTTCGGGTCGCAACTGGTTATTACCCAGGAGAAAGACGGGTTTTCCAGCCTTGCCCAAGGCGGATTTATTGTCTCGCGCCATTTGCTGCCGATCGGCGAGATCGCCGATGATCCCGCGACTTTGGCGCTGATGATGGCCAGCGCGCCCTATTTATGGGGTGGGCGTTCATCTCTTGGCATGGATTGTTCCGGCCTTGTGCAGCTGGCATTGCAAGCTTGCGGTATTGTCTGCCCGCGCGACAGCGATATGCAGGAACGCGCACTCGGCCATTCCTTGTCGCGTGATGCAGACCTTCAACGCAATGATCTGGTCTTCTGGAAAGGGCATGTCGGCATTATGCTGGATGCCGACAATCTGCTGCATGCCAATGGTCACCACATGGCCTGTATCGACGAGCCACTTACCGAGGCCCGTGCACGGATACTCACCAAAACCGGTCATGATATATCTTCGATTAAAAGGCTCGATCCGTTACCGAAACGGTAAAAATCTAATAAATCCTGTCAATAGCCGCGCTTCATTTCGACCAGATGCAGCAAGGGCTGGCCCTGTTCCATCCGTCCAATCTGGCGCGCCACCAACTGACCGATCGCATCAGGCGCGGACATCGCGGCATTGTGGGGCGATACCACCACATGCGGATGGGTCCAGAACGCAGAGGCCTCAGGCAATGGCTCGGTCTCGAACACATCAAGGATGGCTTCGCCCAGAGTGCCGTCATTCAGGCAGGCCAGAATATCGGCTTCTTTCTGCAAGCCGCCTCGTCCGGCATTGATCAAAACCGGCTTGTGCAAAGGTCCGTCATGCGCCAATCCCTTCAATACATCCGCATTGATCATCCCCCTGGTGTCTGGGGTCAGCGGCAAAAGCACCACCAGAATATCGGTTTGTGCCAGAAAGGGTTTCAATCCCTCTGCGCCGGAGAAGCATGTAACCCCGTCGATCTGACGGGCTGAACGACTCCAGCCCGATACGGAAAATCCCATCACTTTCAGCTTGTGCAGGGCATCGCGGCCCAACACGCCCAAGCCCATCACTCCGACCCGCACATCCTGTGCGGCAGGTTGGTCGCGGTCATCCAGCCATAAAGACTGGGCCTGCTGCTTCTGGTAACGGCGTTGCTGGCGCAGCACCATCAAGGCATGCATTACAACATATTCGCTCATCCGCGCGGTCAGATCGGCATCAACCACACGGGCCACAGGCACATCTGGCAGTTGCGTATCGTTCATCAAATGATCGACACCAGCGCCCAGAGAAAAAATCGCCTTCAGATTGGTGAGATCGGACAAAGAGCCGGCCGGATGTTTCCAGCTGACCGCATAATGGATGCTGGCCGGATCATAGGCCTCGCCTAGCGCAACGATGGTGCGCCCGGGCAACAGCCGTTGAAACCGTTCAACCCAATGCGCGACATCCCAACCCGTAATAGCAACCAGAACAGTCATGTGACCCTCTTTCACCGAAACCTGCCATGCTATCCGT
>CANGQA010000066.1 GCA_947455995.1 Hyphomicrobiales bacterium | reverse complement strand
GGCTCAGGGTATTTTTTGGAAAAGCTGTCGAGGAGGCAATCTCGCTTGCTGTTAATCCATCCATCAGCGCCAGCGAGTAAATGACCGCGAATTCTACCCGCGACAGACCGAACTCCTGTTCGACCCAACTGTATAGCGGCTGGTTATAACGCAATGCGAGATAGTTGAAGCGGGCGGCAAAGCCACAGGGATTTTTCCAAAGGCGCGTATGGGTAAAGGCATCAAGCCTATCACGGGACAGCAATTCAGAACCTGTTCCAAATGGGATGATCCCGATATGTGCCGGCCCATCTGTGACGGGGACGGCAACATCATGCTCTAAAGAGTAATTACTGGTCATAAGCCGCTCTTTTAATCAGACAATCTCAAGCCATGTTTGGACACTATAATGCGAAAAATTAGTTCCACAAGGAATTGACTACACTGAATTTAAGGATTTGAATACGCAACCTGCTCTGGTCCGTGGCGGACCAGACTGCTGAGATATGAGGGGTTCACATGAGTATGATTTCGCACCGTTTTGCCATAGGACTGGCTCTGGCTGCCATGACAGTTGTACCGGCAACATTGCTGCCTCAATCCGTTTCCGCTCAAACGCTGACAATCGGCGTGCGTGGTGGTCCTGACTCCATTGATCCGCATTTCACGGCAACGGGAACGCATGCAGAATCCCTCAAGCATATTTTCGATACGCTGGTATGGTCCGGCGACGGACTGGAGGTCGAACCCCGTCTGGCTGAAAGCTGGAAACCCGTCAATGACACCACATGGGAGTTCAAGCTCCGCAAAGGGGTCAAATTCCATGATGGCTCCGATTTCACGGCTGAGGATGTTAAATTCTCCATCGAGCGTATTCCGGTTGTTTCCGGCCCCAACCCAACCACCATCTATGTCCGTCGCGTCAAGGAAACCAAAATCATTGACGCCCACACCGTGCATGTTGTGACCGACGGTCCCTCGCCGATCCTGCCGAACGATTTTATCCGCCTGTTCATCGTGTCCTCGAAGGCTGCAGCAGGCCTGACCAAAGAAACGGCCAACGAAGCGTTCAATTCCGGCAAGGCAGCGATTGGGACTGGACCCTACAAATTCGTTTCATGGCAGCCTAAAGGCGATCTGGTGATGGATCGCTTCGATGGCTATTGGGGACAAAAAGAACCATGGGCCCGCCATGTTCGCAAAGAGATTCCGAATGATGCCGCCCGCGTGGCCCAACTTAAGGCTGGCCAGCTTGATCTGATTACCCGTGTGCCTGCAACCGATGTCGCCAGCCTGAAAACAGATTCCAAGTTGACGGTGAAAACCATCGATACGGTCTATGTGTTCAATGTCGAAATCGATATGCGCGACAAGGCATTGAATGTGACGGCCAAAGACGGCTCGGCGCTCGAAAAGAACCCATTCCTTGATCTTCGCGTCCGTCAGGCCATTGATATGGCGATCGACCGCAAGGCACTCGCTGAGATCGCCATGGAAGGGCTTGGACAGCCGGTCAACCAGCTTGTGACCTTGTCCATTTTCGGTTTCAACAAGAGCCTTCCCCCCCGTCGCTATGATGTTGCGGCCGCCAAGAAGCTGCTGGCTGACGCCGGATATCCCAATGGCTTCAAATTGCAGTTCACCTTTACACAAGACCGCTTGCCCGGCGATCGTCAGGTAGGCACTTCGATTGCTCAAATGCTTGCCGCTATCGGTATTGATGCACAGGCCAATGCTCAGCCAGCCGCTGTCTTCTTCCCTGCCCGTACCCGTGGTGAGTATTCAATCTCGATGTCGGGCTGGGGCACATTGACCGGTGAAGCCCATTACACACTTTCCTCGCTGGTTCATTCCAACGACAAAGAGAAGAAAATGGGCGCATTCAATGTGCTGAATTACAAGAATGACGAAGCCGACAAATTGCTGCAGCAAGCTGCCATCGAAATGAATGACGACAAGCGCCGCAAGCAGCTCGAGGATGTCAATGCTATCGTTGAAAAAGACATGCAGAGATTGCCGATTGTCGCTGTTGGTTCGGCTTGGGCCATGCAGAAGGACAAGGTGACCATCAAAGCGCGTGTTGATGAAGACACGCTGGCGATGAACATCAAACCGGCTCGCTAACCATGGCCAATCTTGCATTGGGCTTGCATGGAGGCTGCGGTACACTTGACCGCAGCCTGATGTCGGAAGACGATTGGGCAGAAAGCCGGCAACATATCGCGCAGGCTTTGCGTGCAGGCTGGGCGGTTCTCAAGGCTGATGGTCGGGCTATCGATGCCGTCCAGGCGACCATTATGGTGCTTGAGGATAGCCCGCATTTCAATGCAGGCTATGGCGCAGCCCTGACCGAGAATTTTGATCATGAGCTTGACGCGTCCATCATGGATGGCGCCACGCTCGATGCCGGCGCTGTCACATCCATCAAAAGGGTGAGAAATCCGATTCAGGCAGCCCGCGCTGTTCTGGAAGGTGGAAAGGCCGTTTTGCTGACCGGTGCTGCCGCAGACCAATTCGCCGAACAGGCCGGATTGACGATGGTCGAGCCGGATTATTTTACCACCCAACGCCGTATCGAGGCCGTCAAAAGCCTCAAGCAACGTGCTTTGACGGGCACAATTGCCAAAGCTTCCGAGGCTGAAAAGCACGGGACAGTTGGGGCTGTTGCGCGTGACAGCCAGGGTCATCTTGCCGCCGGTACCTCGACCGGAGGGTTCAACAACAAGCCGCTGGGGCGTGTCGGTGACAGCCCGATCATCGGTGCAGGCACCTATGCGAAAGACGGGGTTTGTGCGGTGTCCTGTACCGGACAAGGCGAGATCTTCATTCGCCGTGTTGCAGCTTATGATGTGGCAGCCCGAATGATTTATGGTGGGCAAAGTCTCAAGCAGGCGTCGGATATTCTTGTCCATGAAACGTTGGCCAGCCATGGTATCGGGGCCGGAATGATCGTTTTGGGCGCGCAAGGCAATCCTCTAGCTCCTTACAACACCTTGGGCATGTATCGCGGCTGGATCGGTACAGATGGACGCATGACGGTGGCAACTCATCACGATTTGTATGAATTAGGAGACGCCTGATGTCCCATCCTTCCATTCTGATCTGGGGAGCGGGCGCTATCGGCGGCACGCTCGGGGCCTATTGGGCGCGCGCTGGCTTGCCTGTCACCATGGTCGATCTTGATCATGCCCATGCAACGGCTTGCGCCACAGTCGGGTTGCAGATCACCGGTCCAGTCGAGCATTTCCGTCAGGTTATCCCGTCTTTCACGCCTCACACCATCAAAGGTCAATTCGATATCATCGTGCTTGCTGTCAAAGCCCAAGCAACAGAAGCCGCGCTGGGTCATCTCTTGCCGCACCTTGCGCCTGAGGGTTATGTCTTATCTGCGCAAAACGGATTGAATGAGATCCTGATCGACCGCGTTCTAGGCTCGGGCAGAACCATGGGTTGCTTTGTCAATTTTGGCGCCGATTGGCAGGCACCGGGTGAGGTTATGTTCGGCAATCGTGGGGCTGTGGTGGTCGGCGAAATCGATAATACGATTAAACCGCGGACCCAAGCCATGCATGCGATGCTCAAGATCTTCGAACCTGACGCTGTATTGACCGATAATATCTGGGGCTATCTTTGGGGCAAGCTTGCTTATGGCGCGATGCTGTTTGCCACGGCCCTTACACCGGATTCGATGACCGATAATTTTAAAGATCCACGCCGCTTTGTTGTGTTTGACAGACTGGGCCGCGAAGTCATGGCCGTAGCCCATGCACGAGGTGTCAAACCGATCGGCTTTAACGGTTTCGATCCCGCCTGTTTTTCAACCGGCGCCACACAGACTGCAGCCAAAGACTCCATTGCCCGACTCGCAGAATTCAATAGCAAAACGGCGAAAACCCATTCAGGCATCTACAGGGATCTCGCCATCCGCAAGCGCAAGACCGAGGTTGATCCTCAGATCGGCATTATCTGCGAGCTTGGCCAGCAAGCAGGCATTGATACTCCGGCCCTGAAACATCTGGTCGCGCTGATTCACGATCTGGAAAACGGACACAAGCCCATGGCCTATGAGACCTTCGCTTTGCTGATCAAGACATGCGAGGATGCAGGACATGTCCAGCCACTTTGATCAACGCGTTGTTCTGGTCACGGGCTGTGCGCAAGGTATTGGGCAAGCGATCGCTCTTGAATTCCAATCGGCAGGCGCAATCGTTTTCGTAGCGGATCTTGATGAACGCCACGTAAGTGAATTTGCGTCCAGATACGGCATGCATGCCTTGCATTTCAATGTTGGCGACCAGTCCCAATGCCATAAGGCCATCGAGCAGATCAGCCAGCAGGCAGGTCGTCTGGATATTCTCGTCAATGCGGCGGGGGGTGTCAGGGGGCAGGTTGGCGGTCCTGTCGCGCAAGTCACTCCTTCGGCATGGCATGCTATTTTTGAGGCCAATGTCGACGGGGCTTTCTGGCTTTCGCAGGCTGCCTCCACCCTCATGCAGTCCCGCGGCTTTGGCCGTATTATCAATATCGCGTCAGGCGCGGGATTGCGGCCCAGCCTGACCGGTATTCAGGCCTATACTGCAGCCAAGCATGCGCTGGTTGGTCTGACCAAACAGCTGTCGCAAGACCTTGGCCCACTGGGTATTACCTGCAACGCTGTTGCTCCCGGTTTTGTGCGCTCTAATCCCTCGACGGAAAAACAATGGGAAGCCTACGGCCCCGAGGGACAAGCCCGCTTGATTGCGGGCATTCATACGCGCCGATTGGGAACGGCGCGGGATATCGCCCACGCAGTTCTGTTTTTTGCCAGCGAACAGTCCGGCTGGATTTCTGGCCAAATTCTATCCGTCGATGGTGGGCGGTCATGACTGTGCTGATCACCGGAGCAACGCGGGGGATCGGTCTGGCGCTTGCCCAGTGTGCGGCCGATAGGGGCGATCAGGTGATTGCGACATATCGGGGATCTCTTCCGTCACAAAGCAGAGAGATCGACTGGCACATGCTGGATGTGACAGATCCTCAGGCCCATCGGCAGTTGTCCGACCGATTGGCCGCAAAGCCATTGTCGTTGTTGGTCTGCAATGCCGGGGTCTATCTTGAAAAAGGGCATCAGCTCGAACGGGATTACCGTGCGCAAGACTGGGCAGAGACTTTTGCTGTCAATGTCACTGGTGTGTTTCTCACAATCCAATCTTTTTTGCCGCAGGTGAGAGCGGGCAAGGGCAAGATTGCGATCATCTCATCCCAAATGGGTTCTGATAACACTGCCTCTGGTGGCAGTTATATCTATCGCGCCTCTAAAGCAGCTGTGCTCAATCTCGGCCGCAATCTGGCCGTCGATTTGCGTTCTGAAGGCATTCCGGTCGGAATTTATCATCCGGGTTGGGTGCAAACCGATATGGGCGGTCATTACGCCCAGATCACTCCCCAAGAGGCAGCGCAAGGACTGATGCAGCGTTTTTCGGTTTTATCAGTGAAGACAACAGGCTGCTTTGAATGTTGGGACGGACGCACCCACCCGTTTTGAGACAGTCTGGCCGAAATACCGGTGGTTCTGGCGCGAAATTTTTCCCCGATTATTTACTTTATGTTCTTCCCCGTCACCTATGGCTGGATTATCGTTCGATGGGAAAGAACGAAGCGAAACAAGAGGTTGTCACCTTGTTAAAATAATGCATTATATCTTATATAAAATTAGGAATAAGCATGGGCCATTCGACCGTCTCCCAAAAGCAAACGCAAGAAGGCAATGGGGAAACCAGGCCTGTTGACGGGTCTGTATCCGATGATTGCCTGCTGTATGTTGATCAACTTCGGGTCGAATTTAACACAGCTCGCGGACATTTTCGGGCTGTGGATGGGGTGAGTTGGTCGGTCAACAAAGGTGAGACGCTGGCGCTCGTGGGGGAGAGTGGTTGCGGCAAATCGGTTTCCGCCCTTTCGGTGATGCGGCTATTGCCGAGGCCCGCAGCCTCCATCGTTGGCGGGCGTATTCTGTTTGATGGTTGCGATCTGCTTCAGGAAAGCGACAGTGAGATGCGCCACAGGCGTGGGCGCGATATTTCAATGATTTTTCAAGATCCGATGACCTCGCTCAATCCGGTTTTGACCATTGGTGACCAGATCACCGAGCCATTGCGCAATCATCTCGGCATGTCGGTCGAGCAGGCGCGGCATCGTGCGGTTGAATTGCTGGCGATGGTCGGCATCAATGATATGGAAACGCGGCTGGACCAGTATCCGCACCAGTTTTCCGGTGGAATGCGGCAGCGGGTGATGATCGCCATCGGGCTGGCCTGCCATCCACGCCTGATCATCGCTGATGAGCCGACAACCGCACTTGATGTGACGATCCAGGCGCAAATTCTTGAAATGATGCGCGATCTGACACGCCGCCTTGGGATTACTCTGGTTATCATTACCCACAATCTGGGCATCGTGGCCCGTTATGCTGACAAAGTGGCAGTCATGTATGCTGGCCGTATTGTCGAGCAGGGCCCGGCGGACCGCATTTTCAAAGCCCCGCGCCATCCCTACACGCGTGGCTTGTTGCGATCTGTGCCGAGGCTCGATCGGGCAAGAGGAGCCTTGCTCGAAACGATCGAGGGATACCCCCCCAATCTGTATGACAAGCACCAAGGCTGTTATTTTGCTCCGCGCTGCGATCTGGTTACCGATCAGTGCTTGCACAAAGCACCATTGCTGATTGCCTCTCGGGGCCATGAAGTGGCCTGTCACCTTTCGGACAACGCCCTGCCTGCCGATGTGAAGCCTTTTGCTGAGGGTGCAGAGCGTGAATTGGCGCGCAGCGACGTATTGCTGGAGGTCGCCCATATCAACAAATATTTTGGTGGCGCGGGCAAGGGCTGGTTCTCCCCTGCAACGGCCTTGCATGCTGTTAAGGATGTGTCCTTCACCATCAAACGCGGCGAGACACTTGGTCTGGTGGGTGAATCAGGATGTGGCAAAACAACTGTGGGCCGGATGATCCTGAAACTCGAAAGCACCAATTCAGGTGATATCCGTTTTGACGGCGAGAGCGTGATCACGGCTACTGCGGCACGCATAAGGGCCTTGCGGCAACGCATACAGGTGATTTTCCAGGATCCCTATGCCTCTCTCAATCCGCGCATGACAATGGGCGAGACCTTGTTGGAGCCATTGATACAATGTCTGGCCCTGCCACCCAAGGCAGCACAGGATCGCGTCAATGAATTGATTGATCAGGTCGGCCTGCTGCGCGATGTGAAGGACCGTTTTCCCCATCAGTTGTCCGGCGGGCAAAGGCAGCGGATCGGCATTGCGCGCGCCTTGGCCTTCGGTCCCGATCTGATCGTCTGCGACGAGCCGGTGTCAGCCCTCGATGTCTCTATCCAAGGCCAGATCATCAATCTTTTAGCCAAAATTCAAGCTAGACTGGGCGTGTCCTATTTGTTTATCGCGCATGATCTGGCGGTTGTCCGCCATATCTCGCACCGGGTGATTGTGATGTATCGCGGCAAGGTGGTGGAGGAAGCCGATTGTGACCGTCTCTATGAGGATCCACGTCATCCATACACCCGCGCTTTGCTGGCCTCCGCACCGGTTCCCGATCCGGAAATAGAGCGCGCAAGACAGGGCCAAATTCTTCAAGGTGAAGTCGGTTCGGTGTTTGCGGGCCATCAAGGATGTTTGTTTGCCAACCGCTGCCCGATGTCCACGGCAGAGTGCGCCCGCGTCAATCCGGTGCTGGAAGAAATCTCTTCCAATCATTTTGCCGCCTGCATCCATCATTCGATGGCCATGAACCAGCGAGTGAGTGCCTGATGATCCGTTATGCCCTGAACCGCATCGCATTGATGATCCCGACCCTGCTTGGCATTGCCCTGATCACGTTCGTGATGATCCGCATTGTCCCGGGTGATGTGGTCGAATTGAAAATGCGTTCTGATGGCGGGCGGGTCACGCAGCAGCAAATCAATGACGAACGGACCAGATTGGGCCTGGACAAACCATTGCCCGAACAATTCTATTTGTGGATGAAAGGGCTTGTGACTTTCGATTTCGGTCATTCGATGTGGACGGGGCGTCCGGTGGCCCAAGAAATCGGAGGGCGCATTGGCCTGTCGATTCAGGTGGCGATCATGGCCGCTCTTGTGGCTGTGCTGATCGCTGTTCCTCTGGGCACGATTGCCGCGTTGTTTCGGGATACTCCGATAGACTATCTGATCAGGATCATCACCATCGCAGGGTTAGCCGTCCCCTCTTTTTGGCTGGGGATGATCATCATTCTGGTGCTCCTGACATTTTTCAAATGGTCACCACCTGTCATCTATGTTTCTATCCTGGAAGATCCGGTCAAAAATCTGTCGCAACTGATATGGCCGTCACTGGCCGTCGGTTATCGCTATGCTGCGGTGGTCGCCAGAATGATCCGTTCGTCGATCATCGAGGTCATGCAGGAGGATTATATCCGCACGGCACGGGCCAAAGGGGTTGGCGAATTCATGGTTGTATTCAAGCATGCCATGCGGAATGCTTTGCTGCCTGCCATCACGATCATCGGGCTCGAATTCGCGTTTCTTATCGGCGGACTTGTGGTGACAGAGCAGGTATTCAATCTCAACGGGATTGGACGGCTGTTTGTCGATGCCGTCATCAGGAATGATTTTATTCTGATCCAGACCATCGTGTTTTTGCTGGCCATTATCTTTGTTTCGGTCAACCTGATTGTCGATCTGATTTACGGTTTTCTCGATCCAAGAACGCGTATGTGAGGGGAGGACAGGATGGCAATGCTCAATCGCGTATTGAAAAACGTCGTGCTGTTCTGCCGTTTGCAGCCATTGGGTGCGCTGGGTCTGCTGATCATTCTGGTTATGGCCACCTGCGCGGTCTTTGCCGAGCAGGTGACGTTTTATAATCCGGAAGCGGTGGATTTCGGTGCGATGCTGAGCGGTCCGTCTGCCGATCATCCTTTCGGTACAGACAGTTTTGGCCGCGATATTTTTACACGCATTGTCTATGGCGCACGCACCGCCCTGACGATTGGTTTTCTGTCATCCATGATCGGCTGCCATATCGGGGCGGCTATCGGCATTGCCTCGGCCTTTCATGGTGGTTGGATCGATTTGCTGTTGCAGCGGTTTATCGACATCATCTTGTCATTCCCGATTGTTGTGCTCGCCCTTGTTGTGGTGGCGGTGATGGGCAAGACCCTTGTTTTGGGTATCGATCTGAATTTGGTGTTTGCGATTGCTATTCCGATCATCCCCCGATCGTGTCGGGTGATCCGCGCCGCAACCTTGTCGATCCGAACCCAACCCTATGTGGATGCGGCGCGCGCGGGGGGGTATTCAACTGTTTATATTCTGCTGCGCTATATCGCGCCCAATGTGATCGCGCCTTTTCTGGTCTTGTTGACCGCCTATATCGCGCAGGCGATTTTGTTGGAGGCCTCGCTGTCTTTCCTCGGACTTGGCGTCTCCGAACCGAAACCAGCCTGGGGGTTGATGCTGGCGGGCGATAGTGCCAATTTCTATAACGAGGCGCCGTGGATGATCCTGTTTCCCGGGTTGGCGATTTCGCTTTCGGTGTTTGCATTCAACCTATTTGGAGACAGTCTGCGCGACTGGCTCGACCCAAAATATAGAAACTGAATAAACTTCAAGGTGAGGACAAAAATCATGGCATGGGATTCACGAAACGAGACGATCCATAGTATGACCCGCCGGACAGCCATGCTGCTTCCTGCACTGGCTTTGGGAAGCCATGCTCTGGCACAGGGCACCGGACCTTCTGACAAGCCGCAAAGAGGTGGAACGCTCTCTTATGCGGTTACGGCAGAGCCGCCAACCTATGATCTTCATCAAACCGCGACCTTCGCCGTGATGCACCGGCTGTCACCGCATTATTCGACCCTTCTGGCTTATGAGCCCGGCAAATATCCCAATATCATCGGCGATCTGGCGCAAAGCTGGACCATCAGTCCCGATCTCCTGACCTATACCTTCAAGCTGCATCCGAACATTAAATTCCATGATGGCACAGCGTTGACAGCCGAAGATGTAAGGGTCTCATACGAGCGGCTGCGCAACCCGCCGAAAGGTGTGTCCTCGTTCCGCCAGCCGTCGTTTACCCAGATCAAAAGCATCGAAACGCCTGATGCTTTGACCATTGTGTTCAAAATGGTGAAAGTGGACGCCTCCATTATGGATACGTTCGCCTCGCCGTGGAATTCCATTTTCAGCGCGGAAAAGCTCAAGGCTGATCCAAGCTACCCGGTTAAAACGGTGATGGGCTCTGGTCCGTTCAAATTCGTTGAACATGTGGCGGGTTCGCATTGGGTAGGCGAGCGGTTCAACGATTATTTCAAAGCCGGCAAACCTTATCTCGACGGATTTCGCGCCATTACCATGACGCCTTCGGCGATGGTCAATGCCATGGCAGGCAAGCAGATCATGGCCGAGTTCCGTGGCTTTACCCCTAATGAGCGTGACAGGATTGTCAAAGCCCTAGGGCCGGATGCGCAAACGCATGAAAGCCCCTGGATGCTGCACATGCTGATGAATTTCAACTGCGAGAAGAAGCCGTTTGATGATCCGCGCGTGCGTCGGGCCATATCGCTTGCGCTTGATCGGTGGGGTGGTTCGGCCAATCTGAGCAAGGTGTCACAATTGGGGGCGGTTGGCGGGTTGGTCCGTCCCGGTTCCAAATGGGCAGCCACCGAAGCTGAAATGGTGCAATGGCCCGGCTATGGCCGCGATATGGCAGCCAATCGGGCCGAAGCCAAACGGCTTTTGAAAGAGGCTGGTTATGAAAATCTGTCTTTCACACTGATTAACCGCAACCAGCAGCCCTATATCACGACAGGCGTGTTTATCATCGATCAGTTGCGCCAGATCGGCGTCAAGGTCGAGGATAAGCAGGTGGAAATCGCTGCTTGGTATTCCGCACAGACATCCGGGAATTTCGAGGCTCTGCTCGATAGTTTCACCCAATTCAGTGATGATCCAACCAACGTTCTTGTTAAATATATTTCAACAGACCGTGCCCCCGATGTTGCAATCCAGCGCGCAATCGACCGCGAGCTGGACAGCCTGTTTGATCGTCAGGCAGAAATGGTCGATCCGGCCGAGCGCAAAAAGCTGGTACGCCAGTTCGAGAACCGTTTGCTCGATCAGGCCTATGCCATCCCGATTTTGTGGTGGCAGCGCATTGTTGTGATGGAATCGCGCGTGCAGGGCTGGACCATGTCGCCAACCCATATGATCTATCAGGATCTTGCCGATATCTGGCTGAAATAGCCGACAATCCGCGGCCGTTGTTGGCCTTGTGCGGATCATGGGCTTTGAAAGCCCATGATCCCGGATGATCACTTTGCGAAAGATGTGATGCGCGATGACCGATCCTGTTCTGCCCAAACCCAATGATGGACCGCTATCTGGCGTGCGGGTTCTTGATATGGCCACCATGATTGCCGCGCCATTGGCCGCCTCTATTCTGGGGGATTATGGTGCGGAGGTGATCAAGATCGAATTGCCCGGACGTGGTGACACCGGCCGCAAGATGGGAGCCCAGCGCGATGGTATTGGCCTGTACTGGCGTACGCTTGGCCGCAATAAGCTCAGCGTCGCGCTGGATCTGCATCAGCCCGAAGCGCAGGAGCTGATCAAGCGCTGGATCTGCCAGTTTGATATCTTGATCGAGAATTTTAGACCCGGCACGCTGGATCGGTACAATCTTGGTGTCGAGGAATTACGCCGCATCAACCCCAAATTGGTGGTGTTGCAGATGACGGCTTTTGGCCAGACCGGACCCTATCGCGAGCGTCACGGGTTTGGGACATTGGCCGAAACCATGAGCGGTGTATCTTCGGTTCTTGTCAAAGACATCAGGGGTTTTTCTAACGAGCGGCCAGCTTTGACCTCTTTTCCACTCGGCGATGTGACAGCGGGTCTGGTTGGGGTGAACGGAATTCTGGCAGCACTTTACAGAGCGCAAAAGACAGGGCAGGGGGAGGTCATTGATCTGGCAATTTATGAAGCCTTGCTGAAATTCATGGAGCTTGAAATCATCAGCTATGATGCCGACAATCCGCCGATCCTTTCGACCCAGCGCAAGCCTGACAGCGCCCCGCGCGGTGTCTATCAATGCCGTGATGGGTGCTGGATAGCCATTTCTGCCAGCACGCAGCCTGTTGCACTCCGCTTTCTGAATTTACTGGGTGGAGAGGCGTTGAGTCAGGATCCGCGTTTTCTCAACAATGAATTGCGTGTCGCCAATGTCGATGCGCTCGACGAGCTGGTTGACCGGTGGTGCGGGGCATTGAGCGCCGATGAAGCGACACGCCTCTTGAGCGAGGCAGGCTGTGCTGTCGGGCCTGTGGAAACAGTTGCGAGTTTGCTTCAAAATCCGCAGGTGCTGGCCCGTCAATCCATTGTTGATGTCGAGGATGCGGACTCGGGCACGCTTCATATGACCAATGTCATTCCGCGCTTTCAGCACTTCCCGCCGCAAAAGCCGATACCCGGACCGGTTGTGATCGGTGCGCATACGGCCGCTGTGTTGCAACGCGATCTCCACCTCTCGCAAGTCGAAATCGACGCGTTGCAGCATCGCGGCGTCATCGGCTGACCTATTTTCCCGACGATACGGAAAGACATGATCATGACCACAACCAGCGATACCAGCCCCGTCCAGAGCGCGCCCTCCAACGAAGGCATGTTCTTTGAAGATTTTGAGGTCGGCCGGATCTACGCCCACCGCATGGGCCGGACCATGATCGAGGCCGACAATGCCTGGTTGACGTTGCTGGCTTTGGGCATCAACCAGGTCCACTTCAATGATTATTATTCGGCGCAAACCCCGTTTAAAAAACCGATCATCGCCAGCCCCTTCACATTGGCGGTTGTGACGGGTCTGTCGGCTGCAGAATTCGGGCTGAACACGATGGCCAATCTTGGCTGGAACGAGGTCAAATTACCCCATCCGGTTTTTGTCGGTGATACGATCTATGCCCGCAGCAAAGTGACCGGAAAGCGAGAAAGCGCAAGCCGCCCTTATGCCGGAATCGTCAATCTCGATACGGAAGGCTTTAATCAGGATGGCATTATCGTGATGACCTTTAGCCGCAATCTGATGGCCTACAAGCGCGGCCATGCGCCGAGCGCCCATCTGCCTGTTCCTGTAGGCTCGACCATGGTCGCTTCATAAAGATTGCAAGCGCAGTAATTTGGCATGTTTGGTTTTACGCCCCGTGACGCGTTTGCGCCATGCCCTGAAACTGGCCGGTTTAAGATTGGTTCGCATCAGAATGATGGTCTCGGCTTCGTTCAGGCCGAGTTTTTGTTTGATCTGGTCGAATGAGACATCATCCGCCCAGGCCATGCCGATCGCTTCGCTGATCTGGGCATCGGAATAGAGCGGCTTTTTCATCATCTTTCCGTCCGGCTTCATGCAATTGAAGTCTGCTAGCATATTTCCTCAAAAAAATCTGTATTGACGCAAATTTCCCTTGTGTAGCAGGACCAGCATTAACTTGCACAAGCTCGACCCCTCAGCGTAGACTTTGCCATCCGATCATCAACTGGGGGTACCAATGTCCTTGAAACGTCTCATCCAAACCGCTGTTATCGGGCTGATGCTGGCCACTCCGGCCATGGCCCAGCAGACTTTGAAGGTTGGCTCTACGCCGACTGGCATTCCATTCACTTTTCTCGATACCAAGACCAACACAATTCAAGGTGTGATGGTCGATATGGTGACCGAGGCAGGCAAGCGCGCCGGTTTTCAGGTGCAGATCGAGCCGATGCAGTTTTCCACGCTGATCGCAGCATTGACCACCAGTAAAATCGACTTGATTTCGGCTGCAATGTACATCACCCCCGCCCGCAAGGAGCAGATCGACTTTTCGGATCCGATCTACACCTATGGCGAAGGATTGATCGTGCCCAAGAAGGACACCAAAGCCTATGTCTCATTCGATGATATGAAGGGTTATGCGGTCGGTGCTCAAGTCGGTACGGCTTATGTCGAGCCACTTAAGAAAACCTTCACCGATGTTAAAATCTATGACACGATTCCAGATATTTTGCGCGATGTGAATGCTGGCCGTCTGCAAGCCGGCTTCGCCGATTATCCGATTGCGGCCTATAATATCCAGCAAGGCAATTTCCCCGAAGCCCGTGTTGTCAACAGCTACAAGGCGACCATGGCCGGTTCGATCGGTATCGGCGTGCGCAAGGGTGAAACAGAATTGTTAGGCAAGATCAATACAGCACTGACCGCCATGCAGGCCGATGGCACAGTGAAGAAAATCCTTGCCAAATGGGGGCTTGAATAAGCCCGGTTTGATACGCCAAAGACACCGTCTCGTTTCGAGGCGGTGTCCGCCGGATTGGCCAACGGATGAGTGGAATGCAAAAATTTATTGCCGATGCAGCAGAATTTATCCCGATCCTGTTTCAAGGGGTTGTGCTGACCATCGGCCTGACGATCGGCTCTTTGATCATCTCGACGCTGCTGGGCCTGGTGTGGGCCTTGATGCGGGTGTCGGGGGTTTGGGCTTTGAATGGTACGGCCAAGCTGTTTGTCAATTTTATCCGCGGCATTCCGATTATCGTCCAGCTTTTTTATATCTATTTCGTGCTGCCTGATCTCGGCATCACACTGTCTGCAATGCAGGCCGCGATTATCGGTTTGGGAATCGCCTATTCGGCTTATCATTCGGAAAATTTCAGGGCGGGGATTGAGGCCATTGACCATGGCCAAATCGAGGCAGCGCAATCTATCGGCATGGGATGGTGGATGGTGATGCGGCGGGTGATCCTGCCGCAGGCGATCCGCATCGTCTTGCCGCCCTATGGCAATATCATGATCATGATGCTCAAGGATTCCTCGCAGGCATCGACCATTACGGTGGCGGAATTGGCGATGCAGGGCAAACTGATTGCCTCATCGACGTTCAAAAACACCTCGGTCTTTACCTTGGTTGCCTTGATGTATCTGTGCATGAGCCTGCCATTGATGGCTCTTGTAACGTATCTTGAAAAACGTTTCTCCTCGGGACAGCGCTGATGATTCACCTGCAAGACGTGCACAAGAGCTTTGGCAGCAACCATGTGCTGCGCGGATTTTCGATGGCGATCACCAAAGGTGAAATCGTTTGTATCATCGGCCCTTCTGGTTCGGGTAAATCAACGGTCCTGCGTTGCATCAACGGGCTAGAAACCTATGAAGGCGGAGCTATTCATGTGAATGGCGCGCTGGTCGACAACAAGGCCAAAAGCATTGTCGCGATCCGCCAGAATGTCTCGATGGTGTTCCAGCGCTTCAATCTGTTTCCCCACCGCAATGTGCTGGACAATGTGACCGAAGGACCGGTTTTCGTCAAAGGCGAGGACGCGGCTTCGGCACAAAGGCGTGGGCGCGAGTTGTTGGCTCGTGTCGGGTTGTCCGACAAGGAAAGCGCTTATCCCCGCCAGTTGTCGGGCGGGCAACAGCAACGCGTCGCCATCGCGCGTGCCCTGGCGATGGAGCCAGAGGCGATCCTGTTCGACGAGCCGACCTCGGCGCTGGATCCCGAACTCGTTGGCGAGGTTCTGTCTGTGATGCGCGATCTGGCCAAAGACGGGATGACCATGATTATCGTCACCCATGAAATCGCTTTCGCCCGCGAAGTCGCCGACCGGGTTATTTTCATGGATCAGGGCGTGATTGTCGAACAGGGTCCGGCGCGCTCGACGCTGGCCCATCCTGCCCATCCCCGCACGCAAGATTTTCTGCGCCGTGTGACCCATCCCATTGACGCCGAATAGGCTCGTTGCCCCATCACCATAACCCTAGAGAAACCCTATGACCGCGCCTTTTCCGCTTGCACCATCGCTTTGGGCTGCTACCGCCGTTGCCGCCCCGCCGACTCCTGCTCTTGCGGAAACCATAGAGGCGGAGGTTTGCATTGTCGGGGGCGGGTATGCTGGTTTGTCTACAGCCCTGCATCTGGCCGAAGCGGGGGTGAAGCCTGTCCTGCTTGAAGCGCGCGAACCCGGTTGGGGCGCATCGGGACGCAATGGCGGTCAGGTGATTCCGGGCCTCAAATATGATCCGGACGAAATGATCGATATCTATGGTGAGGATAAGGGCAAGGCTTTGCTGCACTTTGCCGCCACCACCGCCGATTCAGCTTTTGCGCTGATCGCCAAATACCAGATGAATGTGCCAATGGTCCGTAATGGCTGGATTCAGGCTGCCCATTCTACCGAGGGGTTGGCCCTGGCGCAGTCACGGGTTCGTCAATGGTCCAAGCATGGTGTCGACGCGCAGTTGATGAGCCGTGACGATATGGTGCAGCATTTGGGCACCCAATCCTATCAGGGCGGCTGGATGGATCCGCGTGGAGGCGCGGTGCAGCCTCTGTCCTATGCCCGCGAAATCGCCCGCATCGCCCTTCAACTTGGCGCGCGCATCCACGGCCAGTCGCCCGTGGTGTCTTTGAGCAAGCAAGGCGAACGCTTTTGCGTCACCACCGCAGGCGGTCATCAGGTCTTGGCGCGCAAGGTCGTCATTTGTACCAATGGCTATTCCGATCAATTGATCCCCGATTTGAAGCGCACCATCATCGATGTCAATTCATTCCAGATTGCGACAGAACCCCTGTCGGATAATGTCCGCAAAACCATTTTTCCGAATGGTCATGTGTCGTCCGATACACGCAGATTGCTTTTATATTTCAGGCTTGATCATGAGGGCCGCCTGTTGATGGGCGGGCGCGGTCCGTTCCGCGAACCAGTCAGTGATGATGATTGGGCGCATCTGGAACGGGTGGTTGGCAAGATGTTCCCGCAGGTGAAAGGTGTTCCCTTTGCCTATCGCTGGGGCGGTCGTGTGGCGATCACACAGGACATGCTGCCGCATTTGCACGAGCCCGAACCCGGCCTGTTGATCGACATTGGGTGCATGGGGCGCGGTGTTGGAATGCAGACGGCCATGGGCGCAAGACTGGCAGCCTATGTGCTCGACCGCAACGAGGCAGCACTGCCTTTCCCGCTTCGGCCGATCAAACCGTTTCCGTTCCATGCCTTCCGTCGATTGGGCCTTGCCGCTGTCATTGCGCTGTATCGGTTGCAGGATGGCGGCGTCAAGCAGACCTGATAGGATGACACCCCAGGCTGCTTGCCTGCTTTGGCGGCGCCAATGGCACCAGTGATATGTGAAATGTTGGATGGGATCATTTAACCGATTGCAACGAACAGTCGGTCAGTGAATAGAAACTGAGATGCAGGTTCGGACACACATGATCCGGACGATCGGAAAGACAAACGGGAGGATAAGATGGCCGAAGCCTTCATTTGTGATGCGGTGCGCACGCCGATTGGTCGTTACGGCGGGGCGCTGTCCTCGATCCGGGCGGATGATCTGGCCGCTCTGCCTCTGTCGGCTTTGATGCAGC
>CANGQA010000065.1 GCA_947455995.1 Hyphomicrobiales bacterium | reverse complement strand
GCAGCGTATTTACTGCTTGTAGGTGAAAAGAGAGTTACGCTCACCGAAACAACCCACCCGAAGAACAAAACCGTCACATGACGATACAAAACGGCATAAACGCAGGAAGGGGGCCAACTGGCCCCCCTTTTTTTATGTATAGCAGACTGAATAGATGTCTCTTTTTCAGCCAAATATTTGAAAAATTACATTTTTTATAGATAGCGAAGATTAGTAGGTTAGCTATTAGATAAAATCAAATAAAATCATTTAAAATAAGATATTATATAGATAAATAGCCTTAATATTTTTTGAGAGGTATCAAATATATATATAACTATTTATCTATTTAAATATCTTAAATTGAAAATTATAAAGGATTTCAAAGGATTCAAGCGTAGCGTCTACTTAGCGAGGCTTGCTATGGTTTCCGCTAGCCAGTTCTCGGTCAGGTGGCCTTCGTCAAAGGCCATAAGGACCATTGCAACAGGTTGGGGGATGGGGTTGCCTGCCAGCCAGTAGAACACGGTTCTGCGGCTCACACCGAGCAGGGTTTCCAAATGAGGAACAGTCAGACTGTTCCTTTCCATGATGGCAGTTAGCTGGTCAGTGGTCATATTAGCTATACCAGAAGTGCGGCGATAAAGACGGCGATGCCAATCAACTCAAACATGTCTTCTAAGTAGTGTAATACGAAACGCGCCGTAGTGTAGCAAAACGAGAAGCGACCGCAAGCCGCAGCTTTGTTGCGGGAAGAGGAATTTGGCGGCGCTTTCGCAGGTTTTCGATGGGGCCCGCCCGGTAGAGACTGACCTATGATGCTGCACGCCCTACTGTTCCGCCAAGCTCGGTTTCCTTTACCCGGCCAGCTCCCCCCTTCATACGCCGTCAGGATGCCCATATATGGCTGTAATCAAGTTATTGACGTATTTTCGTTGAAAATGCTACTATAACCATAAGTGAGGTGCCCCATGCTCTACAAGCTAGAGGTCGAAAATTTCTACTCCATCCGCGACCCGCAGGTGCTCGACCTGTCGGTGGACGGCAAGGTTCCTGACCCCGAAGGCCGGCTTGTGCCGATTTTCGAGGGCGCAGACGTGCGGGTGCCGAAGGTTATTGCCCTCTATGGCGCGAATGCCTCGGGCAAGACCACGGCGCTACGGGCGCTTGAATTCATCATCTCCATGGCGCGCGACAGCGTGCAGCGCACGGTGCCGGGCTTTGTCGGATGCGAGCGGTTCAACGACGCGGAATCCTGCGAGCGCCCTATTCGCTTTGCTATCGAGCTGGGTGGCATCATGAACGTGTCGCCGGAGCTGATCCAGCGGGCGCAGGCCGGCGAAAAGGTTGAACACGGCGTTTTCCGCTACGAGCTGGAAATAGAGGTCAAAGAGGGCGTCGCCCGTCGTATCCTCGCGGAATCGCTGCACCAGAAGTCACAAGGCCAGGGCAAATGGCAGCGGCTCTTCGAGCGCGACGCCGAAGGGCTGGTTAAGGGCTCCAAGGCTTTCAGCCTCTCCGGCTATCAGCACCTCGTCAAAACGCTGGCCGACAATCACACCGTCCTATCATCATTCGCCAAATTCCAGCATCCGACCGCTCAAGTGTTCGTCGATGCGGCTCGGAAGGCCGTGTTCCAGATAGAGCCCGTCCATACCTTCGTGGACAAGCACGTCATCGACTACCTCAAGGGCCAGCCCTACATCCTGTCGAAGCTGAACAATGAGCTAAGCCGTATCGACGTGGGCGTCGAAGGCCTGCGGTTCCAGGAAGGGCCGGATGGCCCCTTTCCGCTGTTCAAGCATTCTGGCCTGCAGGTCGAAATGCCCTGGCTACTGGAAAGCCACGGCACCCGCGCTTTCATCAAGATGTTCCCCTTCCTCCTTCAGGCGCTCGATAGCGGTGGTGTGGTCGCCATCGACGAGATGGATGCGGCCATTCATCCAGTCGTCCTGCCGGAGCTGGTGCGCTGGTTCTACGACAAGGCGGGCCGCAATAAGTTCGATGCGCAGCTCTGGCTGACGTGCCATTCGGCCTCGCTCCTCGATGACCTCAACAAGGAGGAAATCGTGGTCTGTGAGAAAGACAGGCAGGGCCGAACCCGCGTCTACAGCCTCATGGACGTGAAGGTTCGCCGGGATGAGAACCACTACCGCAAATACCTCAGCGGTGCCTATGGCGGGGTTCCACACCTCGGATGACCCGTCGCCGCCCGCCATACATTCCGCAGCGCCGCCCAGTCTATATCGGCTGCGAGGGCGCGTCAGAGGCCAGCTACGCCGGCCTGCTGCAGGATATGATCCGCGACGGGAACCTCGCCGTTCACCTCGTCATTGAGGAGCTGGGGCCTGGCGCGGGCGATCCGCTCGCCCGCATTGACATGGCCGTGCGACGCCTCGCGCATTTGCGGCGGACGCGCACCGCGCCGGCAGAGCGCTTCGCGCTCCTTGATGCCGATCAGGCCGTCCGAGACCCACAGCGGGCCGAGCGGGCGCGGCGCGTAGCTGCCGACAACAACATCACGATCATCTGGCAGGACCCCTGCTTTGAGGCGGTTCTGCTGAGGCATCTGGAGGGACACGCAACACGTCGCCCGCCCGACACGCCGGAAGCGGGACGGGCACTGGTGCGCGCCTGGCCGGAGTATCAAAAGCCGATGCCGCGCGCCGGACTGGCGCGCCGGATTGACCGGGCCTCCGTCCTGCGGGCTGCGGCGGTCGAGCCGGAACTGGAAGCCCTGCTGTTGTGCCTCGGGCTTATCTAGCGGCGCGGGCCTGACGGCCGATTGATGGGAGGGCCAAGGCGCGTCTTCCCGCCGCCCTTCGGCTTTGGCGATGGCGCCGGCGTCAGATGTCACTCGAAACTCCTCTTCTCGTAAATGGTCGAGATGGTCTTGCCATCCCACACGTAGCAGAGGTACCGTTCCTGTCGACGATTGGAAAGTAACCGGGGGCGAAACACGGCCGTATATTCTCCATCCTCGGCACGAACGCTTTATAGACAATTCCACCGGGGCCATTTTCGCGGAGTTGCAGAGCAAGCTCCTGTGACACTGAGTAGGTGCTAGAATGATAGTAGGCAGGATGGCTTTCGCGCATTGTCAATCGCTATGTCCAACTCACCATGTTGCACAGCTTCTATGAGGTTGCTGATGATTTTTGGCAGTTCATCACGCTTGCCAACATCAATAGCGGTGTGGTTGTTTTCAAGCGTCACAACTCTGCTGCCATACCACACGCTGATAAAACAGCCCGCAGCACTGATCCAATACCAAGGCCGCAGCCGCTTGTGTGTCTCAATCGCAATCCGTTCCCCGAAGCTGTTGGTCACCCATTTGTGTTTGTTGATCGCAAAGGGTTCATTGCGGCACAGCACTTCTGCCATAGCCAGCTGCTCTTCAAGCTTGGCAATCACCTTGCTGCGGCGATGCTCCGCTTTGCTCTGCATGTGTTTTTGGTTTTGCTGCACCAGTTTCATCTTAGCGATGATGCGTTCATCTGGCATTTCAAACACCCCTCAGTTGAGGGCTCAATGCCTGTTGACTGGGCTATGCTGCTTTCTGATGGGGCCGAATTCCTACCGAAAAGTCGTCGATTTTCAGAAATAAATAGAAAAATAAGGAGTTTAAGTGGTTATTGTGGGGCAGGGTGGGGCTAAAATTGACTAAATCAGGGGTAATCATGAAAGCCCAAACCTACAGCCTCAAAAAATAACCTGCGCAATTCTCAGCAATCACTGAAAGTTTATCGTCGGCCTGGTGATTTTTATATTATTTGTCGAAATAGTTTGAAAAAATCGATTTGAAGTCGTTGTACAAAAAAGGCTGAGCGCGCAGGATCGGATTGCCGTTTTATACCCAATCCCCAGAGTCATAATCGTTGCAGATTGCGCCTGCCTTATAGCGGCTCATATCCCAACTGTTGCGCGCAACTTCCCGGCTCATCGCAGAAGCCTATCGACCAAGTCCCGCAGCTATCGAACAGTAACTTCGACCGATACTTAATTGCTGCTGAATTAAAGACCGCTCGGAAGCGTCAATGTGTTTGAAAGACTGTCTCATGGAAATACCCATTGTCATGCCGGGTGTTTCACTTCAAATTTGAGACCACATTTTTAAAAAATTAAATTTTTCAGGTCACTTTTATAATTTTTTTGATCCTATTAATACCTGCCCGCAAGAAGGGATCGGTGTGGATATAGAGGAATTGCATGCCGGCCTTAGTCCAGTGTTCGACATCATCTTCTGTCACCAGTGTACCAGCAATTTTTCCTGCGGCTTTGATCTTTTTGGTGATGAATTCAACCTTTTCGACCACTTCCGGGGCCCGTTTGCCGCCAGGTGGCACTGCGGCCGGGTGGCCCATGGCTTGTGAGAGATCGCCCGGGCCGACAAAGAACACGTCAACGCCTTCGACCTCCAGCATCTCATCGAGATGGTCTATGGCTTCCAGTGTTTCGATCATGACGATGACCAGACGGTCCTGATAATTGGTCTGGCAGCCATAGCGCACGGCTGCGACCACAGCCTTTGCCTCCGCGGCTGTATTGACCATCGGTACCATAATACCGTCCGCACCGGCATTGAGATAGCGGATGATCAGGGATTGCTGGTGCGAGTCAGGACGCACGATCGCGCCACCGCCTGCGCCACGGGCCGCATGGGCGCTGATCTTGACGTCCTCGAACGTCCATGTGCCATGTTCGCAATCAAGAAACACAGTATCAGCACCCAATTCGCACAAGCGCGCACAAAATGTCGCGCTTGTTTGGTGGGTGGTGTACATGGTGATGGTCTCACCCTTTTGCAGCCGCGTCCTGAGTTGAGCTCCGATCATCGCGTCTCTCCTTATTTTTTGTGGCTTTGAGGCAGGTCGAAAGTGTCGCTTGGTGCACCGACCCAGCGGGCGGTTTCAATATCAGCCGACGTATCCCTCATGAATGTCGGCGCAATGCGGATTTCTTCCACCACAGCACGCAGAGGCAGGGTGCAGCACAGCAGCACGGCTTCAGCGACATCAACAGGATCCAGCATGCGTGCGCGCTCTTGTTCGCTAGGTGGACGCGCCCGGTTGTTGAGGATCGGTGTGTCGGTTTCACCCGGAAGAATGGTGGTGGCACGAATACCCTGATTTCGGAAGGTGTTGTGCAGATGCCCCATAAAATTGAGCACAGCTGCTTTGGCTGCTCCATAGGCTGCCCCACCCAACAGGTTGGGGCGTAAAGCCGCAAGCGAGGATACTGTCACAATCGTGCCGCTCCCACGCTTCAACATTCCCGGCAATAGCGCTTGCGTCAGGTTGAACACTGCGGTCAAGTTGACCTCCAGCGTCGAATTCCATTCCTGTTCGGAAATCCAGCGCGCATTGAGCACTTTGCTGGCACTGCCGGCATTATGGACGACAATATCGGGTATTCCATAACCGGAGGTAATCCATTCCACCAACTCCACCAGTTCACTGCGCTTTTGGATGTCTACCGAACGGGCGACAGCCTTGCCGCCGTCATTGATAATACTGGCAACAACCGGATCAAGCACAGCTTTACGGCGTCCAACCAGCACAACCTGGCAACCCTGTTTGGCCAGCAATAAAGCCGTTTCACGACCGATTCCGGTGCCAGCTCCGGTCACAATTGCAATCTGTCCACCCAGTCGCGACATCAGATTTTCCTTTCATAGCCATATGCCGCTTTGACCCCTTCAAGGGTAACAAAGCCCTCGGCCAAATCGGCTTCAATATCCTGTGTTGTACGGTCACTCGGCTTACCCCAACCACCGCCGCCGGGTGTTTCAAAGCCGAGGCTTTCACCGGGTTGTAATACGACTTTGCCTTTGGGGAAATGATCGACCCCGTTTTTAAATACACGTCCAGCCGTGCCCGAATGGCCTTCGACGACACCGAAGCAAGGAAATTTAACCCGCTCGGTCGCCATGTAAACACTCATCGGATTGTTCGAGATGTTTTTCAAAATTGAGCGTTGCGCCAGCCCGCCACGGAACGCACCGGCTCCACCGGAATCAGCGATCAATTCCTTGCATTCGGTCAGAACGGGGACGGCCAACTCGTACATTTCAATCGGGGTGACGCGGCAATTTGATGGGAAAGACAGTGTATCCAGACCGTCATTGTTCATGCGTCCACCCTGGCCGCCATGGAAGTTCTGGATCGCGCCATATTGGGTTCCGTCATTGCGCTGGCCCAGACAATTCATCGCCCAGATTGGCGCGCCGCCGCTATCGCCTTGCACGCGTTCCGGCACAACCCCTTCGAGTGCTTTGAAAATCAGGCTCGGGATGACATGCCCGACCAGATTGCGCGAGTTGCCTGCTGCATAGGCATGCGGGTTCAGAATAGACCCGAGCGGAGCTTCATCGGTAAAGGGCGTGATGCAGCCTTCATTGTTGGGTGTTTCGGGATCAAGCAGGCATTTCAGGGCATAGACGGAATGGGCATAACGATAATGGGTGCGCACATTGATGCCGTGCAGCACCTGATCCGACGAGCCGGTATAATCGACATGTACGGTTTCATCGCGCACAATGACCGCTGCCTTCAACACGACTTCGCTATCGAACCCGTCAAGTTTCACTTCGGCCCGATAGGTGCCATTCGGCCATGCCTTGATGGCTTTGCGCAATTGCATTTCCGAACGGCTATGGATGGAATCAGCTAATTCGTCAACGGAATCGAGATCGTACTCCTCCATAAACCTCAGCAATTCACGGCCCATCACATTGTTGGCCGCAACCATCGAATCCAGATCACCGCGCACTTCGGTTGGCAAACGCACACTTGAGGCAATGATATCGAGCGCATCCTTGTTGGGAACACCCGCTTTGTGCAGTTTGATAATCGGAAAACGGATGCCTTCCTCATAGATATCGGTGGCATCAGGGGATAAGGGGCGCCCGCCGACATCGGGTAAATGGGCAATGCTGCCGGCATAGGCCACCACCTTGCCGCCTTTGAAAATCGGGGTCAGCATGGTCACATCCGGCAAATGGCCCGTGCCGATTTCGGGGTCATTGGTGGCCAGTACATCCCCGGGCTCCAATGTTTCGGGTGGATAGGCCTTGAGAAAGTAGTTTTGCGCGGCAGCTGGCAGCGAGGTTATAAACACCGGGATCGACCACGTGCATTGCGCCAAAGCCCGCCCGCGCGAGTCCAGCAAGACAGTGACGTAATCATGGTTCTCGCGCACAATCGGCGAGAAGGCGGTGCGTCCCAGCACATTGTCGGCCTGATCGGCGATAAAAATCAGCCGGTTCCACATCACCTGCAGGGTAATCGGATCATTGAAATCTGTAAGGGTTTTCGGCATGTTCATTGTCCCGTGACAAGTTTGTGCGCAGATTGGTCAGGCGTGCAGATCCATGATCAGATTACCGGTCTGGTCGACATAGGCCGTGGCATGATCGCCAACTACAACAGTGGATTCCCGCTGCTCGACAATCGCTGGTCCGTGAATGCGTTCACCAATTGCCAAAGCGTAGTGATCATAGATTGGGGCATTGACCGTATGTCCGCGCTCATGGACGTAAATATCACGATGGCCTTTGAGCGCATTACCCTGCCCGGAACTTGTGTGGGGGCGGGTGACCTGATCTTTGATGCCACTGGCCCGTAGGCGCCACGTGATCACCTCGATGCCGGATTCTTCGACAGTCCGCCCGAACAGGTCACGATAGAGCCCGTCGAAATTCTCGCGCAATTCAGTAATGAATTGGTCTTGCGGCAGTGCCAGATCCGGCAGGGATACCGTGATCTCATGGCCCTGTCCGACATGGCGCATATCGACGGTATATTTAAATGTGACCTGATCGTTCGGCACGCCTGCTTCTGTGACAACCTGTGCGCCATTGGCAGCCATACCTCCAAGAATGTCTTTCATTCCCTGCATATCCCAACGGCTTACCGCCATGGGATGGCTGGCCGACAGGTCAACCGAAACCGGAGCAATCAACAGGCCGATGGCCGAGGTGACACCCGCACCGACCGGACAGATAATTTTTGTAATGCCCAATTTGCGTGCGACTCCATAGGCATGGACCGGACCGGCCCCGCCAAACGCCACCATCGGAAGCGATCGCGGATCAACGCCCAGATCTGACGCGTGCATGGCTGCAGCTTCGCTCATGCTTTCGTTGATCAGATCATGGATACCCCAAGCACAACGCTCGATGCTGACACCCAAGGATTCCGCCAGTTTACTCATGGCTTCATGGGCGGCCTCTTTGCTGACCTTGAAACTGCCGCCGACAAAAGAAGTGACGCCCATATAGCCAAGCAGGATATCGGCATCGGTTACGGTGGGTTCTGTGCCGCCCAACTGGTAGGCGGCAGGTCCGGGTGAAGCGCCTGCACTGCGGGGGCCGACATTCAACAGGCCGAGCGGATTGCGCACAGCAATCGAGCCGCCGCCTGCACCGATTTCTATCATCTGGATTGACTGGATTTTGAGCGGAAAGCCACTGCCGCGACGGAACCGCTGATGGCGGGCCACTTCAAGATCGGTGCCGACCATCGGTTCGCCATTCGGGATGAGGCAGAGCTTGGCGGTTGTACCGCCCATATCAAACGACAATACGCTGGTCTCGCCGGCAATCCGGCCAAATTCGGCAGCTGCCACAGCGCCTGCAGCGGGGCCGGATTCAATCAGACGCACGGGTAGCTGTGCGGCACGGTCTGACGGAATAAGCCCGCCCGACGAAGTCATCCAGAGCAGATTTCGGGTTATACCGCGACTTTGGAAATCCTTTTGCAAATGCGCGACATGTCCGGCCATTTGCGGGCGGGTATAGGCATTCACAACCGTGGTCGATGCACGATCATATTCGCGGACTTCGGGGCAGACGTCGGACGAAATCGAGACGAAAATATCCTTGTCGCAAAGCTTCAGCAATTCAGCAATGCGACGCTCATGCTGCGGAAATTTATAGGCATGCAGCAGGCACACGGCGACGGATTTAATGCCTTTGTCCATAAGTTTTGCGGCGATCTCGCGCACATCATCTTCGTTCAGAATAGTCACAACCGTGCCATCAGCCGAAATGCGCTCCCTGACGCCGTAACTGGAACGGCGTGGCACAAGCGGTTCGGGATATTTGAGCTGGAGGTCGTACAGATCGTAGCGGCCTTCGTTGCGGATGCGCAGCATGTCCTGAAAACCGGCTGTCGAGATAAACGCCGTTTCAACACCCTTGCGCTCCAGAACCGCATTGGTAACCACGGTGGTGGCCCCCAACACCTGCAATTCGCGGATCTCGAATTTACCGGCGTGAAGGGCGAGCAATTCTTCGACACCTTGTGCCACAGCGTCAGCGGGGTTGGCTGGTGTGCTCAAAACTTTATGAAGATGCAGTTCTCCATCATCGTCCAAAAGGGCGAAGTCGGTGAAAGTGCCTCCTGTATCAAATGCAAGTTTTGCCATAACAGCCTCAATCAGTGTCTGGATAAGTATGGGATGGGGTAGGCCGCCGGTGCAGGCTGCCACCTCCCAGCGGTCGGTTGTCAATTGGTCCGGCAACGGCTTTGAGCCACCACAGGACCGGTCGGTCCTAGGGCATCGAGGCATCCTCTTTGGCCATGCGTCCGGTTAAAAACAGCTCACCAAGTTCGTCATGGGTAATGTCGGCAGGTGCGCCGTCCCAGATCACTTTGCCCAACCGCAAAATGATGGCGCGGCTGGCCACCGCCATGGCTTTCTTGGTGTTCTGTTCCACCAGCAAAATCGTGTGACCATTGGCGTGAATGCGCTGCAATTCTTCAAACACCACCCCGATTGCCGTCGGTGACAGGCCGACAGAAGGTTCGTCCACCAGCAGAATTTTGGGCCGTTGAAGCACGGCCATAGCCATTTCGAGCAATTGCTGCTCCCCGCCCGACATATTGCCCGCCAGCGTCGAACGCCGTGCTTGCAAGGCCGGAAATAGTTCGTAGACATAATCTCGGTCACTCAACACTTTGTCGTCAGCAATGGTGAAGGCGGCAACCTGCAGGTTTTCATCCACCGTCATCAGCGGAAAGTTGCAACGGCCTTGCGGCACGTAGGAAACGCCGCGCGACAGAATTTCGCGCGGGTGCAATCCGGCAATATTGCCACCCTGCCAAAGAATGCTGCCGCTCTTGATTGTTGTCTGGCCAAACAGGGTTTTCAGCAGCGTTGATTTGCCCGCGCCATTCGGGCCCATCAAAGCCACGAATTCACCCTTGCCGACATCCAGATCAATCCCGTTGAGGATATCGAGAGATCCGTAGCCGGCGCGCAGATCCGAGATGACCAGTTCCGACTTATCCACCAAGATAGGCCTCCCTGACGAGCGGGTTGATAACGATCTCTTGCGGTGTGCCCTGGGCCAGCATTTGTCCCTGATCCAGCACGATCACGCGCTGGCACAGGCTGGTCACCACATCGATATTGTGTTCGATGATCAGGAAGCTGATCCCCAATTGCGTATTGGCATAGCGGATTGCTTCCACGACTTGTTCGATCAGCTTGGGGTTGATGCCCGCCATCGGCTCGTCCAGCAAAATTACCTTGGGCTTTGGCATCAGCATCGAGGCAAACTGGATCAGCTTTTGCTGCCCGCCGGATAATTTCCCCGCAGGCATATGACGGACGTCCCAAAGACCTGTAAGCTTGATCAACTCGCGCGCCCTGATCCGTAATTCTTCCACAATGGCGGCCGTTTCGGTGCCGATGCCGAATGTGGCGCGGGTCGAGTCGAAGGCAAACATCTGTCCGGCAATTACCAGATTTTCTTCGACATCCAGTGCGCTGAACACAACGGTTTTCTGGAAGCTGCGCAACATGCGGCCTTCTCGCGCAATCCTGTTGAGCGGCCAGCCGGTAATGTCAGTGCCATCCAGTTGAACTCTGCCGTGGTCCGGAGTGCCCAAACCTGTTACGCAATCGAAAAATGTCGATTTGCCTGACCCGTTCGGGCCAATCAGACCCAGAATTTCACCGCGCTGCAATTCAAGGCTAACATCGCTGACAGCTTTTACCGCGCCGTAGGATTTGCTGATCTGCTCGATCTTCAGAATGGCTGGCATTGTCATGCGCGCTGCCCTCCCAATGCTGACCACACTTTGTCGATGACGGGAGCAAATCCTTTAGGGAATTTGAACACGATCAGCAGCAGGCAGATTCCGTAGGCGATCATGCGGATTTCAGGCGCAACCCGTAAAAACTCTGACAGTGCGACAAACAGGATGCTGCCAAAGACCACGCCGGAAATGGTACCGACACCGCCACCCAAAACGATGATCAGAATGGTGGTCGTATAATACATCTGGAAGGTCAGCGGGCTGACCACGGTCAGATAATGGACATAGAGCGAACCGCCAACCCCCGCAAAAATCGCACTCAGTACAAACACGATCAGCTTATACGTCCAAGTCGGTATCCCGACGGCCTCGGCCAGGGTCTCGTTTTCACGGATCGCAATCATATTGCGTCCGGCAGGTGACCGCACAATCAGGTAGAAGGCCAGAATGGCAAGACCTGCAACGGCCAGCGCCAGATAGTAATATGCGGCAGTCGAAACCACCGAAAATGACCATGGTCCCAATGCAAAATAGGGTTTTGGCACACTCGACAAGCCCATATCGCCGCGTGTCAGGCTAATCCAGTTTTTGGAAATCGCTTGCCCGATCACAATGAAGCCCAAAGTGCACATCACAAAAGATGTCGCCCTTAACCGCAGCGCAGGAATTCCCAAAGGCAGCGCCAGCGCACCTGAGATCAATCCGGCGGAGACAACATTTACATAAAAGGGCGTGTTGAAATGAATCGACAACAGTGCCGAGGCATAAGCCCCCACCCCGAAAAACGCTCCTTGAGCGAGCGACAGCAATCCTGTATAGCCAACCAACAAGTTCAGCCCCAAAGCTGGCAATAAAAAGATCATAGCGATGACCACGGCATGCAGGCTGTAACTACCGACAAAGGCAGGGGCAAACAGAACAAGGCCAGCCATGAGGATGATGGCCGGAAGCCGCAATCCACTGCGCCAGGTTTGTTGTGTCTCTTGCAGCTGTGACATCGTCTCGTCCTGTATTCAAAGCACCAAGCGGGCAGAGAAAGGGTTGGCCGGAGCCATGCGGTTAGAACCTAGACTGCAAACTGAACAAGCCGTGCGGCCGCCACATCAGCATGAGGATGAGGGTGACAAAACCCACAGAATCCCTGAATTGCAGACCGATGAAGCCAGCGACAAAGCTTTCGGCGATTCCCAAAATCATGGCTGCAATCAAAGTGCCGCGCACATTGCCAAGACCGCCCATGATGATGATCGGCAGGGTCTTGAATGTGATCAATTCACCCATGCCGCCATAAACGCTGACATTGACCGGAGCAGTCAGCACACCCGACAATCCGGCAAGGCTCGCCCCGATCACAAATGTCCATAGGACAACCGACTGCACATCAATGCCGACAATCTCGCAACATTCGATGTTTTGTGACACCGCCCGCATCGATTTGCCCATGCGGCTATATGTGACCATCAAGTCCAGCCCGATGAAGACAAGCACACAGACGATCACGATGAGAATACGTTGTTGTGCCAGTCCGTATCCGAACAGTTCAACAGGCTCGATATAGCCGCCATTGAAAAATTTATAGCTGCCGCCGAACAGGGCAACTGCAAGATTTTGCAAGATCAGTGAGACACCGAGCGTTGCAAGGACACCGTTTTCAAACGGTGCCCCTACCATTTTGCGCATCAGAAAATAGCCCACCACAATCGCCAGGAGTGCGGTCAAAGCGACAGCAAAAACCACCGATTGCGGATAGCCAAGATCAAATTTCTCGATCACGAACCACGAGGCAAAAGTGCCCACCATGAAATATTCACCATGGGCAAAATTGATCACCCGGAGAACACCGAACGTCATGGTCATGCCGACAGCGACAATCGCATAGACCGACCCTGTGACAATTCCGTTTAGCAGTTGTTCTCCAAGGAGATTGAGCATGATTTTTGACCCTGAGCTTGATCTGATGTCGGGTCAGTTTTTCGGATAATCAATCGAGCCGACAAAGGCACCCTTAATGGATGGTGCCCCGCCTTCGATTTCCAGCAGGATCATCGGGACCAGAGCCTGGTTGTGATCGTCGAAAGTGATCGGGCCGACAGCACTGTCGAACTTGATCTTGGCCATGGCATCGCGCACCTTTTCACCATCCGTGCTGTTGGCTGCCTTCATGGTGGCGGCAATCAGATGAACGGTTTCCCAGTGCGAATAGGCATGGTTGTTGGGTGTTTCGCCTTTATATGCTGTTTCGAATTTTTTCACGAACTCCTTGCTGCGCGGCGTATCCCAACCGGGCAACCAGGCGGCGGCTTCAATGGCGCCATTCAAAGCGGTCGGTGCTGCTTTGATGGTCGCAGGTGCATTGAACTCACCATTGCCGATCAGCGGAATTTTACCGGCAAGGCCGGTTTCAACCATCTGGCGGGCAATGATCGGAGTGGTATCGGCCAGACCATACATGATGATGGCTTGGGCGCCGGAATTTTTGATTTTGGCGAGGACAGAACGGAAGTCGACTTCGCCGTCCTTGTAGTAATCTTCGCTGATGATTTCGCTCTTGAAGCGTTCGAGGTATTTTTTGGTGAAGTTGATTGCGCCACGGCCATAGTCACTGTCGACTGATAGAACAGCGAATTTGGTAAAATTCTTTTGCTTGGTGGCATAGTCGAGCACCACCAGCGAGCGCACTTCGTCAGTCGGGTAGTTGCGATAGGTCCATTTGAAGCCACCAACACCCGCTTTGTAGGTAATCGCCGGATTGGACGAGGCCGCATTGACCAGCAAGACTTTGGCATTTTCGACAATTGGCTGCATCGCCAATGTCACCGAAGAGCAAATATCGCCGATGATAAAGCCGACTTTATCTTCCTGGATCAAACGCTGTGTGGCCGACACACCTTCAACAGGTGTGCATTGGCTGTCACCGGAGAAAATCTTGATCTTCTTGCCGTTGATGCCACCCGCGCTGTTGATTTCTTCAACAGCCAGTTGCGCACCGCGCAAGGCAAATGAGCCATAACGCGCATTTGAACCGGTATTGGGACTGACGATGCCTAAGCGGATATCGCCATCCTGGGCTTGTGCCTGGCTTAAAAAACCACCCGTCAAAGCCAGTGCACACAAGGCAGCGGCTTTCAGCGGAAACCCTTTAAACATTCCTGATAGTGTCATGTGACCCCCCTCGTGTCGCAAATACAGAAAAATGCAAACCACAGTCACGCCCGATCAATGGCACGACCATAGAGAAGAGTTTATGACCTCACTGTCTCTTTGCATAAAACAAGCACCCTCTAGCGCTATAGGATTTTTGCATAACAAGCATCTCTCAGGCATGACCTGGATTGCGCATGCGTGACAGCCGATCAACAACATTCAACAGCACGGCGCGGGCTGCGACAGCAGGTTCCGATAGGGGCATATGGTCTGAAATACAGAGGTAAACACCGGCTTCAATCGTCGGGCGCTTGAGGCGGAAGATCAGCGCTCCCGAATTCTGTGCCGTCGTTGAGGCAATCGAATGCGGTAAAATGGTTGCGCCTAAGCCCTCTTTGACCGCCGCTGCAAGGGTTGCAGTTGACTCAATCTCTGCAAACACATGTGGCGTGACTTGCGCCCGGGCAAAAGAGTCATCAATCAACCGTCTCAAAAAATGCCCTTTGCTGGGTAGTAACATTTTCATTCCGGCGAGTTGCGCCAGCGACAGGTTTTCGCTCCCCTGGAAGGGTTGAGCCATGTCGGGATGGATAACAAGGCAGAGTTCCTCGCGAAACAGTTGGGTCATCTCCACACCCTTGATCGCACCGGAGCCATAAATCACAGCAATATCCATGCGGCCTGACATAATCAGTTCACTTAAAACCTGTCCGAAACTGTCATTGATATGCACCATGATTTCGGGATGGAGATGGTTCATTTCCTGCAAAAACGGCAATGCAAGGCTGGCCGAATTGCTGTAGGTCGCCAATCCGATTGACACATGCCCGACTACGGAGCGGGTCGATGTGGCAACCTCGGTTTTGGCTTGTTCCATTTGCTTCAGCAACAGCTGTGCATGGCGATACAGCACCATACCGGCTTCAGTCGGCGCAATCCCGTGATTGCTGCGGATCAGCAGCTTGGTTTTAAAATGGGTCTCCAAAGCTACGATCTGCTGGCTTAACGCGGGTTGTGCAATCCGCAACAAGCTTGCCGCGCGAGATACGCTTCCAGCATCGACAATTTTGACAAAGCTTTTGAGCTTTCTGAAATCAGCACTCATCTCGACCCACGATCATCCCACCCAAAGGACAGTCGGATATGCGCCCCCTAAAGGATTTTCGCATATCCAGCCCGGTTTTCGATCATGGCTGAAAAGTTCAGTGGAGGCCAGACATGGTTTTATAAGCCACCAACCAGCGCGTCACAGGCCCGCTCAATCCTGTCGCAAGCCTCCTTGATGATATCCATTGACGTGGCAAAGGACAGACGGAAATAGGGTGATAATCCATAGGCTGCCCCATGAATGGTGGCCACGCCGGCCTGTTCTAGCAAATAAAGCACAAAATCCAGATCATTATTGATGGTTTTGCCTTCAGGGGTGGTTTTGCCGATCACTCCCGCACAGTTTGGAAACAGATAAAAGGCACCATCGGGCAAGGAGCATTGAATTCCGTTGACGGCATTCAACCGTTTGACAGCGTAATCACGACGTTTTCGATATTCCACGCCTGTCTCGGCAATGAAGGATTGATCTCCAGTCAATGCTGCAACAGTTGCCGCTTGCGAAATCGAAGACGGGCATGATGAAATTTGTGACTGCAATTTGTTGATGGCCTTGATGACATCAACAGGGCCAAGTCCAAACCCTATGCGCCAACCTGTCATGGCGAATGATTTGGACATACCGTTGACGATCAAAGTCCGGTCCTTCAATTCCGGCGCTACAGTCACGATGCTTGGGCAGGGCGTTTGCCCGAACCAGACCTGATCATAAATCTCATCACACAGCAGCCAGACTTGCGGATGCTTGGCCAGCACCAGCGCCAACGCTTTGAATTCTGCTTCTGTATAAGCAGCACCTGTCGGATTGCTTGGGCTGTTGATGATCACCCAGCGGGTATGGGCAGTGATGGCTTGTTCCAGCGATTCCGGCGTCAGTTTGAAACTCTGTTCCTCGCCGCAAGGTACAATGACCGGCGTTCCGTCATTGGCCATCACCATATCGGGATAGGACACCCAATAAGGAGCAGGAATGATCACCTCGTCGCCGGCATCCAGACTGCCCATCAAAGCCAGAAAAATAATCTGTTTGGCACCGCCGCCAATGCAAACTTCGTCATCCTGATATTCAAGATGCAACCGACGCTGCACATCAGCACGGATCGCAGCACGCAAGGCGGGCGTACCGTTGACGGCAGTATATTTTGTCTCACCCCGCCCAATTGCCGCGACAGCTTCTGCTTTGACATGGTCGGGCGTATCAAAATCAGGCTCGCCAACCGTCAGGTCCACAATATCACGTCCTTGGGCCTTGAGTTGCCGCGCGACAGAAGCGGCTGCCACAGAGGGTGAAATCCTGATCCGGTTGACCCGCATCGCTGTCTTGAAAGCGCTCACATTGATCCCCTGGTCCATTGCAGAAAGCCGAATAATCAAATGGCCTGCATCGTCAACCAAGTCCCACAAAGATACCAGAGACTGCTTTGATCTGGCGTTATCGTATTTTCTTATATCTAATACCCAATCTTAGAAATTCTGACTCTATTTTTTTAGTCTGCCCGACTCCCAAATCAGTTTGATTTTGATTCAACATGGCAAAAATTGGAGTTTTGCCATGGCTATTAAGCTTCGTGACGATTTTGATGCGCGTATGTTAAGGGTGGAGGCCAAACGCTCCAAGAATGGAGCACAAGCGCGGCTTCTGGCCTTAGCGGCGATTTACGAGGGTACCACCCGCGCGAGAGCTGCTGAGATCGGTGGTGTGGTAATCCCCCCGTTTTTAACGGGGCACATTTGTAGAATTTAAGCGGCCATTTTGACGCTTCGCGCCCCCTTCGGGAGCATTTTCTGCGCGGGTGTTATCCCGCCGATCCCCATGTTGGGGCGTTCGTTATTATAAGTCCAGGGGCTGACATAGATAGCAGAAAAAAGCTATTTATGTCAGATGGTTAGAAAAAGACAAAAAAGCAGACTTTTACCAAGTATTCAAAAGCGTTTACTTGAGCAATTTGCGGCAGGTGTTTCTGCGCGAACGGCTGCCGAATTGGTTGGCATCAACCGCAATACGGGGTCGTGTCCCATTTCGTGGTGTAGCTTCTGGTTACCACTGACCGCCTTCGGGCTGGCCCGGGCGGTTGATGTCATGCCTACACAGCTGGCAGGCTGACGAGGGGATCATCGCTCATTGTGGCCAAAGTTTCCAGTGTCATGTAGCGGGT
>CANGQA010000064.1 GCA_947455995.1 Hyphomicrobiales bacterium | reverse complement strand
GTTCACTTCTTGCAAGAATATCCCTGATTGGGGTGGAGACGATCATGAGTGAGAGCATACGCTACGCCGACCGGATTTATTCGGTTCTTTTTTTGTGCTCCGCTAATGCGGCCCGCTCTATTATGGCAGAGGCAATTTTGAACAGTGACGGGGCTTTGAAATATCGCGCCTATTCTGCCGGTGTTGAACCATCCGGAACAGTCCACCCCATGGCCCTGAAAGAGCTTGAAAGGCGTGGTTATTCAACCAAGGGCCTGTCATCCAAGAATATCTCGCAATTCTCGGGTCCGAAAGCCCCCGATATGGATATGATTTTCACCTTTTGCGACCGCTCGCATGGTGAAGCGATGGCCAACTGGCCCGGCCATCAGGCCACCTCGATCTGGACGGTGACGGATCCGACAGCCATCCATAGCTCGGACAAGGCCAAGGAAGAGGCTTTTGCCCATACCTGCGATATGATCAAAGAGCGGATTTCAGCGCTGGTCAACAACTAGGCTGTTTTGCCGAATTTTCCGGTGTTTTTGCATAGGCATGGCTTTTTTGGCTTGCTTCGCCCTGATAGTGTCCGGCTATGCGCCCTGTTGTTCTGAACCCGCTCTTTACCCCTTTGACGACACTGCCGGGTGTCGGCGCGCGCTTGGGTGCGCTTTATCACAAGCTGTTGGCCCCTGTTGAACGTGATGCTCTGGTTCTGGATCTCTTGTTCCATCTTCCCAGCACAATGGTTGACCGGCGCTTGCGATCCACATTGGCCGATGCCGAACCGGATGTGCTGACCACGTTCAAACTGCGCGTTCTCAGTCACCGCCCCGCCCCGCAAGGACGGCGCAATATGCCGCATAAGGTGATTTGCGAGGATGAGACGGGCGATATCGAACTGGTATTTTTCAAATCTGCCGCAGCGCGGGTTGAAAGCAGTCTGCCAATCGGCGAGATCCGCTATGTCTCGGGTTCGTTTACCTTATATGATGGCCACCGTCAGATGGTCCATCCGGACCGCATCATGGATGAGGCGGCATTTATCCGCGCTCCTTTGATAGAGCCCGTCTATCCGCAAACCTATGGTCTGACGAGCAGAATGATTGCGCGCACGGTGCAAGCGGCCCTCGCCCGTCTGCCGGATTTGCCCGAATGGAACGATCCCACGCTGATTAAGCAAAATAATTATCCAACTTTTTCAGAGAGTTTGCTGCAAATCCATCATCCTCAGCGGCCAGAGGATATGACCGACATTACAGCGGCGCGGATGCGCTTGGCTTATGATGAATTGCTGGCAAGCCAATTGGCCCTGTTGCTTGTGCGCGCCCAGATGAAAAAGGCCGCAGGAGTTGCCCGAACGGCATCCGGAACGCTTGCAACCCGTTTGCTGGCAACCCTGCCCTACCAGCTGACAAAAGACCAACAAACCGCTTGCAAGGAAATCAAAGCCGATCTCGAGACACCAGAACGGATGCTGCGCCTGCTGCAAGGTGATGTCGGGGCAGGTAAAACCGTGGTGGCCATGATGGCCATGGCCCATGTGATCGAAGCAGGATTTCAGGCCGCATTGATGGCTCCGACCGAAATTCTGGCCCGCCAGCATTTCGACACGCTCAAGCCATTGGCTGACAGCATCGGCATCACGGTGCAGCTGCTTACCGGGCGCGACAAGGGATCATCGCGTAAAGCGCTTTTGGCCGATCTGGCTGCAGGCCGCATTGATGTGCTGATTGGGACACATGCGCTGTTTCAGGATGATGTCGTTTTTGCCCGTCTCGGCCTTGCCATTATTGACGAACAGCACCGGTTCGGCGTTCATCAGCGCCTTGCTTTGTCGCGCAAGGGCGAGGCGGTCGATGTGCTGGTCATGACGGCAACCCCGATTCCACGTACACTGGTTTTGACCTATTTCGGCGATATGGATGTGTCTGTTCTGCGGGAAAAGCCGCCGGGACGGCAGAAAATCGACACCCGCGCCATCAGTCTTGATCGTCTCAGCGAGGTCACAGATGCTGTCGCGCGCGCTTTAGATTCTCATCGCCAAGTTTACTGGATCTGTCCGCTGGTCACCGAGAATGATGAGTTGGATCTGACGGCCGTGGAAGAACGTTTTGCCGATCTTGCCAACCGTTTCGGCGCACAAGTCGGCCTGTTGCACGGGCAATTAAAACCGAGCCTCAAAGACGAAGCCATGCAGTTGTTTGCCTCCGGCCAAACCCGCTTGCTGGTTGCCACTTCGGTGATCGAAGTTGGCGTGGATGTGCCCAATGCCAGCGTGATGGTGATCGAACATGCCGAGCGGTTCGGGTTGTCGCAATTGCATCAGTTGCGCGGTCGCATCGGGCGCGGTGCCGCCCAATCAACGTGTCTTTTGTTGCATAAGCGTGGAGCGGGTGAAACAGCCAAGGCCCGGATCGATATCATGCGGCAAAGCGAGGATGGTTTTCTGATCGCTGAAGAGGATCTGAAATTGCGCGGCGAAGGTGATGTGTTGGGAACACGCCAATCTGGCATGCCCGGTTTTAAATTCGCTCTGCCAGAAAAGCATGGTGATCTGTTGGCGACAGCACGCGACGATGCCAAACTGACACTGAACAAAGATCCGATGCTCGTTTCTGAGCGCGGAATGGCTTTGCGTCAGCTTCTTTACCTGTTTGAGCGGGACGCGGCGATCAAATTGCTCAGAGCCGGTTAGTCCTGTTTGGCCGGTTACTCCTGTTTGGGTGCAGGTGAAGCCAGACTGGTGACTGACAGAACCATCTGGTCAGGCTGGATCATCCCCGCCGACATGATGAGCTTGGCGGCATCTTCGGTTTTCATATCCACCTCGATCACCTGACTTTTGGGCAGATAGAAATAAAAACCGGTTGTAGGATTAGGCGTACACGGCAAAAAGCATGAAATATAATCGTCAGTGGTATTCAGACCCGCTGATTTCAAACTTTTCGACACCGACCCTTCCGGCGGGGTCGAAATAAACACCAGAGACCACATGCCTTTTGCCGGATATTCGACCATGCCAACTTTGCGAAACGACGAGCCTTCCTCGTTGAATACGGTCATGAAAATCTGCTTCATGCTCTTGTAGAGACCACGGATCACGGGCATGCGACCCAATACGGTTTCGCTAAGATCAAGCAAGGATCGTCCCACCAGATTGGCCGTTAAAAAGCCAAGCAATGTCACACCAACCAAGGCCACCAACAGACCTAATCCTGGCACTTCAAAAGCGAAAAACCGATCAGGCCAATAGGCCGACGGCACCAACGGCTTGATCAGTCCATCCACCCATTTGATGAAAGACCAGGTAATATAAGCGGTAATCGTCAAGGGACCGGCAACCACCAGCCCTGTCAGGAAATAGGTCCGCAAACGCTGTCCCGCAGTCAACCGTGTGACACGCGGCGGAGCCTGAAAAAGCGGTGGGAGAGAATTGGTCTCTTCATGCATGATAGCTCTTTATGTCCTGCCAGTGGAAATGATCAAAAATAAGAGAAAAAAGAGTTGCGCTGGACCAACCAGATTTCAGATCTTCACTAGCATAAGAACCATCACCAATCATCATTTATTCAAATGATCGAAAGGCTCCTGCTCTTTACTCCACCGTCACGGATTTTGCCAGATTGCGCGGCTGATCGACATCGGTCCCCAGAGCAATGGCGGCATAATAGCTCAGGAATTGGATCGGGATAGCATAGACAATCGGTGCGAAATTGGCAGGCATTGTCTGCATCGCAATAGAGGCTGCGACGTTGATCGAGGAATCACGCGCTGCATTTTCATCAGAGATGAGAATAATCCTGCCACCACGGGCAGCAACTTCGTGCATGTTGGAAATGGTCTTTTCAAAAATGGCGTCACGCGGGGCGATGACTATCACCGGCATATCCTCGTCGATCAGCGCGATCGGACCGTGTTTCAACTCGCCCGCTGCATAGCCTTCGGCGTGGATATATGACAATTCCTTGAGTTTCAGGGCTCCCTCGAGTGCCATCGGATAGCTGGTGCCTCGGCCCAAGAACAGGACATCTTTGACCTTGGACATATCATAGGCAACTTTTTCAATCTTTTTTGACTGTTTGAGGGCGGTGGCCATGAGGCCGGGTATGGCGATCAATTCCATCACCAGTGCCCTTTCCTCTTCCTGCGTCAAAGTTCCGCGTGCGCGCCCCGCGGCGATGGCCAGACAGGCCAGTACGGTCATCTGGCATGTGAAGGCTTTCGTTGAAGCCACACCGATTTCTGGACCGGCCAAAGTCGGTGCGACAAAATCACTTTCCCGAGCAATGGTCGAGGTCGGGACATTGACGACAGAGAGGACAGTCTGGCCACATGATTTGGAATAGCGCAAACCTGCCAACGTATCTGCAGTCTCGCCCGATTGGGAGATAAAGATCGATAACCCGTCTTTGGACAAAGGGGCTTCGCGGTAACGGAATTCCGATGCGATATCGATATCAACCGCCATACGGGCAAAGCGTTCAAACCAGTATTTGGCCACGAAACCGGAATAATAGGCCGTTCCGCAGGCAGCAATGGTGAGGCGGTCGATCTTTGTCCAGTCGATATGCGTATCGAGTGGCAGGCGGACACTTAATTGTCCCATATCGATATAATGGGAAAGCGTACGGCCAACCACCTCAGGTTGTTCGTGAATTTCTTTGGCCATGTAGTGGCGGTGATTGCCTTTATCAACGGACATCATGCCAGCTGCCGACCGGATTTTAGGTCGTGACACAGGCATGTTATGGCTGTCGTAAATACTCACAGTTTTGCGTGTCAGCACGGCCCAATCGCCATCATCGAGATAGGTGATCTGGTCGGTAAACGGGGCCAAAGCCAGCGCATCCGAACCAAGATACATTTCTCCCTCACCGAAACCGATGGCAAGCGGTGCGCCTTGACGGGCCGCAATCATCAAATCGGGGGCGCCGTCGAATATGAAACCGAGGGCAAAGGCGCCGCGCAGCAAAGGCAGTGTTTCACTGACGGCCTTTTGGGGGTCATTGGTTTGCCGCAAAGCCCGTGTCACCAGATGCGCCACAACCTCGGTGTCGGTTTCGGTTTCAAAAACAATTCCGTCAGCTTCGAGTTCGTCGCGCAATTCCCGGAAATTTTCGATAATGCCGTTATGCACAACCGCCAACCTGTCGGTGGCATGAGGGTGGGCGTTGCGTTCGACAGGGCGACCATGGGTGGCCCAACGGGTATGGCCGATGCCGATCAGGCCATGCAGGGGCTCCAGCTTTAACTTGTCGGCAAGATTGCGCAATTTGCCTTCGGCACGGCGACGGTGAAGATGCCCGTCTTCCAGCGTTGCAATACCGGCAGAATCATAACCGCGATATTCGAGCCGCTTTAGTGCCTCGACCAGCAAAGGTGCGACTTCCTGTGTTCCCAAAATGCCAACGATACCGCACATAGCAACCTCATTTCCAAACATATACCCTGTGGTGACGGGCAACAGCATCAAAAGCAAATCAACTTAGTTATCATCGCATAACAGCATGAGAAAACAGACGGAGAAAGTTGATAACTATCAATTTTTAGTCGAGAGTTTTTGCCGCAGACCAGAAGCGCCATGTGGTTTGTTGACCTGACGACCGCGCGCAATTGCCAGCGCATCGGCAGGAACATCGTCGGTAATCACCGATCCGGTCGCGACATAGGCGCCCTCGCCAATAGTGACGGGAGCAATCAATGCCGAATTTGAGCCGATAAAAGCATCGGAGCCAATGGTGGTTTTATGCTTTGCAAAGCCGTCATAATTACAGGTAATGGTCCCTGCCCCTATGTTGGTCTGGGTGCCGACACTGGCATCGCCAAGGTAAGTCAGATGATTGACTTTGACGCCCTCATCCAAGGTCACATTTTTCAATTCAACGAAATTGCCAATCCGGACATGGCTTGCCAGTCGGGAACCAGGACGCAGACGGGCATAGGGACCCACCACGCTGTCGGGCCCAATGGTCGCACCCTCGAGATGGCAAAAGGCCTTGATGGTCACTCCGTCTTCGATCTTGACCCCCAAATCGAAAACGCAATGCGGTTCGATCAGAACATCACGGCCAAATATGGTGTCATGGCTCAACGTTACGCTGGCGGGATCAATCATTGTCACGCCTGACAGCATCGCGCGCGCGCGCAAACGGTGTTGCATATGCCCTTCAGCCTGCGAGAGTTGCACGCGGTCATTGACACCCATCACCTCGTGCTGGTCAGCCAGGGCATAGGTGACAGGCAACCCGCGTGCGGCAGCAATGGCGACGCAATCGGTCAGATAGAATTCATGTTGGGCGTTGGTGTTGGAGACGGAATCCAAAATGGTCAGGGCTTCTTTCCCTGCAAAAGCCATAAGCCCTGCATTGCACAAACCGACATGACGCTCTTGCTCGCTGGCGTCTTTATGCTCGCGGATGGCACTGAGAGTGTCGCCCTCCAACAATAAGCGGCCATATCCGGTCGGGTCGTCGGCATTGAAAGCCAAAGCGGCAACGCTGGCTCCTTGCTGGATTTTGGTCCGCAAAGCTTGATAGGTCGCGGCCTTGACCAGCGGGGTGTCGGCAAAGACAACCAGCACATCGTCAAAATGTTCGGCAAGTTGGCTTCTTGCCATCAGACACGCATGGGCCGTACCTAGGCGTTCAGTCTGAGTGACAATGTTAACATCGGGACGTATGCTTCTGGCTTCATCACTGACATCGTGCCGATCCGGTCCCACCACCACAACAACCTTGTCAGCCCCGGCTTCGCTCACAGCGTTGAGCACATGGCCGAGCATCGACAGGCCTGCGATGCGGTGCAGAACTTTGGGTGTCCGGGAACGCATCCGCGAGCCTTCACCTGCGGCAAGAATAATCGACAGACACTTTCTGGAATCATAGGGATCGGTGTTCTGCAAAATGCGTGATGATGGCATGGAGTGACTCGCTCTCCTTTATTCGACCATATGTGTTCAACAGTAAGAGTGTTAAGACATTCTCAACAGAGCAGCGCTTCACACTAAAGGCGCCACACTTTAACGATGATCAGCAAGATTTGTCGCATCTTGCCTCAAGTGTGATAATAAATCGATACTGTCATTGTTTTTTGCACAAATCCCAATCGAATATCGGTTATTTCCCAATGCCAATGCATCCTGAGATGAACAATAATCCGGACTTCGTCCCCACCCGCCGCAGCGTGCTGGGTGGTATGGCAGGATTGGGTGCGGGTTTGGGTTTTATGACGACTGTCCCGGTGCAGGCACAGGAGCAAACCCTCTTCCAGCAATCGCTTGGTGTGTTGTTGGGCGATGGCCGCAAATTTTCGGCCGCCAATGTGCTGGAACTGGCGCGCGTATTGTCCAAACGCCCCTATCAGGGGCCGGTCAGCCAGCTGTCTGATGTTTTCACCAATCTGGATGCTGATGGCTATGCGCAAATCAAAGCCCAACAAAGTACCTTTTTATGGGAGAAGGAAGGACGCGGTTTTACCATAGAGCCGCTGCATCGCGGTTTTGCCTTCCAAGCCCCAACGGCCCTGCATGTTATCGAAGATGGCCTGATCCGCCGGATCGCTTATGAGCGCAACAAGTTCGATTTTGGTAAGTTGAATGTGCCTGAAACCCTTCCCAATCTCGGTTTTTCCGGCTTCCGCCTTTTTGGTGATGCGCAGGATGGCCCTATGCGGGAAGTGGCTGTTTTCCAGGGGGCGACCTTCTACCGATCGGCTGCAAGAAACCAGGTCATTGGTGCAACAGCACGCGGCTTGATCATGAAACTTGGCGACCAAAAAGGGGAGGAATTCCCGTCTTTCCGCGCTTTCTGGCTTGAAAAGCCAAGCCCCGCATCCGATACGATCATCATCCATGCCTTACTCGACTCCGAGAGTGTGACCGGGGCTTATCGGTTCACCATCAAAAGTGGTGAGGTCACAATCATTGATACGGAAATGACTTTGATCCCGCGTGTGCCTGTCGACAATTATGGTATCGGCGGGATGACGGCGACTTATTATTTCGGCCCAAATTCTCGCCGCAATATCGATGATGTCCGTGCTGCAGCGTATGAATCTTCGGGATTACAGATTAAAAACGGCAATGATGAATGGGTCTGGCGGCCGCTTAACAACCCGCAGGCCCTTCAGATTTCTGTGTTTGTCGATCCCTCGCCGCGCGGCTTTGGTTTGTTGCAGCGCGACCGGGATTTTGCAACTTTTCTTGACGATGAGCAGGCCTTTGAAAAGCGCCCGACCATTTGGAATGAGCCGATTGGTGAATGGTCAGCGGGTTCGGTCCAACTGACCGAAATTCCATCAGACAATGATGTTAATGACAATATCGTTGCTTTTTGGCGTCCGAAACAGCCGCTTGTGCCGGATCAGGAACACTCCTTTGTTTATCGGCAATTCTGGTGCTGGCAACCGCCCGAACGCCCCTCTCTGGCTGTTGTCAGCGGCACACGCATCGGGAAAGTCAGCGGCAAGAAAAGGCGCTTTGTGGTCGAATTCAGCGATGACCGTTTCAAACTTGCTGACGAACTGTCTACGATCAAACCTTCTCTTTCCAGTTCGATTGGGACATTGAGCCGTATCAAGGTAATTTTCTATCCGGATCGCCATCTGTGCCGGGTCAGTTTCGACCTTGATCCGGGTAATGATACCATGTCGGAATTGCGTTTGCTGCTCACCAAAAACGATCAGCCGACTTCCGAAACCTGGCTCTATCGCTGGACGGCGTGAGAACATATATGACCCATATATCGATCGATACCAGCCTAAATTTAAGCGCGCCAAAACCCGCTTTGCCCCCTGAGACGCCGCTGCCGATGCCTTCGCAGGCTCTGTCCCGTTTTGATAAAAGCCAACGCCGCCAACCGCTAGTCCGTCATGCCAAGCCGATCCTGAGCCGATTATTCGTGTTCGGTGGCGGGCTTATGCTGACAGGCTATGGCGCTTTTGAAATGTACGGCGTTGTTTCGGTTTCCTCCGTCACCATTCTGCAGTGGTTGTTGGTGGTGCTGTTTACAATCAATTTTTCATGGATTGCGCTGGCATTCTCCTCATCATTGCTGGGTTTCGGGTCTTTGCTGGCCAAATCCAAACCCCATATCACCCCAACCAGTCTGAAAGCCAAAACCGCTTTGGTGATGCCGGTCTACAACGAGGCTCCCTCGCGTATTTTTGCAGCATTGCAGGCGATGATCGAGGAGGTGGAGAGCACAGGATTGCTCGATCATTACGATGTGTTTGTTCTATCAGACACCACCGATCCGGATATCTGGGTTGCCGAAGAACGGACATTTTTGGCCATGCGGTCGCGTTTGCCCCAGGTCAATCTCTATTATCGTCACCGTCCCAGAAATATCGGACGCAAATCAGGCAATATCGAGGATTTTGTCACCCGATGGGGCGGTGGCTACGAACATATGCTGGTGTTGGATGCTGATAGTGTCATGACAGGTCATTGCATTACGGCGCTGACGGCGGCGATGGAATCGGATCCCGATTCCGGCATCATCCAGAGCCTGCCACTGGTCACCAACCGCAATACCCTGTTTGCGCGTTTGCAACAATTTGCCGCCCGCATCTATGGCCCTGTGATTGCCACCGGTCTTGCTATTTGGTCAGGGCGTGAAGGGAATTATTGGGGACATAATGCGATAATCAGGGTCAAGGCTTTTGCCGATCATGCCGGCCTTCCGACACTGTCGGGCAAACCGCCTTTTGGTGGTCACATTCTCAGTCACGATTTCGTCGAGGCCGCTCTGATCCGCCGTGCGGGCTGGTCGGTCTATATGCTGCCGCAGTTGACGGGCAGTTACGAGGAAAGCCCTCCTTCTCTTATTGATCTCTCGGTAAGAGACCGCCGCTGGTGTCAGGGCAATTTGCAGCATTTGCGGGTAATCGGGGCCAAAGGCCTGACGTGGTCGACACGCCAGCATTTCGCCACCGGGATCATGTCCTATCTCGCTTCTCCATTCTGGCTGGCACAATTATTGGTCGGTATGGTGCTGGTTCTTCAAACCTATTGGGTGAGGCCGGAATATTTCACCCAGCAATTCTCCCTGTTTCCGGCTTGGCCTCGCTTTGATGCCCAGCGGGCATTGCATCTGTTCGAACTGACGATGGCGATCCTTCTGGCGCCAAAAGTGTTCGGACTTTTTCTGACCCTGATTCGTCCTCCAGAACGGCGCGCCTGTGGTGGTGGGATCGCGCTCTTCTTTTCGACATGCATTGAAATTCTGATTTCCGCGTTGGTCGCCCCCATTATGATGGTCATCCAGTCGGGTGCAGTAACTCAAATCCTGCTCGGCCGGGATACGGGCTGGAACCCGCAGCGGCGTGATGATGGCTCAATTCCTTTTGGCTCCGTCATCAAACGCCATCGTTGGCATGTGGTGATGGGTCTGGTTGCAGGGGTAACAGCCTATCTGATTTCGCCCTCGTTGTTCGGCTGGATGTCACCCACGATTGTCGGGCTGATTTTATCAGTGCCTCTGTCAGCGGCTTCATCAAGTCTTGCCTTGGGTCTTGCATTAAAACGCATGAACCTGTTGCTTACCCCCGAGGAAGTATCGGTTCCTCCCGTCATTCTTCGCGCCAATGCGCTGATGAAAGATTATCAACAGTCCAATTTCGACACGGCTGACGGACTGGAAGCACTCTGGATCGACAAGGTCCTTCAGCAAGCTCATATCGACATGCTCCCCGTATTTCCGCGCCGCCACCGTGGCGATATTGATTCGGATCGGGCAATTGCCGAGGCAAAACTGGCAGATGCCGAAATTCTTTCTGATGCCATCAATTGGCTGCGTCCGAAGGAGAGAAGCCTTGTTTTAAGCGACCGGGCACTGATTCACCTGGTGACTTCATTGCCACAAAGTCGTAATGAATCGACATCTTATTGATATCTGCACTTGACCATTGGGCTTATGCAGATTACGCAAGGCCCGGCTTCGGGAGCTCGTAGCTCAGCTGGTAGAGCAACGGACTTTTAATCTGTAGGTCGAGGGTTCGAGTCCCTCCGAGCTCACCACCCCTTTTTTTGGAGGTCGTGATGGCCCCGAATGCCCCTTCTTCTGTAACCCTGTCATCTTACAGGCTCCGACCAAACCCGGACGATCCTGCTCTTACAGAGCGTGTCGCTGGCTTTGATGAGCGGGGTGATCCTGTCACTTTGTCTGTGACGGTTGAACGGCCGCTGACGCTCTATCTCAATGCCCGTGAAATCGTGACGATGATGACCATCCTCGATCATCCCGCTTATCTTGCTTTGGGCTATCTGCTCAACCAGAACATGCTGCAATTTGACGATGAGGTGACGGGCATTGATTATGACGACGATCTCGGGGTCGTTGTTGTCCGCACTCCGGTCGAAACTGATTTTGAAGACAAACTCAAAAAACGGACGCTGACATCGGGATGTGCGCAGGGAACCACGTTCGGTGATCTGATGGAATCACTCGCCGATGTGAAATTGCCACAAACCGAGTTGAAAACCTCGTGGCTCTATGCGCTGACCCAGATTATCAATACAACCCCTTCACTCTATCTCACTGCTGGCGCGATCCATGGCTGTGTTTTGTGCGCGCAGGATAAGCCGTTGGTCTATATGGAGGATGTTGGCCGTCACAATGCGGTTGATAAAATCGCGGGTTGGATGTTCGACCAGAACGTCATTGGAGCCGACAAGATTTTTTATACAACCGGCCGTCTGACCTCTGAAATGGTCATCAAAACTGTCAGGATGGGAATTCCGATCCTCGTGTCACGTTCAGGCTTTACCGCTTGGGGTGTTGCCTTGGCCAAACAATGCGGCTTAACCCTGATCGGGCGGGCACGCGGCAAACGTTTTGTTGTTTTATCTGGTGAAAACCGCATCACCTACGATCAAAATCTGGCTTATATCCAGGATGAATCCCTTCAATCGCGCCGCAAGGGTTCGGATTCAGATCATGACTAAACCTATGGGTGTGTTGCTGGCTGGCGGATTGGCCCGCCGTATGGGTGGTGGTGACAAACCGTTGCGGCTGTTGGCCCGGCGCCCTATTTTGGATCATGTCATCGAACGGTTTCAATCCCAATGCTGCAGTTTGGTGCTCAATGCCAATGGCGATCCCGGCCGTTTCAAAGTCTATGGTCTTCCTGTGATTGCCGATAGCGTGCCCGATTATGCCGGCCCCCTCGCAGGCGTTTTGGCAGCGATGGATTATTGTGCCGCACACCGGCCGGATATCACCGATATCGCTTCTGTCGCTACCGACAGCCCCTTCATTCCGCGCGATCTTGTCGAATGTTTGCAAGAGGCCCGTTCACGGGCAGGAACGCCGTTGGCCTGTGCCCAATCAGGTGATCAGACCCAACCGCCGTTTGGTCTTTGGCCTGTCAGTTTGCGCGAGGCCCTGCGCGAGGCTTTGGTGGTTGAGGGCCTGCGAAAGATTGATGTGTGGACAGCGCGCTACGGCATTGCCACGAGCATCTGGCAGCAAACGCCCTATGATCCGTTTTTCAATGCCAACCGACCCGATGATCTGGAAGAAGCCGAACGAATTTATGCGTCTTTGCTGTGATCATGACAAACTAGCGGCATAGCTGACGAAAGAGACTGGATCGCCAGGGCTGGTTTGCGTGTTTTCTTCATCCAAAACAACAAATCCGTCTGTTTCAGTGAGTGACGTGATGACCCCTGCGCCATCCTGCGGGTGCTTGATGGCGCTATAGACGCCGTCAGAGGCTTGCGAGAGGCTAACACGCACATATTCCAGCCTCCCCTGCTTCTTACGATACGCAAAGCCTGAGCGCACATTAAAATGGCTTGGCTTCGCCCTTGCTTCACCCCTCAGGCATGCAACCAATCCGCGTACTATAGCTGTCATTGTGACAAAAACGGCCACTGGATTGCCCGGCAGGCCTACAAACAGGCAAGACCCGAGCTCGCCAACCACAAGTGGACGCCCCGGTTTGATCCCGACCCGCCACACATCCATACGCCCCTGATCGTTCAATGCGGCTTTGACATGGTCTTCCTCGCCGGTCGATACACCACCCGATGTCAGGATCAGGTCGTGATAGCCGGCCGCATCAGCCAAAGCGGCACCTATTGCCAATCGCTCGTCTTGTAAAATCCCCATATCTGTGACGACAAGGCCCCAACGCTCGCAAATGCTGATCAGCATCATCCGATTGGCATCATACAGTTGGCCAATGTCCAGCTTGTGCCCTGCTTCGACCACCTCATTACCGGTGGAAAAAACAGCCACCTTCAACGGGCGGCGCGTGGGCAGATGCGACAGGCCGAGCGCGGAGGCCAGCGACAATTCGGCCGGGCCAAGCACCACGCCCGCTTTCAGTGCAACCGCACCTGCAGATATGTCCTCGCCTACTAAACGACAATTAGCCCCCCTTTTGAGACCGTTCGGAAGGCTGACATGCGAACCATCATCAAAGAGATGGATATCCTCCTGCATGAAAACCGTATCATATCCTTCCGGCATCGGTGCGCCGGTAAAAATACGGATCGCCCCACTCTGACCCAAAGGCCCCGAATAAGCCTCTCCCGCAGCCACGCGCCCTATGACAGGCAGGATCGTATCCTGATCGGCGGTCAATAAGGCGAAAGGAACAGCGTAACCATCCACCGCGGAATTTGAAAAACCGGGCAGAGGCAATGGGGCTAAAACATCTTCGGCCAAAACACGTTGTGCGGCGTGCCTGAGCGGGAGGCTTTCAACCCCGGCCACCACGTCGATTTGCTTGGAGAAGCGGGCCAGCAGAACATCGACCTTGAGCAATTCTTGACCGAATGCCAGATGATCTGGGGAGAGTTGGGCCATATCTAAACGCTATTTCCGTTCATGCAGCAAAGGCAGCAATTGCTTTAATTCGATGGCATGTTTCATGACATATTCGCCAACAGTTTCGACATCATCGGGGTCGATCTGCGGAATAGGCAATTTCTTGCTGACCTGGTCACTTAAAATGGCAACAATATTGGGGTCATTGGGAAACAAAAATTCCTTGCCGGATTCCTGGCGGTGCACCTCTATTTTGGGGTGGTTCCAGCGTTTAAAACCCTCGATCAACACAAAATCGACAGGTGCAAGCTGACGCAGCAAATCAGGCAAACCCCATTCCTGTTCCTGCTTATATTCGTGCATCAATGCAAAACGTCTTGGTGAGGATACGAGAACCTGCTTGGCTCCCGCCTGCCGCAATTTGTAGCTGTCTTTTCCGGGCACATCGACATCAAATGTGTGATGGGCATGTTTGATGGTTGAAACCGTAAAGCCGCGCGCAAACAACGAAGGAATCAGCAAACGCAATAAATGCGTCTTGCCTGCATCACTCCAACCGGCAAAACCGATAACTTTCATTCCACCCTCAACACAGAGCCAGCCTATCATCAAAACAACAAGGTCTTGCCCGCGGCATGATATTACACTCACAAACCCTATTGTCTTATAGCCTATCAATGCCAATAACTACAATGATGCTCAAAAATCCACTGTCATTCAATACAGGATATCATAGGCCAGATATGATCGACCAACACATCCAGCCCCACACCCTCGACCTCAAAGGGCTTAAATGCCCACTGCCCGCGCTCAAAACCCGTAAGGCATTGTTGGGGCTCGGGCCTGGTGAACTGATCGAGGTCATCTGTACCGATCCGATGGCAAGGATCGACATTCCACATCTGGTTGCAACACTCGGTGATCAGCTGATCAACCAGACAGATCATGCCGATTACATGATTTTCAGCATCAGGCGGCAGGACGCCAAAGACTAAATCATCCCAGACGGGACAGGGCCTCGGCCAGTTTGATCCGGCGGCTTCGGCCCTCTTCGAGACGTTCACGTTGCTCATCGACCACTTCTTCAGGCGCGCGCGCCATAAAATCGGCATTGGCCAGTTTGTTCTCGATTTTGATGGCCTCACTATCGATTTTCTCGATTTCCTTGTTCAACCGCTGCCGTTCCGCTGGAATGTCTATAATCCCTTCGAGTGGCAGGGCCACGACCTCACCACGGATCACCAGACCGATTGATTGTGACGGAGCGACATCGGCCGTTACCACATCCGACACGCGGGCCAGACGCTTGATCATATCACTCCAGCGGGCGGCACGTTCCTTGGTTTGACTGGATGCTGCCACCAAAACCAGAGGGATTTGTGCCGAACCGGGCACATTGGTTTCAGCGCGGGCCGAACGGATATCTGAGACCAGATCCACCAGCCAGCCGATTTCGGCTTCGGAATCGGCATCCCCCAATCCGCTCACATCGGGCCAGGCTGACAGGGCCAAAATCGCTTCGCGCTTGGGGCCTTGCGCGCCCAAAAGTCCCCATAATTCTTCCGTCAAGAACGGCATGAACGGATGCAACAACCGGGCAATCTCGTCGATCACATAAGCAATACAGGCGCGGGTCTCGTCCTTGGCAGGTCCGTCCTCGCCCGTCAGGATTGGTTTGGATAATTCGACATACCAATCGCAAAAGCTGTTCCATACAAAACGATAGGCTGCATTGGCGGCATCGTTGAAGCGATAGGCCTCGAGTGCATGCGTCACATCGGTGACAGCCTGTGCCAATTCGCCCAATGCCCAACGGTTGAGAGCTATGGTTGTCAAACGTGGATTGAAACCGTCAATTCGGGCGCAATGGTTCATCTCGGCAAATCGGGTCGCATTCCAGAGTTTTGTTGCGAAATTGCGATATCCTTCAACACGTTGCGTTGACAACTTAATGTCGCGGCCTTGTGCGGCCATCGCCGTCAGGGTAAAGCGCAGCGCATCTGCACCATAGGTGTCGACCAGAGCAATCGGGTCAATCACATTTCCCTTGGACTTCGACATTTTTGCGCCTTTTTCATCGCGCACCAAGGCATGAATATAAACGGTGCTGAAAGGTGGCACCTCCATGAATTCGATACCCATCATCATCATGCGTGCAACCCAGAAAAAGATGATGTCAAACCCCGTCACCAGCACATTGGTCGGGTAATAGCGTTTCACTTCTGGTGTCGCATCAGGCCAGCCAAGTGTCGAGAATGGCCAAAGTGCCGAGGAAAACCATGTATCAAGCACGTCAGGATCGCGCGTCAATTCGACCGCATTGCCATAATGGCTGTGAGATTGTGTCAGAACTTCGGCCTCGTCATAGCCAACAAACACATGTCCATCAGGACCGTACCACGCCGGAATTTGATGACCCCACCATAATTGACGCGAGATGCACCAGGGCTCAATGTTTTCAAGCCATTGAAAATAGGTCTTTTCCCAGTTTTCGGGCACAAATTTGGTCTCGCCTGTGCGCACTGCTTTCATGGCTGGCTGAGCGAGCGTTTTGGCATCGACATACCACTGATCGGTCAACCAAGGTTCGATCACCACATTGGAACGGTCGCCATGCGGAACCATCATGGTTGTCGGTTCGATCTGGCTCAACACTCCCGCTTCATGCAAGAGAGCGAGAATGGCTTTTCGTGCCTCAAAACGGTCCATGCCATCCAGCCCAAGTGCGGCTTCTGTGGCCTGTGCAAAAGCGTGTTGTCCCTTGATGGTGATCCGCGCCTTGGAGTCGAGAATATTGATCTGCTCAAGCGAGTGGCGCTTGCCGACTTCAAAATCGTTGAAGTCATGGGCAGGAGTAATCTTGACTGCGCCCGTTCCCTTTTCCGGATCGGCATAATCATCCCCGACAATCGGTATCAGTCGTCCGACCAGCGGCAAAACGGCGTTACGGCCGATCAGCGATTTCAAAGTTTCGTTGTCCGGATGCACGGCAACCGCCGTATCACCCAACAGGGTTTCCGGGCGGGTCGTGGCCACCCGGATATATGTGGCCGGATTTTCGGGGTCATAGACCGCGCCTTCGAGCGGATAGTCGATATGATAGAGCTGGCCAGACGGATCACGATCCAGCTGTTTGCCGAGTGGTAAAAGATTTAACGGCTCTTCCTGATGACGATCCCATTTGAAATTGCCGCGCTTTTCCACCTGCAGCACTTCCAGGTCGGAAATGGCAGATTCAAAATGCGGATCCCAATTCACCAAGCGTTTGGCGCGATAGATCAGCCCTTTTTTGTGCAATTCGACAAAAACTTTGGTGACGGCACGCACCATTTGGTCATCGGGTGAGCCGTCGCCCATGGTAAAGCGCAAGCGCGACCAGTCGCACGAGGCGCCCAACCGCTTCAACTGGCCATTGATCGTGCCGCCCGACTCCTCTTTCCACTGCCAGACTTCATTCAAAAACGCGTCACGACCCATCATACGGCGATCGGGCCTGTTTTCAGCCGCCAATTTGCGTTCGACAACCATTTGCGTCGCAATACCGGCATGATCGGTGCCAGGCTGCCACAAAACATCGCGGCCACGCATCCGCTCAAAACGGCACAAAATATCCTGCAACGTATTGTTGAGGGCATGCCCCATATGCAACGAACCGGTCACATTGGGTGGCGGGATCACGATTGTGTATGGTTCTGCCCCCTGACGATCCGCACGACCTGCCTTAAAGGCTTCCTCAGTGTCCCACAGGCTGCTGATCCGGCTTTCAACGCTCGCGGGATCAAAGGTTTTTTCCATCATGATCAGAATATCCTAAGCGGCCAGATCCATTCATGGCAAAACAGCCACAAATTCTGATGCAGGCATGAGAAGTCAATGCCCGTTAAATCGCCGAGGCTGACGCATTCGTCAATGGACGTCTTGTTGGATTGGCTAAAAAAAACAGATCTTGTGCAGCGCTGGTCTTAAAAAAACCAGAAATCAAGAACGCGCCATCTTGCTGACCCGCTTAATTTCATCGCGCACGGCCCTTTCAACAATCCGCTCCAGATGCTGATTGATCCAATCACTGACGAGTGGCTTCATCAACTCGGCCACAAATTCATCAAGACGGGGATAGACGCGACCGGATTTGTCGGTTTTGACGTCATTGGCCAGGCTGGACAGAGAGGCTGAAAAAACATCGGCGGTACGATCGGATATCAAGCCCTGCAAGGGTGTTTGATCGGTATTGCCGGCAGCGGAAAAGACGGGTTTGGATGGTTCACCCCGGATTTCTCTATTCCAATCCTGTTCGCGGTTCACAGCGAAAGGCTGTCTGGCATCCGTTACAGCAGGTGTTTCGGGCACAAACGGCTTAGAAACAGCAGCAGAAACAGGCTGCTTATTGATTGCTGGTGAGTCAACCGGCGATGTAGGAAGCAAATTGGCCTTAATAAAAGCCGCCATCATCGTATCAGCAACGTGATTTGGGGAGAGCGCGGGCGACGGTTGTGGCGGAACCACAGGCTCGAAGAAAGCCGGAGCTTTCTGAAAAGGAGATAAATTGACAGGTTCTTTGGGGGCCGTTTCCGCAACCGCCGGGATAGTGGTCGGTGTGTCCTGCCTTTTTTGCGGAATGATACCTGCAAAGGGGGCTTTGGCAACGGGATCACTAACCCCTGATACTGCCTTCTTTTGCGGAATTTCCGCAAAATAGGAGGACAGGAAATCCGTATTGTTCAAAGTCTTCTGGATATCGGCAGATACCGGTGCCGGTTGTTCGTTTGCAACAGGTTCGACAGCAACAGATTTTGGTGCTGGCATAAATGGATGTCGTGTCAC
>CANGQA010000063.1 GCA_947455995.1 Hyphomicrobiales bacterium | reverse complement strand
AGCACGGTGGTCGGATAGCGCTTGATCAGCCGTTCGATCACATCATGGGGCACGCCCACACCGGCCATTTGCGGGATGTGATAGAGCCACAGTCCCAGTTCGGACGAGCCGACCCGCTCGATCACTTCCGAATAGAAGGCAAACAGTCCGTCATCCGAAACCGGCTTGTAATAGAAGGGCGGCAGCATCAAGACGCCGCCACAGCCCAGTGACACCGCATGTCTGGTCATGTCGACCGTATCCATTAGCGAACATTCGCCGGTGCCGGGCAGCAGCACGGACGGGTCGATACCGCCAGCCACCAGATCTTCCAGCAGCGATTTACGCTCGGCATTGGTCAGCGAATTGGCTTCCGAAGTAGTACCGAACACCGCCAGACCATTGGCGCCTTGCGCCATCAGCCAATGGCACACTTTGCCAAACAGCACCGTATCCACCGACAGATCGGCTTTATAGGGGGTAATGGCCGGAACCAGAACGCCGGAGAAATTCGCTTTTGCCATGATAGTCAACTCGCTCAAAGGTGGGATGCCGGAAGGTAAACCTCCCGATCGAACAGGACAGACCGTCCTTAAAACGATCCGGCCGAATTGGTTAGTAGGAAAATCACATAGCTGACAATTTTGTGCCGGTCCATGCAACAGGCCCACGCTGATTGCGCAAGCCCGGTGCGAAAAAGCACTTCCGAATGTGTTTCTTCCCGATGGGCTGCTGATCTGTATTTTTATAAGGTCTGATATTCCACAATATTGCCGATCAATGTCAACACTCTCATGCTATGTTCAAATATCATGCCCAAAAAGCATTGCTGATATTGACGCCAGCCTCTTAACTGAAATATCAAACAGGATGATTTTCGGTTAAACAGGATCAGAAATTGTAACTCCAATGTCGCGCAAGTCGGGACACAGGAGCAGCAGCTTCATGGTGCAACGACCGACAATGATCTCTATCACAGAGGCGAGATGGCGCAGGAGGGAGATGGGATCGCGTGACGGTGGTAACGGAATTGGCGAGAACCACAATCTATCGGCTTTTGCGGGCCGATATTTTGTCATGCTCGCTGCGCCCGGGATCGCAAATTCAGGAGCGCGAGCTGATTGAACGCTTTGCTGTATCGAAATCACCCATCCGGGATGCCTTGCTGAAACTGGAGGAGCAGAATCTGATCGAGATTTTGCCACGCAAGGGCTATCGCGTGAAACCAGTCTCGCTGACCGATGCGCGGGAATTATATGATATGCGGGTAATCCTCGAACGCGAATGTGCCTCGCGCGCGATGGACCAATCCGACGAGGCTTTAATGAGTCTCGATGCCTATCGCTGCGGACCTGACAGCGCTGATTTGACGGACTGGATCGTCTATAATCGCCATTTTCATATCGCGATTGCCGATTTGTGCGGAAATGCCCGTTTGACAGCCGTGGCCCGCGATGTGATCGAACAGTTCGATCGTCTGACCTATACCAGCGTGTCGCTGACAGGCCCAAAGGGCCGTGAGGAATTTGTTGGCGAACATGTGGCTATGATCGATGCGATCCAGCACCGTGATCGCCGCCATGCACTGTCGCTCGCCAAAGATCATGTCGAGGGCGCCAAGCGAATTGTTCTTGAAACACTCGAGCATCCTACCATTGTTCCCTAATCTGACGGAGATGAAACCATGAAATCCTATGCGATCGTGATGCAAAGCCAGGGTAAGCCCGAGGTGATGGTGCTTGAAGACGTCGAGATCGGCACACCTGCTTCAGGTCAGGCTGTTGTTCGGCAGACGGCTGTCGGCGTAAACTATCTCGATGTCTATCATCGCGCCGGTGTCTATCCATTGCCGCTGCCGAGCCGCATAGGCAGTGAAGGCGCGGGTGTGGTGGAGGCCGTTGGACCGGATGTGACCCACCTCAAAGTGGGGGATCGCGTCGCCTATCAGGGCGGTGATATCGGCTCCTATGCCACCCGCCGTGTGATGTCAGCTGCGCGGCTGTTCCCTATCCCCGAGGGTGTGACAGATGAACAGGCCGCTGCTGTCATGCTCAAGGGCATGACGGTTGAATATCTGCTGGATCGCTCTGTCTCGCTGAAAGCCGGTGACTATGCGCTGATGTATGCAGCGGCTGGCGGTGTCGGCCTTTTGGCCGGCCAATGGGCCAAAGCGCGCGGCATCAAGCTGATCGGCGTGGCCGCAGGCAAGGACAAATGCGCGCTGGCAATGGCCAATGGCTATCATGTCGTCCTCGATCGCAATTCAGAGGATATTACGGCCCGCGTCAATGAGATCACCGGTGGCAAAATGCTTCCGGTCGTATTTGACTCCATCGGCAAGGCGACATTCGAGACCACGCTTGATTGCCTGGCACCGCGAGGCTTCTTCATTTCGTTCGGGGCCACCTCCGGTGCTCCTCCGGCGGTTGAAGCAGGCTTGTTGCAGAAGAAGGGGTCGCTGTATTTCTCCCGGCCGACACTGGTCCACTATTGCTCCAGCCCGGAAGATTATGCCATGTCAGCAGGAAAAGTACTGGGTATGGTTGCCAGTGGCGAATTAAAGCCGATCATTGGTCAGCATTATCCTTTGAAAGATGCAGCCAAGGCCCATATTGACTTGGAAGCAGGCAAAACCACCGGTGCCACCATTCTGGTTCCCTGATCCAGCATTGATATTGAAGGAGACATGACGATGGTACAGGATAATCGCCGCGCCCATTGGCCAAAGGAATTGCAGGAGGACATTGAATCCAACACGATGAGTGGTGTGGTTGGCAGTGTTCTGGTGTCGGAAACCGAACAGGTGCGTGTCTGGCATCTGCTGTTGAAGCCAGGATACCGGTGCTCCTTCCATCGTCATGTTCTGAATTATTTCTGGACCTGCCACAGCCGTGGCGAGTCACGCAGCTATTTCGAGGACGGCACCATCACAGAGGTGTCCTATTCTCCCGGCGACACCCGCCACATGACTTACGCCGCAGGTGAATATTTGCTGCATAGTGTCGAGAATATAGGCAAGACGGATTTGTTGTTCACCACTGTCGAGTTCATGGACAGCCCCAACCAGCCGCTACCTATCCCAGATTCTGTGCGCTTGAAGGTTGCTGCCTGATTGATGGTGTTAGTATGAGGCCGGTCCGCGGATCGGTCATCAGCAGGGCACACAGTCAAATGCTCGCCAAAGGGCGGGCATGATCACGGTATGGGGATTGGGCGTTTGCCGAATACCTTACGCCTGATTACTTGCTTCGGGCCTTGCGGGCCGCGTAACGGGCGTCGCGTTGGGCTTTTTGCTCTGCAGCCAGTTCGATCGCTTTTGCAGCATCAAGTTCGGCTTGCAGACGGGCATTTTCGGCGTTTTCTATAGCAGCCTTTGCAGCCAATTCTTCTGCCTCGGCGCGGGCTTTGGCTCGTTCGGCTTCGCGCAAGGCGCGTGCTTCCTGAATTTTCAGCCGTTCTTCCTGACGAGCCTGCGCTTCCGGGCTATTTGCGTCCTGGCGCTCTTTGAACTTCTGCAGGGCAGCTTGTTTTGCCTCGGCGGCGCGGGTCAGTCTGGCATCGAAACGGCTGGATTTGTCGTGCGTCATGGGGTCCGGAATGTCTCTGAGATGGGATGAATGAGCAAAATCCCATAAGGATCATGCAGTCTCGTTGGTTTGGCGTCGATAAATCTATTTATCAGATCCATAAGCAAAGACCCCGCGAGCCTCGAGAGGCGCGGGGCCTTTTTGTTGTTCAGTTCCCTAAAACAATCTCGCAAGCGCCAAGCGCAATGGGAGGCGTTGGGAACTCAAAGCCGCTATTAGCCCAGAACCTTGAGGTTCTCAGCTGACATCTTGCCGCTCTTCTTATCAGCGACCAGCTCAAAGCCGACCTTCTGGCCTTCGCGCAGGTCATTCAGACCAGAACGCTCAACGGCACTGATGTGGACGAAAGCATCGCCGCCACCATTGTCCGGTGCAATGAAGCCATAACCCTTTTGGAGATTAAACCACTTTACGGTTCCCGTTGTCATGGAAAACCCTTCTCTATCTATCATATGTTGTTGCTTGCCTGCGCAGCCGCCGGCCGTCGAAATCGCATTTTCAGGCAAGTCTATAATTAGCTTGAGGAAACGGTAGTCACGCTCAAGGCCAAGTCATCTGGCCGTCTATCGACTTGTGCACCATGCTCTAAATTATTCACGAACACAAGACAAATTTTTGCAAGTCAAACCATGTGTCGCTACTGCGCCATGTTTTGTTCGCCATTTTATCACTGGAGGCCAGATCACAGGCCGTATAATCGGGTCGGTCAACAGAACAGTGTTAGAAGAACCAGAGCAAACCGGGCAATAGGCTGTGCCTTTCGCCCGGTTCAAACGTGCATCCTGCAAAATGCATATGGTGCCGCGCAGTGTTGGTTGGCGTTAGACCAGCTTTTTCCAGGTTCTGTGCTCGTTCCCGAGCAGGTCATCGGCCTCTTGCGGGCCATCCGATCCTGCCGGATAGCTGGCCAGCGGGGCCTTGTCGCCATCGGCCCAATAATCAAGCATCGGTTGGACGATCTCCCATCCGGCAATCACGGCATCCGAGCGCTGGAACAGTGTCGCATCGCCGATCATGCAATCATAGATCAGAGTTTCATAGCCCGTGCTCGGTGCATTCTGGAAATAGTCTTTGTAATGGAAATCCATGTGGACCTGCCCGATATGGATGGCAGGACCGGGGATTTTTGCGCCGAAGCTCAAGGCTGCTCCCTCGTCTGGCTGCAATTTTAGCAACAGCGAGTTCGGGGTCAGCTGTTCGGTTGCCGTGTCCTTGAACAAAGACAAAGGCGGACGTTTGAACTGGATCAGGATTTCCGAATTGCGCATGGCCATGGATTTGCCCGTCCGGAGGTAGAATGGAACACCCGCCCACCGCCAGTTGTCGATGGTCAGCTTCATTGCCACATAGGTTTCGGTTTTGCTGGCTGGTGCTACGCCTTCCTCGTCACGATAGGCTTTGAGGGGCTGTGAGGCCCGCTCACCGGCACCATATTGGCCGCGCACACTGTCTGTTGCGGCGTTCATGGGGTGAACGGCGGTCAGGACTTTGGTCTTTTCTGTGCGGACCGCATTGGCCGATAGATTGGCTGGCGGTTCCATTGCAGTCAGAGCCAGCAGCTGGAACAGGTGGTTAGGAACCATGTCGCGCATGGCACCAGTGGTTTCGTAAAAACCGGCTCGACGTTCCACGCCGACCGTTTCGGCCACTGTGATTTGGACATGGTCGATATGGTCGCGGTTCCAGAGAGGTTCAAAGATCGTATTGGCAAAGCGCATCATCATGATGTTTTGCACCGTCTCTTTGCCGAGGAAGTGATCCATTCGGTAAATCTGCTGTTCGGACAGGCTCTGCCGCAACTGGGCGTTCAGTGCTTTGGCCGATTCAACATCATGTCCGAACGGTTTTTCGACCACCACCCGTCGCCAGCGATTTTCGCTTTCTGTTACAAGCCCCGCTTTCCCCAGCTGGTCCACCACGGGACCAAAGAAGCGTGAAGCCACTGCCAGATAGAACAGCACGTTACCGCTTTTGCCTTGGGCCTGATCAATGCCATCAAGTTTGGCACCAAGGCGCACAAAGGTATCCAGATCAGCAAAATCACCCGACAGATAGGTGATCTGGCCCAGCAATGCGTTCCAGCGCTCCTCGTCGAGTTTTTGCGCATAGTGTTTGTCATTGGCGAAGGCGCGCAAGGCTGCGTCGATCTGGGCGCGGAAATCCTCGTCCGAAAGATCAAGCCGATCAACACCGATCAGCGAGAATTTTTCAGGAAGGAGGTTTGTGCGCGCCAGATTGTAGAGGGCAGGGATCAGCAGACGTTTGGTGAGATCACCGCCCGCGCCGAAAATGACCATTGAGCAATCGGGCGCCCGATCGCCATGAGCGATAGTTTTGTGTTCAATGTCCTGAGCCATGATGCGTGATCAGCCTTTTTTGGTTTCTTGGTGACCACCGAATTGCTTGCGCATGGCAGAGAGCATTTTTTCGGCAAAGGTGTGATCCTGCCGCGAACGGAAACGGGTATAAAGTGCTGCCGTCAGCACATCGGCAGGCACGGCCTGTTCGATGGCGGCATTGATGGTCCAGCGACCTTCTCCGGAATCATCGACATGACCGGAGAATTGCTTCAATTCGGGGTCTTCGGCCAGCGCAATAGCACTCAAATCCAATAGCCATGACGAAACCACAGAGCCGCGACGCCACAATTCGGTGATGTCGGCCAGATCGAGATCATAGCGGCGTTCTTCGGGGATGGCAGGCTGGTTGACACCTTTCAGAATATCCAAGCCCTCTGCATAGGCCTGCATCAGACCATATTCGATGCCGTTATGGACCATTTTCACAAAATGCCCCGATCCGGCCGGGCCGGTATAGAGATAACCTTCTTCGGCAGTGGATTTGCGGTCTTCGCGGCCCGGTGTCTTGTCAATGGTGCCGATGCCGGGAGCCAATGTCTTGAAAATAGGATCGAGATGGTTGAACGCATCGCGGTCGCCACCAATCATCATGCAATAGCCGCGATCCAGACCCCATACACCACCGCTGGTGCCGACATCGATATACCGGATGCCTTTGGGCATCAGGCCCTGTGCACGGCGAACATCGTCTTTGAAATTTGAATTGCCACCATCAATGATGATGTCGCCCGCTTCAAGCAGGCCGCCCAGTTCTTCAATGGCATGTTCGGTTATATCGCCAGCGGGCAGCATGACCCAGACAGCGCGGGGTTTGGCGAGCTTTTGAACCAGATCGGCAAGGCCTGTGCTGGTGACAGCCCCTTCCGAGCCCAGTTGCGCCACAGTGGCAGGACTGGCATCAAACACCACACAATCATGGCCATGCCGCATCAACCGCCGAACAATATTGCCGCCCATGCGGCCCAAACCAATCATGCCCAATTGCACAGTATCACCTCGTTGTTACGGATCAGGATTACAGGTTATGACAACACAACTTATGCGCGCTGTGCGTCATTGATATTACTAAAAAGAGTATTACCCGAGATCGTGGCAAGATGAAACCATCAAACCATTCCGTATTTCTAACGCGATTCTGTGCCTTGTAATCCCCGGTTCGGCAGTCAGGCTCATGGACAAAAGTCCTGATCGGCCGGGATGGGGTCCTGAGACTGGATTTTTTTGGGAAACCGCCGCCATTGGACGGCGCTTATTGCCTGTTTTTTCTGGATTATTCGATATCGGCTTTGGTGAGGACCGGACGCGGAGCCTTGGGTGTTTTGGCTGCTTTGACCGGTTTTTCAGCTGATTTAGCTGCGGTTGAGGCTGCTTTTTTGACCTTTTTGACGGCCGGTGGCGGAGCATTGCGGGCCAGTTCCTCATCGCGTGCAATGCGCAGGGCGCGCAGGCGTTCGATTTTGCTGGCCAGTGCCTTGGCATCATTGGTCTGGTCATCGATGCGCCGCATAATGGCGTTCTTTTTCTGATCGGCCATGTCGGCTTTGCGGGCCTGTGCTTGATTGGCTTCTTCGGTCGTCCGAACTTTGGCTGGCATGATTTGCTCCATAAACGATTTGAACAAGGATGAAACAATAATGACCCGCATGAGCAGGCCTCCCTTGCTGCAAGCAGCAAAGGCGCAGAAATGGGCAAGATATGAGCAAAAAGACTGATGCCACTATCCCGAGCAGGATAGCGGCATCACAGAATGATCACAGTCGCAGATCAGTCCGGTTTCAGGCGCGTGAACCGGCCGCATTGGGCTTTTTCGCGTTACGGTTCCAAGTCCGGCGGGCCGGAGACTGACCGTTCGGCTCGGAGCGGTTGAAGTCGGAACGTGGACGATCGCCATTCTTGTGATCAGGACGCTTATGCTCGGAGCGAACCTTTTCAGGCCGTGCATGCGAGGCGCCTTCTGAACGGATATGATCCTGCTTTGCAAAATCGGGTTTCACAAAATCTGGTTTGGCAAATTCGGGTTTGGCAAATTCGGGTCTTGCATCACGCGCTGGATGGCTGCGTTGGCCTTCGGGACGTCCATGCGGACGACCCTGTGGGCGACCTTGCGGACGGCCCTGCGGGCGGCCTTGGGGACGACCATGCTCAGCACGCTTGCCGCCGGATGAGCGCTCTGGAGTTTCGCCCAGATCGGTGCGGACCGGCACATTCGCCACCATCGGAATGACTTTCAGGTCCGGCAGAGGCAGAACGGTGATCTTGTGCGAAGTCAGACGTTCAATGCCACGGAGCGCACCGCGTTCGCTGCCATCGCAGAAAGACAGCGCGACACCGGAAGCACCCGCACGCGCTGTCCGGCCAATGCGGTGGACATAGCTTTCGGATTCCGTTGGCATTTCATAATTGATGACATGCGTCACACCGGCAACGTCGATCCCCCGCGAGGCAAGATCGGTGGCCACCAGCACACGGGCACGACCACGGCTGAAATTATCGAGTGCTTTCTGACGCGCATTCTGCGACTTGTTGCCGTGGATGACTTCCGACACCACACCGATCTGGTCGAGGCCGAGCGCAACCTTGTTGGCGCCGCGCTTGGTCCGGGTAAACAGCACAACACGCTTGAGGGCTTCGTCAGCCAGCAAATTGTGGAGCAACTGGGCCTTGGTGGCCGCGTTGACCAGATAGACGCCCTGATCAATTTTGTCGACAGTCCGGCCCTGCGGTGCAATTTCAACACGTTTGGGGTTTTTCAGAATTTTTGCAGCCAATTTGCTCACTTCTGGAGCCATAGTGGCCGAAAACAATAGGGTTTGACGGTTCTGGTTTACCAAAGCCGTGATTTTCTGCAAGGGACGGATGAAGCCCATATCGAACATCCGGTCGGCTTCATCGAGCACGAGGAAGCTGACATTGGACAATTTTACATCATTGCGATCGACCAGATCGAGCAAGCGGCCCGGTGTAGCAATCAGAATATCCACGCCCCGTGCCAAAGCCTCGCTTTGTGGACGATAGCTCAAGCCGCCAACAACGGTGGTGTAGCGCAAGCCGAGGCCCTTGCCATAGGTGTCAAAACTGCGGGCGATCTGAACGGCCAATTCGCGGGTTGGTACAAGTACCAGAGCACGGGGAGCCCGTGATACCGTCGGAATCTTGTCCGTGAACAGTTTGTGCAGCAAAGGCAGTGCGAAAGCGGCGGTCTTTCCAGTACCGGTCTGGGCTATCCCAAGCACATCAAGACCTTCGAGAAGTGATGGAATGGTTTGAGCCTGAATAGCTGTTGGGATGGTGTAATTGGCATGGCTAAGGCTTTTGAGCAGCGGACTGGCCAAGCCAAGGCCCGCAAATGTCATATCAGTCATTTAAAAATATTCCTCATCGTCGCGTGGCAGGCCTCGGCCTGTCCGACATCGACAACTATCGGCCCAGCCCTACGCATCGCTAGGGCGGCCCTCGTTTCATGAGTTGTCTCGTGATAAGCCGCCGTTAAACTGAATGGCGCTTCGAGCGATCGCAAGAAAACTAGACGGCCGAACCATGATGTTGCAAAGCAGCAAAGTCAAGCAAAAACGCATTTTGTGATGATTAAAACGTAATCTGATGGTGCAGGGCTATGATTTATCATCAAATTCATCAATAAAATCGCGATCAGCAGATCATAAATACGGGGATGATCCCGTCTATCCCAGCAAGCGCGGATCCATATCCTGCACCAATGATCGGGTCAGATGGTCGATTTCTTTGGTCAGGTCGCCCACAATGTCTTTGAGTTGTTCCGGCGTTGCGGCAGTCAATTCATCCAGTTTCGCGCCGATCAGGTTGGAAGGATGCTTGATTTCAAGCAGCAGTTCCTCACGATCGCAAATGCGCAGCAAAATGGCACATTTTGCCTCGATAAAGGTTTTCATCGTTATCAGGTGATCGTGGTCATAATGGTCGCGGCGAAGCGGAATGTCGATGCGCGGTACGCCTGACACCTTGGAAAAACCATACCGCTCGAAATGGTGGATCGCTTTGATCAGAGGCTCGTCGTCCAGCCCTTCCAGAGATGCCAGAAATGTTTCCAGCTTCAGCCGCACAGAACGCACCGCTTCGCGCTGCATGGCAACGCGGTTACGCGTCTCGCTCAAAGGTTTGACAGCTTGCTGAGGAGGAGTGGCACCGATCAGGCTGGCATTCTCGCCAGAAGCGGGGATGGGTGGGAGTGGTGTGGACAATGCCTTTGATCGGCGTGACTGAAGCCAGTCTTTGGCTTTGTCGATCAAGGCAAATGGCGAGCGCCACATTGAGACAATCCCATCCAAAAGAATCACATGCGCTATCATGCTTCATTGGTAATGATATTTGCTTCGAATATGAAAATTCTTCTGTTCTTGCCGCATTATAATGTGGATAAGGTCGAGATGCCTTATCATTCAGGCTCGTTTGATAATGAAAATGACAGGTAAAAATCCATTAAATTCATTGTTTTTCATGCACTTGCAAACCATCCGATCTCTGGCAGCATATGATATGAAAAACTTGTTTTACAAAAAGCCGTCTTGGCCTCATGCTCGCGGGATGGAATACTTCAAGTTGGAAGTTTTTTTGAGGGGGAGAACGAACGTGAAAAAACTGGTAACATCAACCATTCTGGGGGCTGGTTTGCTTGGCCTTTCGTTGTCGGCGGCCTCGGCGCAGGAGCCTTTGAAAATTGGTCTGGTCAGCGTGCTTTCCGGTCCGCAAGCCGCGCTTGGACAGCAGGTGCGCGACGGCTTCCAACTGGCCATCAAGGATCTCGGTGGTAAAATTGCCGGCCGTCCTGTCGAGATTGTCGTGATTGATGACGAGCTGAAGCCTGATGTTGCGGTGACCAAGGTGCGCGGCCTCTTGGAAAAGGACAAGGTTGATTTCGTTGTCGGACCAGTCTTCTCAAACATCTTGCAGGCGATTCACAAGCCTGTGACCGAGGCGGGATCATTCCTGATTTCGCCCAATGCCGGGACATCCAATTTCGCAGGCAAGGGTTGCCACGAGAATTTCTTCGTGACGTCCTACCAAAATGACCAGCCGCACGAAGTTTTGGGTAAATATGCGCAGGATAAGGGCTACAAGCGCGCTTATTTGATCGCCCCCAACTATCAGGCCGGCAAGGATTCACTGGCCGGGTTCAAGCGCCATTTCAAAGGCGAGATCGTCGATGAAGTCTACACACCGCTTGGAACGCTCGATTACGCCTCGGAGCTTGCCAAAATCGCCTCCTCCAAGCCCGATGTGCTGTTCGTGTTCCTGCCAGGCGGCATGGGTGTGAATTTTGTCAAACAGTTCCGTCAGGCCGGTTTGGCAGAAACCTTGCCATTCTTGTCGGCTTTCACGGTCGATGAGTCGACCTTGCCGGCGCAACAGGATGCCGCGGTTGGCTTCAGAAGCGGCATGAGTTGGGCGCCGAATATGGACAACCCGCAATCCAAGGCTTTCGTGAAAAATTACGAGGCTAATTTCAACATTGTGCCCGGCTCCTATGCCATGCAGGCCTATGATGCAGGTTTGCTCATCAACAGCGCGTTGGTGGCCACAAAGGGCAAGACCGATGACAAAGCAGCTGTGCGGGCGGCATTGAAGAAAGCCGACTTTGCGTCGCTGCGCGGCAAGTTCAAGTTCAACACCAACGGCTATCCCATTCAGGATTATTATGTCGTGAAGGTTGCCAAACGTGCTGACGGCAAGTTCCAGACCGAAATCGAAGAAAAGATCTTCACCGATTACGGCGACACCTATGCCGCAGAATGCAGCCTGAAATAAGCCCGGGCCGACAAGTCCCCGCTGCCCCTTGGGGCTGGCGGGGCATTTCCGGCTGTTTGGACAGGCCACAATAAGCATGGCTTATGCTTTGCCAATCATTGGCGTTGTCATACGCGATACGGTCATCACTGATACGGTCATACGAGATATGGGCACAAGATGAGTTTGCTGGCTATTCAGGTGTTGAACGGGCTACAGCTGGGCCTGTTGATGTTTCTGGTTGCAGCCGGACTGACGCTGGTGTTTGGCGTGATGGATTTCATCAATCTGGCCCATGGCGTGCAATATATGATGGGCGCATACTTGGCTGCGACCTTCATCGGCTGGTCCGGTCATTTTGTCATTGGCCTCGGCATGGCTTTGATTGGCATCATGGTGTTCGGGCTGTTGCTGGAACGTGTCATGTTTCGGCATCTGTATACCCGCAGCCATCTCGATCAGGTGCTTGCGACCTTCGGTTTGATCCTGTTTCTCAACCAGGGCGTTAAAATGGTCTGGGGAGCAGCCCCTTTGAGCGTCCCGGTGCCTGAATGGTTTCAAGGCTCGGTATTGCTCGGTGATGGTATTCTCTATCCGGTCTATCGCTTCGTCATTATCGGCAGCGGCTTGTTGATGGCGCTTGTGCTGTGGCTGGTGGTCGAAAAAACCAGATTGGGCATGCTGGTGCGGGCAGGGGCATCGAATGCCACCATGCTGTCGGCGCTCGGCGTGGATGTCCGCAAGCTGTTCATGGTGATTTTTGCTTTTGGTACCATGCTGGCCGGTTTTGCCGGAGCCATGGCCGCGCCTATCCTTTCGGTCGAACCGGGGATGGGGGATCAGGTGTTGATTTTGGCCTTTGTGGTGATCGTGATAGGCGGGATCGGGTCTATCCGCGGCGCTTTTGCGGGGGCCTTGCTGGTCGGATTGATTGATACGCTGGCGCGCAGCTATTCGGTGGATTTCATGCGCTTGTTCGTTGGGCCTGCCGCCGCACGCGGGATTGCAAATGGTCTGTCCTCGATGTTCATCTACCTTTTGATGGCGCTGGTGCTGTTTTTGCGGCCCGATGGTCTGTTTCCCGCGCGGGGACGGACATGAGCGGCCCATTGATCCTGTCGGGTAAACGTTCGAGCTTCTGGCCGGTTGTGGTGCTTTGTCTCGGCCTTGCACTGGTGCCTTTGGTTGCGGTGCTGACCAAGCAGGGGCACTGGGTGTCACTGACCACCCAGATGATGATTCTGGCATTGGCCGCTTTGTCGCTCGATCTGATTTTAGGGATCGGGGGCTTGTTGAGTTTTGGCCATGCCGCCTTTATCGGGCTTGGGGCCTATACAACCGGTATTCTCATTCAGGAAGGCAAGGGTGACTTGTTCATCGCTTTGCCGATGAGCCTCGTGGTATCTGGCCTTTTTGCATTTGTTACAGGGATTATTGCGCTCAGGACGCGTGGTGTGGTGTTTATCATGATCACGCTGGCTTTCGGGCAAATGGCCTTTTTTGCGGCACAAGCCCTGTATGCCTATGGCGGGGATGACGGTTTGACGTTGGATGGACGCTCGACCCTGTTCGGTTTGAAGCTCCTTTCCAATAAAATAGTGTTCTATTATCTGACCTTTTTCTGCCTTGCAGGCTGTCTTCTGTTGCTTCAACGCCTCTCGCGGGCGCGGTTTGGCCGTGTGCTGTTGGGCTCGCGCGATAATGCCGTGCGCATGGAAACGCTGGGCTATGATGTGTTCCGTGTTCGCTTGGTGGCCTATGTGTTGTCGGGCATGATGGCGGGATTGGCCGGATTTTTACTCGCCAACCATACCGAATTCGTCTCGCCCGCTTATGCGGCATGGCAGCGCTCCGGCGATCTGATTTTCATGGTGATCATCGGTGGCGTCGGATCGCTTTGGGGAGCGGTTGGCGGGGCCTTGACCTATCTGCTGCTGGAGGAGGGGCTTTCGGGCCTGACCGAACATTGGAAGGTGATTTTCGGACCGCTGATCATTGCGTTCGTTCTGTTAACGCATGGCGGGATCGAAGGTGTTGTCACCCGCGTTCGTGATCTGCTGGATGGGGGCAGACATGATTGATGCTGCCAAAATCAGGCCGGTGTTGCAGATCAAGGGGTTGCATAAATCCTTCGGCGCACTCAACGTCACCAAAGATGTGGGCTTGTCGGTCAATGCCGGAGAAATCCATGCGCTGATCGGCCCCAACGGGGCGGGCAAAACCACCCTGATCCATCAGATTGCCGGATTGCTCAAGCCCGATTCAGGCCAAATCCTGTTTGAGGGGCAGGATATTACTGCTGCCAGCATGCCGCAGCGCGCACGTCTGGGACTGGCCCGCACCTTCCAGATTACCTCGATTGTGCCCTCGCTGTCCGCACTCGGCAATGTGGCTTTGGCGGTGCAGGCGGGGGTGGACAAGCCGTTGGGGTTCTGGTTGCCGGTTGACAGCGACGACAGCCTCAACAAGCCCGCCCAGGCATTGCTCGACATCGTAGGGCTTGGTGCGCGGGCTGAGGTGATTGCCGGACGATTGTCGCATGGCGAAAAGCGTGCTTTGGAAATCGCCATGGCTTTGGCGCTTAAACCACGGGCGATCCTGCTTGATGAGCCGATGGCTGGCATGGGACACGAGGAGTCGGCGCGGCTCACCGATCTTCTTAAAAGCCTCAAAGGCACCTATGCCATGCTGCTGGTTGAACATGATATGGAGGCTGTATTTTCCTTGGCCGATTGCGTCAGCGTGCTGGTGGATGGGCATGTGCTGGCGACGGGACCGGCGGATATGGTGCGAAACGATCCACAGGTTCGGGCAGCCTATTTGGGTGATGAGGCGTTTTGATGCTGAAAATGCACGCTGTCGAAACCGGTTATGGTGATGCTCAGGCCTTGTTCGGCATTGATCTGACCATCAACGAGGGCGAAGTTGTCACCTTGCTGGGCCGCAATGGGATGGGCAAAACCACCACGATCAGGGCCTTGATGGGGCTGTTGCCTGTCTGGAAGGGGCAAATTGAATTCAACGGACAGGATCTGACCAGAGCCCCGCCTTTTTTGCGGGCGCAAGCCGGTATCGGGCTTGTGCCCGAAGGGCGGCAGGTCTTTCCGACCTTGTCGGTGGAAGAGAATCTGGTGGCCACGGCAGCAAGCCGTTTCGGGAATAAACGCTGGCATTTGGACCGGATCTGGCAGGTCTTTCCGCGTCTTTTGCAGCGGCGCAACAATCGCGGCAATGAATTGTCAGGGGGCGAACAGCAGATGCTGGCCATCGGTCGCGCCTTGATGACCAATCCCAAATTGCTGATTTTGGATGAAGCCACCGAAGGACTTGCGCCGCTGATCCGCGCCGATATCTGGGCCTGTATTGCCGCACTTAAAGCCGAGGGCGAAGCGATTTTGGTCATTGATAAAACAATTCAAGCGCTGACCAATCTGGCTGACCGGCATGTTGTGATCGAAAAAGGCCGCGTGGTCTGGACAGGAACCAACGAAGAATTTCTGGCAGACCACAGTATAACGGATCGTTATCTGCATCTGTGATTGCCTTGCCGGGTGGTTCCGGGCGAAACTAAATGATGGGAAAGAGGAGACAGTGATGAAACCGATGACGGCAGGCGTGACCCCCGCAGGACAGGGAATAGATGGCATCAGCTGGAATATTCTGGGCCAGACCTATGTCCCCAAGCAATTGTCACACGATTCATTTGCCTGGCATGCGACATTTCCGGCGGGTACCTTTGTGCCGCCCCATATCCATCCAACGCAGGATGAATTTATCTATGTGCTGGAAGGCAAATTCAGCCTCGTGCTGGATGGTCAGGAGATGCAAGCAGGTCCGGGCGATCTGATCCGGTTGCCGCGCGGCATTCCGCATGGCATTTTCAACCATTCGGAAGGTGTCAATAAATGCCTGTTTTGGGTCGCTCCGACAGGTAGGCTCTATGATCTGTTCTGGGGAATCCATTCCATGAAGGATCAAAATCCGGCGGATGTCGTGGCTTTGTCCGCTCAACACGAGGTTGATTTTCTTCCGCCTCCGCCCGAAGGCGCATGATTGTTGCAAAAGTTCGATAGACAAGCGCAGCATTAATGCAAATACTGTCGCAAGATAGGAAATAAAACAGGGGATCCGTTCATGAATAATAAAACAACTCAAACAAAAGCAGTTCTGAAGGCTTTTGCGCAAGCTTCAATAATTGTATCCCTGCTGGCTGCTGGTGGGCAGGCAATGGCTGCTCCAAAAGTTGCACCGAAAAAGGATCCGGCCCGTGATGTACTCATCACCCTGACCAATGGCCGTACATCGCCGGTGATTTTCTTCACCGTTATTGCTGCCGACAGTCAGGGACAGGAAGCCAATTTGCTGAAAGATGCTCTCGCACCTGGCAAATCCATCAAGGTTAAGGCCAAGAGCCTGAAAGGATGCAGCTTCGGCATTGCTGCTGATCTTGAGGATGGTTCATCCTCTGAAGCTTCGGGCGTCAATCTTTGCAAGGATGCGACCGTTAAACTGGTGGATTGATCCGGTTTTTCTGGCCTGTAAGACAAAAAACGGCGCATCGGTTGATGCGCCGTTTTTGTTTTTTGATGAGGCGGCCTGTTACGGGCAAATATAGCCCGTACCACTTGGCGCCTTGAAGCACCCGACGGCTTCGGGAATAACCTGCTTGGGCAGCCACAACACGACCTTGGGGAAGTAGATGGTGAGACCCAATGTCACCAAAAACACAATATAGATCGGCAGGGCCGCTTTGATGGCCTGACTAAATCTGACCCCGACAAATTTGGAAGCCATCAGCAGCACCAGACCATAGGGTGGCGTAATCAAGCCAAATGCGAGGGTGACAATCAGCACGACGCCCATATGGACAGAGTTGATGCCACCCGCTTCAGTCAGTGTGTTGACCAGAGGCATGAAGATGATGATGGTCGGGACTGGCTCGATGAAATCACCGACAATCGTGAACAACAAAACCATCATGATCATGATCAGATGCGGGTCAGTGCCGGCGATGTCAGTGATCCATTCGGCAACGACCATCGGGCCGCGCAGATAGGCCAGAAGCCAGCCAAAGGCAGACGCCGCAGCAATTGTAATCAGCGGCAAAGTATAGATTAAGCCGGCCTGACAGAAATCGTGAGGCAATTTGCGGATATGCCCGGGATTGAGGAATGGGATCACCACGAACAATATCCATACAACAGCCACCATGCCTGCTTCGGTCGGGGTGAAGAAACCTGTCAGAATTCCGCCAAGCAGAATAACAGGGATCATCAATGGCAAAGCGGCAGCTTTGGTGGCCTCTGTAAACTGTCCAAATGTGGCCCGCGGGCGCTGGAAGCCGACGGGTCCGAAGAAATAGCAATAGGTCATCAATCCGATAGCGATCATGCCAGCAGGCGCGAAACCGGCCATAAACAGACCTGTGATCGAGACATTGCCGACCGCCCCGTAAATGACTGCGGTAATGCTGGGAGGGACGAGTGCCGCAATGGTTGATGCCGCGGCAATCAGCGCCGCAATAAAGGCCGGCTTATATCCTTCGCGTTTCATAGGGCCGGACAGTGCCCGGCTCATTACCGCCACGTCAGCGGTGGTTGAGCCCGACATCTCCGAGAAGAACATGGAGAATACGGTAACAACCTGTGACAAGCCGCCGCGCATGTGCCCGACCAGTGTCAGAGAAAAATTGGCAATGCGTCCGACAACATTGGACGAACTCATCAATTCGCCGACCAACAGGAAGAATGGGATTGCCAGCAACATTTCAGAATCAATGCCATCAAACATTTTTTGAATGATCGAGGCCATGGAAACATCGGTCATCATGGTGCCCAAAAGCACGCCCGCCATCAGCGAGAATGCAACGGGCACCCCCATATAGCCGAAGACCAGAAACATGATTGTCATCAATGACAGGATTACGGAAGAACTCATTTGGTGCTCCTGCCAGTTTCATATTGCTCGAAGGCTTCAGCAAGTGCAGCTGCCCCAGCCAGATCGACTTCGACATCGGGATGGTCAAAGCCGTTTTTCAAACCGTTGATGATTTGTTCGAGGCCGAACAGAACGATGAGGGCTCCAGACAAAGGAATTGCTGCATAAAGCGATGCAATCGGCGTGTAAGAGGGCATGCGAAACGAGCTAAAACCTCTCAGAAAGTTTTCGTAACCATAGACCACCATGAAAACGCCGACAGTGACGATCACAAGCCGGTTGATGACTTCCACGATTGTCCGGGTTGAGCCATGGAGGTTTTCCGATAGGGCCGTGAGGTAGAGATGGTCACTGCGACGGGTTGCGACAGCCGTTCCTATGAAAATTCCATAGATAAAGAAGGTTGATGTAACCTCTTGCAGCCACAACCAGGGATGACCGCTCAGTCGGGTGGCGACATCACAAACTGTTGACGTTGTGAAGCAAAATAGCGTGATGCCACACAGCACCATCAATCCGCGTTCGAGCGGATCGAGGGCAGGCCATTTCAAATGACGCTGGCGCGGGGATACCAAATCGGCGGGGCTGCTCATCGGTCAGTCTCTTTCATTCGGAAATCGTTCGGATTTGTTTGCCTCAGGGGTGGCAGATCTTGTCCCTTACGGCAGAAAACCTGCCGCATCTCAACCAGGATGCGGCAGGCTATCAAGACTTCAGATCAATTTTTATTTAATGTCGCCAATGATTTTGGCTACTTTTACGGCATGTGGCCCAAGCTCAGCTGCCAGCTTTTCATTCATCGGGGCCGATAATTTCATGAAGCTGTCGGTTTTGACGTCTTCAACGACTTTCACACCCAGCGCTTTCAGTTTGGCAACCGACTGATGTTCAAGCTCCAGTGCCTTGCCGGGCTGGTTGCGGGCCACTTCGCCTGCAGCGGCCATAACCCAACCCTGCTGTTCTGCATTCAGGCTGTTCCATGTTTTATCACTGACCCACAACAGGCTGTTGTTGGCTTCGTGATTGGTCATGGAGAGAACAGGAGCAACTTCGTAATGCTTGTTCAGCAAATAGACGTTGACACCGTTTTCAGCCACATCGACCACGCCGGTCTGCAAAGAGGTGTAGACGCTGCCGAATGGCATGTGAACCGTCTGCGAGCCATAAACCGGGAAGGTCGCATCTTCTGTTGCGGTGGCCTGCACGCGGACCTTCAGGCCCTTCATGTCTTCAACCGAACGGATTTCTTTCTTCGAATACATGTTGCGAAGGCCGAGTGTCTGCAGCGCGATGACTTTTGCGCCCTGGACGGT
>CANGQA010000062.1 GCA_947455995.1 Hyphomicrobiales bacterium | reverse complement strand
TTTTGGGACTGGTTGCGGGTGTGCTGGCCTATTGGGCGCTGGCAATGACCGGCTGGTCCGAATTACGGACGCTGGCGGGCAACGGATTGGTGATCGGCCCGATCAAGGCGGCGGGTCCGGATGTGGCAGACGCGATGGCGGCCATGTGGCAAGCACTGCTGGAGATGCGCGGAATACCGGTTGAACCGGTGTTTGTGACCGCGCTAACCCTGTCTGTCTTGCTGTCAATCGATACGCTGAAAACCTGCATTGTGCTTGATACGATCACTGGATCCCAGCACGACCCCAACCGCGAATTGATCGGGCAGGGGCTTGGCAATCTGGTCAGTGCCCTGTTCGGCGGTGTGCCGGGAGCGGGCACGATGGGGGCGAGCCTTGTCAACGAGGCCAGCGGCGGGACCACCAAATTATCAAGCGTCTTTCAGGGGCTCTGGTCACTTGTGGTGGTGGTGTTGCTGTCGACACTCGTGGCTTGGGTGCCTGTGTCGGCTTTGGCAGCGATTTTGGTGGTGATCGGCCTGCATATGATCGACTGGTCGTCGTTCAAATTACTGCATTCGCGCGATACTGCGGTCGATTTCGCGGTGATCGTGCTTGTGGCGATTGCGGCCAACACCATCGGTCTGATTGCAGCTTCCGGACTCGGTATTGCGCTGTCGATACTGATGTTTATCAAGGAGCAAAGCCATACCAGCACACTGCGCCGCCGGTCCTTGGGCAATGAATTGTTTTCCAAACGGGTGCGGCTGCCCGACGAGCGCGCTTTTCTGGAACATTCGGGGAAACTGACCGCGATTTACGAATTGCAGGGCAGCCTGTTTTTCGGCACAACCAATCAGCTGTTTTTGTCCATCAAGCCCGATGCCAAACAGGTGCGGTTTCTGGTGCTTGATTTCATGCATGTGCAATCGCTCGATTTTACGGCCGGACATATTATCGAGCGGTTAAGCCACATGCTGGCCCAACATAACGGGATATTGGTGTTGAGCCATTTGCCCGCCAAACTGCCCAATGGGCGTGATTTGCGGAGTTATGTCGATCATTTAGGCCTATCGGCCAATCCCTCGGTGAAGATTTTCGAGCACTTCAGCGATGCGCTCGAATGGGTGGAAAATGAAACACTGAGACGGGCAGGTCGAACAACCCTCTCGCAAACCAGCCTGCCTTTGAGCCGTTTCGATCTGGTTCAGAGCATGGGAAAGCAAGATCTGGCCTTGCTGGAAACCTGTCTGGTTCGGCGGGTCTATCAGCCCGGAGATCTGATTTTTTCGACCAGCACCACGGGCCACGAATTGATGCTGATCAGTCGGGGGGAAGTCAAAATGAGCCTTCCGATCGAGAGCCAGACCCCGGTGCATCTGGCCACTCTGGGAGCAGGGCATATGTTCGGTGAAATGTCGTTTCTCGAACAGCAGCCCCATTCCGCCGAGGTCAAAGCTGTGACCGACACTGAATTGATCTGTCTGAACCGCGAAGCTTTTGATGCGGCTTTTGCCAATAATGCCGCTATTGTGGCAAGTGTGATGACGCGGGTTGCGCGTTCGATTGCCCATCGGCTGCGTCACAACAACAATGAAATTCAGGAGTTTCGACTGGTTTGATCTCGCGCAATGTGCGATCTGCCTTTTATCGCTAAAAAGCGAATTAACGTGTGTTTCTGCCCTGTTCGGGCAGGTGTGTATGAGTATGGCGGGGGCCTTGTAAGCGTGATCACCAAGCATAACGACAAGGCGTTGAGCCATCATCCGATCCATGCGATCCGGCTTTATCTGTTCAGTCTGATGTTTTCCGGCCCTCATAAAAGCAGGCTGGCGTCGTTCATCTCTGATTTCATTATCGTGATGATCGTGCTCAGCTCGCTGTCGATCGTGCTGGAACACATCGACTTTATCGCCACAACCTTCCATCGGGAATTGGTGGTCTTTGATGAATTCAGTCTGGTGGTGTTTACCGTCGAATATATCTTGCGGCTTCTCACCGGCGGACTACAGCCATCGTTGATCAACAAGCGGTTCTCGACACTTCGCTATGGCGTGACCCCGATGGCTTTGCTGGATTTGGTTGTGATCCTGCCATTTTTTATCAGCTTCGGCGGGTTGATCGATCTGCGCTTTCTCCGTTTGGTGCGGTTGCTGCGGCTGGCCAAACTGGTGCGGTTTATAGGCCCGATTTGGAAGGAGTTTATGTCCCTCAACCAGGGGCGGACCTTCCGCCAGCATGTTTACAGCACCATGAACCCGGATGTGCATTCGGGCCGACTTCACGCCGTGTTCGATATTTTCATGGGCGCCGTGATTTTTCTATCGGTGGTGGCGGTCATGCTGGAAAGCGTTGCCGATGTTCATGATGTTTTGGCCCATGAATTCCATATTTTCGATATGATCACGGTGGCGATCTTCAGTGTTGAATATCTTTTCCGTGTCTATTGCTGCGTGGAAAATCCCGATTACGAGGAGCCTGTCATCGGCCGACTGCGCTATATGGTCAGTCCCTCGGCCCTGATTGATTTGATTGCCATTCTGCCTTTCTATCTGACGTTCATGATCCAGATCGATTTGCGGTTCTTGAGGGTGATCCGTCTGCTGCGGCTTTTGAAATTCACCCGCTATTCGTCGGCCATGTCAACGCTGTCGGAAGTGTTCGAGGAGCAGATGCCCTCGCTCAGTGCCGCCTTGTTTATCACGCTTATCGTGACAGTCTTTTCGGCCAGCATTGTCTATCTTGTCGAGCACGAGGCACAGCCTGAAAAGTTTACCTCAATTCCAGAGGCCACTTATTGGGCCATGATCACTCTCTTGAGTGTCGGGTATGGCGATATTTATCCGGTGACGCCTGTGGGTCAATTTATGACCATGATCATTTCACTGGTTGGCCTCGGTTTGGTGGCCTTGCCGACTGGTATTCTGGCTTCAGGCTTTTCCGAAAAAATGCGCGAACGTGCCGCTACGTTCAAAACGATGGTCGATCTCAAAGTGGCCGATGGAAACTTGACCGCTTCTGAAAAGGTCGAACTTAAAATCAAGGCGCATGAATTAGGCCTCGGCAGTCTGCAGGAAAAGGATATGGAGCAGGCCGAAGTGGATGCATTCAAGCGCGCAGAAGCCGAGATGGCGAGTATTCGCGTAGAGCGTGCCAACCAAACGCCGCATATGTCCGAGGCATCGTTCAATCTGGCGACCATCGACACTGCGCATGCCACACTGCCCTTGAGCGATTTTGAAACATTGCTGGACACGATCGGCAGGCTGTCGGTGCACGAGAAATCCCGGATCATGGCACGGCTGGCCAGTGATATGGAACAGACTTTGACCCCAAAAAACTAGGATGATTTAAGACAGCAGGCGGGCAGCCTCGGAGGCGGCAACAAACCCTTCATCGGTAGGGATTACCCAGACTTCAATACGGCTGCTTGCCGTATGAATGGCTGCAACGTGATCGCCAACAGCTTTGCTGTTGAGATCCTGGTCAAGTTCTATCCCGAGCCAGCCAAGTGCAGCACAGACATCGTGGCGTAATTGTGCGTCATGCTCCCCGATGCCGCCGCTGAAGGCGATGGCATCCAGTCCTTTTAGGCATCCGGTCATGGCACCGGCTTCACGGATGATGCGATGGGTAAACAGGTCGATGGCGTGGCGGGCTTGCGGGCTGTTGCTTTGACGCAATTTGCGCATATCAGCCGACAGTCCGGAAATGCCGAGCAGGCCTGATTCTTTGTAGAGAAGGTTTTGCAGCCGGTCATGGGTCCAGCCCTGTTCGAGCAGATAGAGCAGGACGCCTGCATCAAGTGATCCGCTACGCGTGCCCATGATCAACCCGTCCAGGGCTGAAAAGCCCATGGTTGTGGCCTGGCTCAATCCATCGAGCGTTCCGCACAGGCTTGCGCCATTGCCAAGATGGGCCATCAGCACCCGCCCTTTGGCTTTGCTGCTATGTGTCATTAACTGGCCCATGATGAATTGATAGGACAGTCCATGAAACCCGTAACGGCGCACGCCAGAGGCTGTCAGGTTTTGGGGCAATGCAAATTCGTAATCTTGCGGTGGCACGCTGGCATGATAGGCCGTATCGAAACAGGCGATTTGCGGCAAAGCGGGAAAGGCCTGACCGAAGGCGCGTATTCCGGCAAGATTATGGGGTTGATGGAGTGGGGCCAGCGAATTGAGGGTTTCAAGCTGCGCCAAAACGTGTGAATCGACCACAAGACTACTGCGGTAAAGATTGCCTCCATGCACGACCCTATGGGCAATGCCGCGCAAGGGTGGCAAATGATCCATGCCGGACAATAACATGCGCAAACGGACCAGCGCCTCGTCAAACGGATCAGAGTTGGGGGCCAGCGTATCGGTTGTGGTTTTGCCGTCCAGCTGCCAGCTCACCTGCGGGGTACCATGCGGTTCGAGCCCCTGAAATTGTCCCGTAAGGACGCTCTGTTTGACGCTTGCGCCAGCGAGTGGATAGACCGAGAATTTCAAGGAGGAGGAGCCGGCATTCACCGCAAGAACAGACATGTTTGGATTCCGGAATTACAAGGATTTAACCGCTTTCTGGCGTGCCGCATGTGCGGCCAACAGTCCGAGCAGGGCCGAAGCAACTCGGGTGCTCGGGCCATCGGCACGGCTGGTCAGCGCAATCGGTACCCGCGCCCCCAAAACGAGGCCGGACCCTGTCGCGCCAGCCAGATATTCAAGCTGTTTGGCCAGCATATTGCCGGATTCCAGATCCGGTACCATCAGGATATCGGCATCACCTGCGACCGGTGAGACGATGTTTTTGATCTGTGCCGCATGGGAGGAAATGGCATTATCGAAGGCCAGAGGCCCGTCGATGATGCCGCCTTTCAACTGGCCGCGATCGGCCATCTTGCACAAGGCTGCGGCATCAATGGTGGAGGGTATATCGGGGTTGACTGTTTCAACGGCCGACAGAATGGCCACTTTGGGGTTTGGAATACCCAGAATATGAGCCAGATCAATGGCGTTGTGGATGATGTCGAGCTTTTCGAGTAAGGTTGGCCGGATGTTGAGCGCAGCATCGGTTACCATCAAAGGCTTGGGATACATCGGGACATCGAAGCGGAAGATATGCGACATGCGCCGCCCCGTCCGCAAAGCCGGACGGGCGAGCACAGCATGCAGCAATTCATCCGTATGAAGGCTGCCCTTCATCAGCAATTCGACTTCGCAAGCGGCTGCCATATCTGCTGCTTTGTCCGCTGCAGCATGGCTGTGGGCGACGTCGATCAGTTCAAATTCGGCAATGTCGATATGCGCCTCTCTGGCGGCCTTTTCGATCTTGGCCTTGGGCCCGATAAGCACCGGGATGATCAGGCCATGACGGAAGGAATCGATGGCCCCTTGCAGTGATTCCGCATCGCATGGATGCACGACCGCACAGCGGATCGCTTCCAGTCCTTCGCCTTTGGCGAGCAGTGATTTGAAGCGTGCTTCAGGGTTGAACAGCTGGATATGGGGCGCGTAGCTGCGCGGACGTTTGATTTTTTGTGTGGGAGCCAGAATACTTGCCGTGCCATGCAATACGCGTTCGGCATGCTGGTTATAGACCTCGCAATCGAGATCGACCTTCTTTTTCGTTTCATCTTTGCTCAGAACGGTTGCGGTGACGGTCAGGGTGTCACCAATCCGCACGGGGCGGGAAAAATAGAGTTCCTGATGCAGATAGATGGTGCCAGGCCCGGGAAATTGTGTGCCGAGCAAGGCCGAAATCATCGCGGCTGACCACATTCCATGGGCAATGACGCCGTGAAATACGGTGTGGTTTGCATAGTCGGGGTCCAGATGGGCCGGATTGGTGTCGCCTGAAACCGCTGCAAACGCCTGGATGTCGGCCAGGGTCAACATGCGCGACATCATGTCGGATTGGCCGATTTTCAATTCATCATAGGTGATGTTTTCAATCAGGTCTTGGTCAAGCGGAGCATTCATCGGGTGGCGTCCATTCTGGTCTTTTAACAGGGGATGTCAGGACATTGGGTTCATGCGACAGCGTGGCAACCCGCATCGACAAACAGTGTTTGTCCGGTCATGCCGGATGCGGCATCCGAAATCAGGAAGGTGCACAGGCGGGCAATTTCTTCCAGTTGCACCAGACGCCCCAATGGCGACTTCTCTGCGGCATGGCGCATCAGATCGTCGAAATCCGCAATACCCGATGCCGCCCGCGTCAGTATCGGTCCGGGGGACACAGCATGCACGCGGATGTTCTGCGGGCCAAGCTCGACAGCCATATAGCGCACCAGCGATTGCAAGGCGGCTTTGACCGGGCCCATCAATCCATAATGCGGCACGGCCTCGTCCGCTCCCAGATAGCTCATCGTCACCATCGCACCACCTGCGGGCATGTGGGGTGCGCAGAGATGGGCCAGAGTTGCAAAGGAATGGCACGATACTTCCATCGCGCGGGCAAAGCCAACGCTGGAACTGTCGATCACCTTGCCGTGCAAATCTTCAAGCGGGGCCCATGCAATGGAATGGATCACGAAATCAATATGGCCCATCTGTGCGACGGCTTGATTGACCAGTGTCTCCATCGCACCGGGATTCTCGACATTGCACGCCACCAACTCGATACCAAGTGGCTTGGTAAGGGGCTCGACATAGCCGATGGCTTTGTCGTTGAGGCAGGTCACCAGAAGCTCGGCCCCCAGCTCATGCGCCAATTTGGTGCAGCCCCAAGCGATGGAATGGTCGTTGGCCACACCTAGAACAAGGCCTTTTTTGCCATTGAGTGAAAACAGTTTCGCAGAATGTGTCATCTGATACCCGGAATGTTGAAAAAGGATGTGATGGTGTGACTGCCGGATTAGTCCGCGTAACGCATCAGTACATATTGGCCCGGTGCATCGCCCAAGGATTTGGTTTTGGGCAGCGAGGATGCCAACACCTGCTTGCTGGAATGGTGTTTGAGATAGTCATGCATCGCAGGCCACCATGAGCCATCATGGTTGGGGGCCTTGGCAGCCCATTCATCCGGATCCATCCAGGCATGGCCCTTGCCGACATGATCCATCTGGAAACTGCGGCGTGGATGCCCCGGCTCCGAGATGATCCCAGCATTATGTCCGCCCGCCACCAGCACGAAAGTGGTGTCGGTGTCGGTGAACAAATGGATTTTATAGACCGATTTCCAGGGCGAGACATGATCGCGCAGCGTGCCAACCACAAAAAGTGGTGCCTTGATATCCATCAGGGCGATGCCGCGTCCTTCGAATTTGTAATGTCCCTCTGCCAGCGCATCATGCAGAAAAAGCTCGGTCAGATATTCGTTATGCATGCGTTCTGGCAAGCGGGTGTGATCGGCATTCCAGCTCATCATATCCATGCTGATCTCATCCTCGCCGAACAGATAGCGGCGGGTCTTTTGTGACCATATCAATTCACGCGCATTGAGGAACTGGAATGCTCCCGCCATACTCTTGCCCGGCATGTAGCCCTTTTCGGCCATGTCCTCACGAAGGGTCTTGAGCTGGTCGTCATCAATAAAAATGCCGAGCGCCCCGGGTTCCGAGAAGTCGGTTTGCGCGGCCAGAAGGCAGACACTCGCCAGTTCAGGCAGGGCATCGGGATGCAGGCTGACCGGGGTTGCGGTTTTTTGGACCGCTTTTTTGCGCTTGGGCGGGCTATTGCGGTGATCGTGATCATGAATGGCCGCGACCATCGATAAAAATGTCCCACCCAAGCAATAGCCTATGCCATGAATGCGGTCCGATCCACTGGCGGCACGGGTGGCAATCATGCCTTCCATCACCCCTTTGCGCAGATAATCTTCAAAGCTGAGATTGCGGTCGCTCTCGTCTGGATTGCGCCACGAGATCATAAAAACCGAATGGCCCTGCGAGACCAGATATTTCACCATGGAATTATGCGGTGACAGATCGAGAATGTAGTATTTCATGATGCAGGACGGCACAATCAGCACTGGTTCCGCATAGACTTTGTCGGTTGTTGGCGTGTAATGGATCAATTCGATCAAATGATTGGAAAAGACGACTTTGCCAGGCGTGATGGCCACATCCTTACCGACCAGATAGGGCAGGGGCTTCAGCGCGGCTTCGGGCTGGGGGCTGACTTTGGATAGCGTGTCTTCCAAATCTTTCAGATAGTTTTGCCAGCCTTTAATCCAGCTTTCGCCCTTGCTGTTCACCCCTTTGTGAAGCACTTCGGGATTGGTCAACGGCCAGTTGGAAGGCGAGAAGGTATCGAGCCATTGGCGGCTGAAAAATTCCACCATCTGCCGGTGATGGTCCGACATGCCTTCAACCTGCGTTGCCTTTTGAAGCATGTCTGACTGGGTTTTGAAGAGCGTTTTCATGACGCTGTAGGGGTATTGCGACCACGTCTCGTCGGAAAACCGAGCATCGGTTTCAGGTTCGGGAGAGAGAAGGTTGTGCTGTGTCTTTTCCAGAAAATCCTTCATCAGCAGCATTTGCTGGCCAGGCGACTGGCCCAGATGCATGGCCCAATCCATGAAAGCCAGTGACAGCGAAATAGGTGATAGGCCGGGAGAAAGATGCGCGAGTTGGGTATGGACCCATTGATCAAGCTTTTTGGCCTGTTCCTCCAGATTGTGATCCGGTTCGGTGATGGGTTCAGCTTGGGGTTTTGGGCTTGTTTTAGTCATACGAACAACACAACTTCCACTAGAATGGGTTTTTGATGACAAGGCCGTATATCGCTTCGTTACCATGCTTCATTGTCTGGCAAGGGAGGCCAAAAGTCAAGATTTTTTCAGAAAAAACCTGATATTTCAGTTATTTATTGCCAATACTTTAGTGCAATACTTTTGCAGGGACATGACGGTTTTCTGCTCTTGCGCCCTTGAATGAAAGGTTGCGGGGCGGTCGAGCCACGATGCGGGAAACACGGCATCTGTGATAGACAATCGCCGGTCTGGCCCTTTAGAGTTGCGAGCATAGATCAATAAGAGCTTGGGAGTGAAAGCATGAAAGCCGCTTGGTACGAGCGCAATGGTCCAGCGCGCGAGGTGCTTATTGTGGGCGAGCAGCCCGATCCGCAACCCGCCACGGGTGAAGTGCGGGTCAGACTGTCAACATCAGGTGTCAATCCTTCCGATTGGAAGGCGCGGATGGGGATCAGGCCGATGCTGGCTCCGATGGTTATCCCCCACAGCGACGGAGCAGGTGTCATTGATGCCGTAGGCGAAGGTGTGCCGCCTCAACGAATAGGACAGAGGGTCTGGGTCTGGAATGGACAATGGAAGCGCGTGCACGGCACGGCAGCAACGCTGATCACAGTGCCACAGGAACAGGCTGTGATTTTGCCAGAGGCAACCTCTTTTGCCGCAGGGGCTTGCCTGGGCATCCCCGCGCTCACCGCCTATCGGTCGGTGACCGTTGACGGTTCTGTCAAAGGGCAAACCGTATTGGTGATGGGTGGGGCAGGATCGGTTGGTTATTATGCCATTCAATGCGCAAAGCTGTTGGGAGCAAAACGGATTATCACGACGGTGAGCTCGCCAGAAAAGGCAGCCCGTGCAAAAGAAGCAGGAGCAGATCTGGTCATCAACTACCGCTCGCAGGATGTGGTGGCAGAGGTTTTGGCTGCAACCGGCACAACCGGTGTCGATCGCGTGATCGAGGTTGACGCCGCCGGTCATGCCGGAATTTTGCCCAAACTGGTCAAGCAGGATGGGCTATGTGTTGTCTATGGTACCAATACGCCTCAGGTCACCTATGATTTTGTGCCGATGATCATGTCCGGTGTCGCTGTGCGCTTTTTTATCGTTTATGAGCTGGCTCGTGAGGCCCGGCTTGAGGCGATTGCAACATTGACGGGGTGGTTGGAACAGGGGCTGCTGAAGCACCTCATCGCTGCTGAATTTCCGCTCGATGATATTGCTCTGGCCCATGAAGCTGTTGAAAGCGGCAAAATGATCGGTAATGTCGTAATTTCTTTACCTGCTTGATGATAGGACTTGAATCACGACAATGAGCAACCACATAGGATGTTCGTATCGTTCATTTGTACTGCCAACGCTAATTTCAAGGAAAATCCATGTCCAACGACAATACACGTCATGCCGACCATAAGATCGAACCGCTGTTTACCGAGCGTTGGTCGCCACGTTCTTTTACCAATGAAGCCATTCCGATGTCCGATCTGAACGCGATGTTCGAAGCGGCACGCTGGGCCCCGTCTTCCTATAATTCGCAACCATGGCGTTTCGTTTATGCGCTGAAGGGCGGCAAGGGTTATGACGGGATGCTGTCTTTGCTGAACCCGTTCAACCAGTCATGGGCCAAGGAAGCGGCTGCTCTGGTATTCATGCTCTCGAAAAAGACCATGATGGTGCCGACTTCGCCGGATCCCGTGCCTTCGCGCAGCCATTCTTTCGATGCGGGCGCTGCTTGGGCTCAGCTGGCTTTGCAGGGAACCAAACTCGGCTGGATGTCTCATGCCATGGTCGGGCTTGATTTCGACCGCGCCGCAGCCGAGCTGCATGTACCCGATGGCTATGCCGTCGAAATTGCCATTGCCATCGGTCGCCGTGGTCCTAAAGAGGCGCTGCCGGAAGGCATGTTGCGTGACCGCGAGGTACAAAGCGATCGTACCCCGATTACCGAACTGGTTTTTGAAGGCGTGTTCAAAGCCTGATTGTGATTGGCGGCGGGATCAGGGGCTTTTAAAGACGCCCCGCAGCCCGCCGCTGCTCATAGGATTGCAAATGCACCGCAATCACCGTGTGCATGCTGGCATCCAATCCGTGCTTGATGGCTTTTTTAAGCATGAAGCCGATAATGTGATCCCCTTCGGTTGGTCCTTTGCGCTCGATGTCGCGAAGCATCGAGGCGGTATAGGGGGATTGGGGATCGGACAGGATCTTGTGATATTCCGCCATAAAGCTGTCGGAGGGGGTATAGCCTTCACTGCTGGCAATTGCTGCATTCGTGTCCAAAAACGCAGTCATCAAAGCACTTCCAGATGGGGTGCGGGCGATTTCTCCAACGCTGGCGCGCATGCAACAGGTCATGCCGGCAATGGTGGACAGGTGGACTAGCTTTTCCCACATCACCTGCATGATATCAGATGAGGCTGTGGCGATCAGCGAGGTCGTATCCAGAATGGCTTTGAGTGCCATAACCCGCTCGCTGATCTGGCCACTTTGCTCTCCGAAAATCAGATAACGCCAGTCATTGAGATGCTTGATCGTGCCGTCTTCGGTCAAGGTCGCTGCAATTTTGGCGACGCCGCCGAGCACATGGCTTGCCCCAAACCGCTCGTTCAGGCGATCCAGATGCGACATGCCGTTGAGGATTGGTAAAATCATGGTTTGCGGGCCAATAACCGGCGCAATCGCTGTCATCGCCGTATCGAGATCATAGGCCTTGCAGCTCAACAATACGAGGTCGAACGGCTCGCAGCCTTCTGCCGTGGTGATGGTGTTAACGGGGGTGGTGTAATTGCCATAGGTGCTTTCGATCCGGAGACCTTTGTCCTGAAGCATTTTCTGGCGTGCCGGGCGGACCAGAAAGGTCACTGGTGTGCCTGCTTCGATCAGGCGGCCACCGAAATAACCGCCCAGCGCGCCCGCACCCAGACATAAAATCCTCATGTATCATCTCCCGGATCATTCTTGGCGGTTGCAGTCCCGCCTGTTGTTCGCGTGTTTTCCTGCTCATTAGAGCGTCCGGCTCGGGCATAAGCAAGCTGTCAAAGCACATGGCAGATCAGCCTGTTGGATAACTTGACCCCGCCATCCGGCAGGTCAAGGATAAGGCCTTGTGCAAAAGAAGGGTAAAGTCGATGTCTGCTTTGGGGTTGGATAAAATGATTGCTGTGGCAGGCGCAGGGGCCATGGGATCGGGCATTGCGCAGGTGGCGGCCAATGCAGGCCACCAAGTTCTGTTGTTCGACAGCGTGCCCGGAGCGGCACTCAAAGGCCATCAACGTATTGCTGCAGGGCTGGAGGGACAGGTCAGCCGCGGCAAAATGACCCAGGACGCTGCCGATGCGCTGGTCGGGCGGGTCCATGTCGCCGAAAATCTCGATCAATTCAGCAAGGCCTCGCTGTGTATCGAAGCCATTATCGAGCGGATGGACATCAAACATACATTATTCAACGAGATGGAATATCGGGTGGGACCCGATGTCATTTTGGCGAGCAATACATCCTCGCTGTCCCTGACCGCATTGGCGCGAGGCTTGAAACATCCAGAACGCGTGGTGGGGATGCATTTTTTCAATCCCGCGCCGGTCATGAAACTGGTCGAAGTGATTTCGGGTGCGGCCACCGATCCTGCCGTGGCGCAGATTACAGCAGCGACTGCGCGGAGCTGGGGCAAGGTCGCAGTGCACGCCCGCTCGACCCCTGGTTTTATTGTCAACCGTGTCGCAAGACCCTTTTATGCCGAGGCCTTGCGCCTGTATGAGGAGGGCTGTGCGGATCCTGCTACTCTTGATGCCTTGATGGTCGAAGGGGCGGGCTTCCGCATGGGGCCGTTCGCACTGATGGATCTGATCGGTCATGACGTCAATTTTGATGTCACCCAAGCGGTGTTCAATGCCTATCATCACGATCCGCGCTATCGGCCTTCATTGATCCAGCAGGAATGGGTCGAGGCGGGCTGGCTTGGCCGCAAATCAGGACGCGGGGTGTTCTCCTATGCCCCAGGCGTTGACATGCCTGGCCCGCAGACCGAAACCTTGACCGTTCAGGGGGTGTTGCAACCTTTTGATGCCGAACGTGTGCAATATGAGGGCGTGATAGTGGCCCGGACCGATGGCCGAACGGCGGCGCGTCGGGCGTGTGACAGCGGTAAGCCCGTTATCCTGTATGATGCAATGACAGGGGAAGGTGGCAAACGCGTTGCTTTGACGCAATCTCCGAATGTCGATGCCTCGCAATGGCATGGCGTGGTCGAGAAGTTCCAGCAATTAGGCCTGCAGGTCAGCCGGATCAAGGATCTGCCGGGTATGGTGGTGATGCGTACCATCGCCATGATCATCAATGAAGGCTTTGAGGCTGCCTTATGCCAGGTGGCTACTCCGCAAGATATTGATCAGGCGATGCAGTTGGGGGTCAACTATCCGCGCGGCCCTTTCTTCTGGGCGCAACAATTCGGATGCGAGCAGGTATTGGCCGTGCTTGATGCTATTCACGAGGCCACAGGTGATCCCCGCTATCGCGCCTCGCTCGGCTTGCGCCATGCTGTCGATCTAGAGGCATTGCAGGCTTAGGCACTAAAAAGGCGGCTGGAAGCCGCCTTGATGGTTCGAGAACGACCCGTTGGGAGCTGTTCCCGTTAGAAGGGATTCCATGTCGATTCAGGGGTGAATTTCAGATAGCCGATATTGACACCCAAACGGGCGCCAACGCCCGAGCTGATCGGCACCAATACGATATCATTCGACAACAATGCGGTCATCGAGAAGCCGCCGATCACATAGGCTGAACCGTCAACCCCGCCGAAGCGTTGGTAAATGGCTTCGGTATTCGGCAGTTTATAAACCAGCATCATGGTGCGCGAGCCATCGCCGCCGAAATCAAAACCCAATGACGGCCCTTGCCAGAACACTTTCTTGTCACCGGCATTGCGGGTGTAAAGCGTGCCTTCGCCATAGCGCAGGCCGCCGAAAAATGCGCCGCTGGCTTCTTGCCCAAGGATATATCCGTTAGGCTGGCCCCAGCGCTTGGTTGCTTCCTCAATCGCCTGGGCGAGCCCGCGCGAGATGCTACCAAAGAATTTATGGCCTGAATCCACCAGTTCCTGCGAGGAGAATGCCTTGGGGGCAGGATCGGTTTTGGTGCTGCTTTGTGCCTGTGCGCTGGCCATTGTCATGGCGAAAGCCACCACCAAAGCGAGGATTATGGATGGCGTGCGGGATGTGAGATGACGCAGGGTCATACTGCTGATCCTTTTCGGTTTGGCGTTACATTCAGGGATCAACCATGCACGAGGCCGATTGAATAAGAGATGAACACACGAATCACTGAAGCGCAGATTCAGGCACAAAGGCAGAATGTGCAAGCCCTTCATCGAGTTGGATGCGGTAGAACGGGAAAATGGCAGAGTAGACATTAATTCTAACTGCCTTCATCAAATCTATCCTACTCATTTTGCGAAAGCACGATATGACGTGACCGGGTTTTTGCCTTTTGTTAATCGGCTTATGTCAAAACGGACTCCTCGATTTTCCGGCTGTGAAGGATGAACCCATGACCCAGATCCATTTAGATGCGCTCGACCTTGGGGCATTGCTGTGCAGCCGTGTGTGCCATGATGTGATTTCTCCGGTCGGCGCCATCGTGAACGGCTTGGAAGTGCTGGCGGAAGAAAAAGACGAATCCATGCGCGAATTCGCCCATGACCTCATCCGTAAAAGCGCGACCCAAGCCTCTGCCCGCCTGCAATTTGCCCGGTTGGCCTTCGGTGCGGCAGGTTCTGCCGGCGCTATGATCGATCTGGGTGATGCCGAAAAGGTGGCGCGGGGCTTTTTCCATGATGATCGTACCAAGTTGCTCTGGAATGCGCCTCGGGTTTTATTGCCGAAAAATCAGGTCAAATTGTTGCTTAACTTGCTGGTGATCGCCCAGAGCATGATACCGCGCGGCGGTACGGTCACTGTGAATGTAACAGGCGAGGGGGATGGCGTGCGCATCATTGTGCTTGCTGCAGGCACCCTGGCGAGAATACCGGCTCAAGTTCCGCTCCTGATCAAGGGCGAAAGCGAGACAGGAACCGTCGATTCCCATGCCATCCAGCCCTATTATGCCGGTTTGGTCGCGCGCGCTGAACAGATGAACGTCGATATTGCGCTGGAAGGTGAAACCGTCACCATGCTGGCCCACAAGGTCTAGTCCAGTGCCGTTCCTTGCCAGCACGGCCATAAAAAAACGCCCCTGAGGGCGTTTTTCGTGTTTGAGTTTTCCCGATACAATCAGGCTGGCATCCGCAAGGTTTCGTCATTGGGTTCGCGTAGCACATAGCCGCGGCCCCACACTGTTTCGATGTAATTTTTGCCCTTGGAGGCATTGGCCAGCTTTTTGCGCAGTTTGCAGATGAAGACGTCGATAATCTTCAATTCCGGTTCGTCCATTCCGCCATAAAGATGGTTGAGGAACATTTCCTTGGTCAGGGTCGTGCCCTTGCGCAGGCTTAGCAGCTCCAGCATCTGATATTCTTTGCCGGTCAGATGGACACGCTGGCCTTCGACCTCAACGGTTTTCTGATCAAGGTTGACCAGAAGCTCACCGGTTTCGATGACTGATTGGGCGTGGCCCTTGGAACGGCGAACAATGGCCTGAATGCGAGCTATCAGCTCGTCCTTGTGGAACGGCTTCGTTAAATAGTCATCCGCGCCGAAGCCCAGACCCCGCACCTTGTCTTCAATTCCCGCAAGACCCGACAAAATCAGGATCGGTGTTTTGACCCGCGCGACGCGCAACGTCCTCAACACTTCATAGCCTGACATATCCGGCAGGTTCAGATCCAGCAGGATGATGTCGTAATCATAAAGCTTACCGAGATCGACTCCCTCTTCGCCGAGATCGGTCGTGTAGATGTTGAAGCTCTCCGTCTTCAACATCAACTCGATGCTTTGTGCGGTTGCGCTGTCGTCTTCAATCAGCAAAACGCGCATATCTTATCCCCAAGCTAAGCCAACAACTATGCACAACGCATACCCGAGGCGGTTCATGTTTCTTCCGGAACAATTCGTCCGGTGATTCGATCTTATCGCTGTAATGGTTAACAAAGGGTGATTCTGCGCCGCAAGTCTTAATCTTTGTTGAGACGAATTTTTTTTCATCAAGTCTAAAATGAGGCATATACACAAGAAAAGTAATAACACATTTTTACACACATTAATGGCAAGGCCTGATCGGCACTGTTTTGGGTGTTTATTCAAGCCCCGGATTTATGTTGTTTTGGGCGGATTTCAGTATAAAAATTGTTTTTATTCTTCAAAATCAGTGCGTTTGGTAACGAAACATCAAGAACATCCCTTCATGATCACTCCACTGGGCGGGCATAAGTCTCGCCATGTCAGGTGATATATTGAAAGTCAGGATGCGGTCATGAAAGCACGTGATAGCCTCATTCGGTTGAAGCGGTTTCAGGTTGACGAACGTCGTCGTCGTTTGGGGCAGATAGAATTGATGATTCTTGATTTCGAGCGAATGGCTCAGGATCTTGACCGGGAAATCAAGGCCGAAGAAGAACGCAGCGGCATCAGCGATCTTACTCATTTCGCCTATCCGACCTATGCAAGGGCTGCAGCAACCCGCCGCGACAACCTCAAATGTTCGGCAGAAGAATTGCGCGGCCAGCTCGATGATGCCCGCCTGCTCTATGAAGATGCACTGGATGAGTTGAAGGCTCTTGAGCACCGCGATGATCGCGAACGCGGTGACATTCGCGCACAGGCCTGATCGCCTAATCCAGCAATAGCGGTATCTGCGGCGCGCAATGGGTGGGGTATAGGCCGATGGCGCGCGGATCATCCATCACTTCCAAGGCCAGTTGGTAAGGCAAGAAACCACAAGCGCGGTAAAAACCCAAGGCGCGTGGATCATCCATCTGGCAAGTATGGACAATTATTCGTCCTATATTGTTTCTGGTCGTGCATTCCAATGCGTGGTCAAGCATGATCTTCCCAAATCCTTGCCCGCAGGCTTCGGGTATCAGACCCAGATAGGCCAGTTCCGCCTCTTGTGGATGTCGGCAATCAATTTCGCACAAGCCGATATCGCGTCCGCTTTGTGTGACGATGAATGCAAAATTGGCGGGATCATCAAGAATGGCTTCCACCTCGGCTTGCGCCATTGCGAGGCGGGAAAACCACAGCCATGGTGCGCCGATTTTCCTGAAAATGTCTCGATAGCGATCATAGAATTGTCCGTTGACTTGCTCAAAATGCACGTCGTGGCGGGGCGCGACGGTGTGCAGGCGGACCACCGGTTCGAGTGCCAGATAGGTGACAAGCGTGGCCAGCTTGCCCTTGGGCAGCGGGGTGACGGCATTGTCGAAATTCATGCGGATGGACTCAGTGGTCATCAGTTTGACACTCTTTGTGGTGAGAAATCAGAAAAACGGAAAAAAGGGTTCTTAATATTCTGAAGTCTTTTTTGCACTCTGTCTTGATTGTTGGCAATTGTCCTTGCGAAAAGACAGGGGTGCGTGCAGTGATAGGCCATTCAATGAATGAGCGGGGCTGATTGTTACGCATGAAACGCATCAAGGATTTTTTGTGGCCTTTGGCCGGTTTGGGCGCTGTCTGTTTTTCTGGCTGGTTGCTGTATCAGGAATTGAAAGGCATTTCTGCTGATGCCGTTCTGGCTTCTCTTGCCGCAATTCCGGCCCAACGTTGGGCTTTGGCGGTGTTGTCTACGCTGGTCGCCTATGGTGCGCTGGCTTGGTATGATCGGATCGCCCTGCTGCATCTGGGGCATAAATTGGGTTGGGGCTTTATCTCGGCGGTGTCTTTTTCGACCTATGCGCTGTCCCATAATATCGGGGCTTCGGTGTTTTCCGGTGCTGTCGTCCGCTATCGCGCTTATTCGAGCAAAGGACTGACCGCACCCGAAGTCGGCGTGCTGGTGGCCTTGTGCTCTTTCACATTCGGACTCGGATCGGTCTTGATGGGAAGTTTCGTTCTGTTGTTTGAACCCGAACTGGTTCTGACCTTATTCGATGCCCCGTTATGGGCTGCGCGTGCCATCGGTGGCTCGATGCTGGCGGGTGTTGGCCTTTACGTGGTCGGATCGCTGCTGCACTTCAAACCTTTTCATATCGGCAAATTCCAGATTTTTTATCCGCGTCCCGCCATCGTTGTCCGCCAATTGCTGGCCGCACCACTCGAATTGCTGGGCGCGGCAGGCATCATCTATTTCGCTCTGCCTGCCGATGCGGGCGTGAGTTTCTTCGCCGTTGCGGGGGCTTTTGTCGCGTCGTTTTCGGCGGCATTGTTGTCGCATGCGCCGGGCGGATTGGGCGTTCTGGAATATGTGTTCGTGAAAGTGCTGCCGACGCTGGACCGTGCCGATGTGGTGGCCGCCCTGCTGGTGTTCCGTCTGCTCTATCTGATCGTGCCGCTGGTGTTTGCCATTGTGATGGTGGCTTTGTTCGAGCGCGCCCGTCTGGCAGAAACCTTTGGAAAATCTTCCTAAAACAAAAAAGCGGACCAAAAGGCCCGCTCTTCAAAAACCGATCCGTTGAGGATCAGCGATAGAGTTGTATGCGCGTGGTCCGCAATCCTGCCAGGCCATGCTCGTCGATCGAGGATTGCCAGGACAGGAATTCGTCTACCGTCAAGGTATAGCGCGAACAGGCTTCTTCGAGGCTTAAAAGGCCACCACGCACGGCGGCTACAACCTCTGCCTTGCGGCGAATGACCCAGCGGCGCGTGTTGGAGGGAGGCAGATCGGCCACCGTCAACGGTGCTCCATCCGGACCTGTCACAAATTTGGTCTTCGGGCGATATGGATCTGTCATTGATACGCTCTTCGATGCAAGCCACAGGAAGTATGTCCTTGTTATAATTGATGTCTCTTAACATTGTGCTAAGTCCAAACTGCGGTTTTGTCTCAAACTGGGACAGGCCGCCAGGCCCCGAAATTGGCTCTGGCATGACAGCGCCAGACACCGTAAAAGAGGGAGGATGATGCGTGTCGTTTCAAGGCCTGCCAGGTGTGGGCACAAGGTAATACAACCCGATGACTTTGACCCTTGATCCTGCTCTGTCTGCCCAATTGTCGCTTGGCATGGATTTGCCGGGACGGCCGCAGGACAACCGCGTTGTGGTTGCGATGTCGGGCGGGGTGGATTCCTCGGTGGTGGCGGCTTTGCTGACCCAGGCCGGATATGATGTCGTAGGCCTCACTCTGCAGCTTTATGACCATGGCGAGGCGGTGCATCGGGCTGGTGCGTGCTGTGCGGGTCAGGATATCCACGATGCGCGACGGGTGGCCGAAAAACTTGGAATTCCCCATTATGTGCTCGATTACGAGAGCCGTTTCCGGGATGCGGTGATCGACCGTTTTGTCGATTCCTATCTGGCGGGCGAAACGCCTGTGCCGTGCATTGATTGCAACCGGACTGTCAAATTCCGTGATCTTCTGGCCACTGCGCGCGAATTGGGCGCATCGGCCCTGGCCACAGGCCATTATGTCACCAGCCGCGCGATGGCTGATGGCCAACGTGCCTTGTATCGGGCGCATGATCCAGACCGCGACCAGAGCTATTTTCTCTATGCGACCACGCAAGACCAGCTAGATCTGTTGAGGTTTCCGCTTGGCACCCTGCCCAAAAGCGAAACCCGACGCATTGCCAGGGAATTCGGGCTGGTGGTGGCCGAAAAATCCGATAGTCAGGATATCTGTTTCGTGCCGCAGGGCCGCTACACCGATCTGATCGAGAAATTGCGTCCCGAATCCAAAACAGCAGGCGAGATTGTCCATCTCGACGGACGCGTGCTGGGCCGGCATGAGGGGGTGATCCACTTCACCGTTGGCCAGCGCAAAGGGCTTGGTCTTGCGGTCGGCGATCCGCTCTATGTGTTGCGTCTGGATGCGGCCAAGGCCCAGGTGGTGGTGGGTCCGCGCGAGGCGCTGGCGACCCGGAT
>CANGQA010000061.1 GCA_947455995.1 Hyphomicrobiales bacterium | reverse complement strand
CACGTTTGGCCAGAGCCACTGCCTTCAACCAAACAGCTGTTTTGGTCAAGGTAATGCTCAAGGTCACGCTATTGTTGCATGCCGACAGGTGCGCGGTCATCACGACGTCTCTCCTTCAAATTGTCTCCCTGCCGACCATCGGCACCGGAGGCCATGCAGCAATCGCAGAATTATATTGATCGGTCTAACAAATCATTTTAATATGAATCATTCGATAAAGAGATCAATCATGCTTGATACAGATCAATTACGGTCTTTCATCGCCATTGTGGACACCGGCAGTTTCACCCGGGCCGCCGAGCGGGTGAACAAAACCCAATCGGCTGTCTCGATGCATATCCGTAGGCTAGAGGAACAGTTGGGCCGCCATTTGTTCTATAAGCAAGGGCGCGGCGTCAGGCTCTCTGAGGATGGCGAGCGGCTGGTGGAACATGCCCGGCAGATGCTGAAGATTGAAGCTGCCGCTTTTGCTGCAGTCTCGCACAAGGCTCTTGTCGGCCGCATCAGGCTGGGCATTCCCGACGATTATGCCGAAATGTTGCTGCCCGACATTCTGACCCGTTTCTCGCGCCGTCATCCACTGGTCGAAATTTCAATCACTTGCGAAATGAGCAAGGTACTGCACGAGCGCATCAGCGCCAACGAACTCGATCTGGCGATTGTGACAGAATCTGAGGATTATGGCCGGATCGAGGTGTTGAGCGAACAGCCCTTGCGCTGGGTCACAGGAAGCCATTCGAGCATCCACGCATTGCGGCCGTTGCCGCTGGCCCTCGGCATGCCCAATTGCGCATGGCGAAGAGCAGCCATCAGCCGGCTGGAAGAACGTGGCGTTTTATCGAAAAACATTGCCTGGAAACTGGTGGTGGCCTCGGCCAACCATGCCGCTATCGCACCGGTGGTCGCGGCAGGTCTGGCTGTAACCGTGTTGCCTGAAAGCGCGATACGGGCGGGCCAGCGCATGCTGTCTGTCGAAGACGGGCTTCCCCCGCTCCCGATGGCACGCATCGGCCTGCTGGAAGGCCGCATAGCCAAACGCTCACCCGAAGGCAAAGCACTAGCAGACGAAATCCGCGCGGTCTTTGCCAGTCAGAAATCCCGCTTTGCTGCGTGAGGGAATCATCTCTCAAACCGTTTAATGCGCCTCGTCCCAATTCTGTGCAGCGGCGGCTTCCACCACCAATGGAACTTTCAGGGTCATGGCCGGATGGGGGGCTTCGACCATCACGGATTTGACAAGCGGGATGGTTTTTTCAACCTCCGCATCAGGCACTTCGAAAATTAATTCGTCGTGGACCTGCAACAGCATCCGTGCAGCGAGATTGGATTGGGCCAGCGCGTCTTCCATCCGCACCATGGCGCGGCGGATCACATCGGCGGCAGAACCCTGGATCGGCGCATTGATCGCGGCGCGCTCCATGAAAGCGCGCTCGGACGGATTGGAGGATTTAATTTGCGGATAATGGGCCTTGCGGCCGAAAATGGTTTCAACATAGCCCTTGTCTTTGGCCGTGCGCTTGGTCTCCTCCATATAATCGCGGATACCAGGAAAACGCTCGAAATATTTGCGGATATAGGCGCCCGCTTCCTCGCGGCCGATGCCAAGCTGGTTGGCCAGTCCGAAGGCGGAAATGCCATAAATGATCCCGAAATTGATGGCCTTGGCGCGCCGGCGGATCGACGGGTCCATGCCTTCAACCGGCACCCCGAACATTTCTGAGGCGGTCATGGCATGAATGTCGATGTTATTGGCAAAGGCCTGCCGCAATTGCGGAATATCGGCAATATGGGCGAGCAGCCGCAATTCGATCTGGGAATAGTCGGCAGAAATCAATTTATATCCGGCAGGCGCAACAAAAGCCGTCCTGATCTTGCGGCCTTCCTCGGAGCGGATCGGAATATTCTGGATATTGGGATCGGACGAGGCCAGGCGGCCCGTGGTGGTCGCAGCCATTGAAAACGAGGTATGGACACGCCCTGTCTGGGCATTGACGAAATTCGGCAAAGCATCGGTATAAGTCGATTTCAGCTTGGCCAATTGTCGCCAGTCCAAAATCCGGCGTGGCAGATCATGGCCTTGTTCAGCCAGATCCTCAAGCACTTGCGCCCCTGTCGACCAGGCACCCGTCGAGGTCTTCTTGGCCCCGGGCAAGCCCATCTTGCCAAACAGGATATCTCCCAATTGCTTGGGCGAGGCGAGGTTGAAATTTTCGCCTGCCAGTTGGTGCACATCGGCTTCGAGCCGCGCCATACCTTGCGCGAATTCACCCGAAAGACGGGAAAGGATCGTGCGGTCGATGGCTATGCCGCGCTCCTCCATCCTTGCCAAAACCAGAGCCAAAGGCCGTTCCAGCCGCTCATAGACATGGGTCATACCCTCGGCCACCAAGCGGGCTTTCAACAGCAGCCAGAGGCGCAAGGTGACATCGGCATCTTCCGCTGCATAGGCGGTTGCCGTATCGATCGCCACTCTGGCAAATCCGATAAAGCTTTTACCCGTCCCCGCCACCTCCGCGAAAGCGATCGGCTTGTGGCTGAAATGCAGTTGCGCCAGCTCGTCCATACCATGCCCGTGCAAACCGGCATCCAGCGCATAGGACATCAGCATCGTATCATCGACCGGAGCAATCGACACCCCGTGGCGGCGCATCACCAGTGCATCGTATTTGATGTTCTGACCGATTTTGATTACAGCGGGATCTTGCAACAGAGGCTTAAGCAATGCCAGCGCCTCGGCAGATGGAATTTGCCCGGCCAGCAGATTGCCCCCACCGAACAGATCGCCGCTGCCTTCCCCGATATGACCCAAGGGCACATAACAGGCAGTGCCGGCATCGCAGGCCAGCGAGAACCCGACCAGATCGGCAGACATCGCATCCAAGGCGCTGGTTTCAGTATCAAAGGCCACAAAACCGGTAGCGCGGGCCTTTGCGATCCATTCCTGCAAGCGGGCCGTCGTGGTCACGGTTTCATAGCGGGCCTTATCAAACGGCTGCGCCTGTAAAGTTTTTTTCCAAAAAGCAACAGCCGCCTGTGGCGTGCCAGCCGCAAGATCACTTGTGTCTGTTACGACCGGAGCCACCGAAAAAGTGGTGACGCCAGCGCTCGATGGTAGGGCCGATCCCTGTTTTGCAAGAGCGGGATCGGGCTCGAACGCACTGGCATCGACCCCATACAGATCAGCGACCCGCTTGGTAATGGTGGTGAATTCCAGTGCTTTCAGAAAACCGATCAGCTTGGCCGGATCGGGTTCGGGATGAGCGAGCTGGTCAAGTGGCACTATGACCTCGACATCATCGACCAGTTGCACCAGTTTTTGCGAGATGCGGATTAAATCAACTGCCGCCGGTTCGGTCAGTGCTTCGCGGCGTTTGGGCTGGGTGATCTCGTGAGCACGCGCGAGCAGAGTATCCAGATCCCCATAGTCCTGAATCAACAAAGCGGCAGTTTTCATACCAATGCCCTTGGCACCGGGCACATTGTCGGTTGAATCACCTGCCAATGCCTGCACATCAACAACGCGATTGGGCGGCACACCGAAATAATCGACCACTTCCTTCTCAGATATCCTGCGTTCGTCGCGCTCTCCCGAAGCTGGATCATACATAGCGACGCCGGGGCCGAGTAGCTGCATCAAATCCTTATCCGCAGAGATAATCAGAACATCCGCGCCCTGCTCTCTGGCCTGACGCGCATAAGTGGCAATCAGATCATCGGCTTCATAGGTATCCTGCTCGACAGGCTGCATGCCGAAGGCCCGCACGGCCTCGCGCATCAGAGGAAATTGCGGCACAAGATCTTCCGGGGGTTCCGAGCGGTTGGCCTTGTAGAGAGGATAGAGCGCCTTGCGGAACGAATTCTCGGACTTATCAAAAATGATCGCCAGATGGGTTGGTTTGATTCCAGTTGCGCCCTCGCGGACAAATTGCAGCAATTTGGTTGCAAAAATCCGCACCGCGCCGGTCGGCAGGCGATCGGACCTGTAATTATATTTCTGATCCTGACGGATGGACTGGAAATAGGCCCTAAACACGAAAGAGGAACCATCGACCAGAAAAACATGGTCGCCGGGGCGCACGGGGCGGGAATTGAGGGTCATGGATCAGGCCAGCTCATCTGGTGGACAAAAGATTTCATGATCATGTCATGATGCAGGGCAGGTGGCGAGAGCCAGACCCTATTGATCTGGGGATGATCCGTCATCATGGCCCAAAAAGCCGATGATTCCATGAGCCGCCGCCATCGCCGTGGCAAAACTGGCTTGTAGCAGATAGCCACCGGTCGGGGCTTCCCAATCCAGCATCTCGCCTGCAACAAACACGCCCGGCTTGGCGCGGATCATCAGATGGGGTGTCAACTGATCAAACGCCACACCGCCTGCGGTGGAAATAGCCCTGTCAATTCCCTCGATTCCACCCACGGTCAACGGCACCGCCTTGACCAGCGCAGCAAGCGCCTTGGCGTCAACCGGCAGCGGCCCGCCACAGGCTTCACGCATCAAGGCAATACCGATCGGGGCCAGGCCCGCTGCCCTGTGCAGGAAGGTCGAGGCAGAAGCCTTGGCGCGTGGCTGCCGTAATTTTTCTTCTATCAGGGCCAGTGGCAAATCGGGCCGCAGATCGATCGTGATGGTGGTAGAGCCATGCTGCATCACCGCATCGCGGATCGGGGCAGACAGGGCATAGATCGCCCCGCCTTCTAGCCCTCGCTCAGAGACAATGGCCTCGCCGCGCACACTCACGCCCTGATGGCTCACTGCGGCGCGTTTGATCGGCTCGCCGGCAAAACGACTCCGCAATATTTCCGACCATACGATTTTCAGGCCCATATTAGATGGTTTGAGCGGGGTTACTTTAACGCCTTCGCGCTCGACAATGCCAACCCAGCCACCATCCGAGCCCATGCGGGGCCAGCTCGCGCCCCCCAAAGCCAGCAAACTGGCTTTGGAGTTGATTTCTTGGTCGCCGTCCGGCGTTGAAAAAACCGCACGCCCCGGCCCATTCCATCCGGTCCAGCGATGACGGAACAAGAAACGCACACCCAAGCCGTCCAAACGCTGCAACCAGGCGCGCAACAGTGGCGAGGTTTTGAAACTTTTGGGAAACACCCGCCCCGATGTACCAGTGAATGTGGGCTGGCCGAGACCTTCGCACCAATCAATCAGATCCAATGGCGAAAAGGCCTCGATCAGCGGCGCAATTTGCGGTTGGGCCTCACGGTAACGCGCCAGAAATTCATCAACCCCTTCGGAATGGGTCAGGTTGAGCCCACCGCGCCCTGCCAGCAGAAATTTACGGCCCGCGCTTGGCATAGCATCGACAACCAGAACGGAGTAACCAGCCTCGGCAATCGTTTCAGCCGCCATCAATCCGGACGGTCCCGCACCGATGATCAAAACGTCCGTGGTGTGTGTCATGTCATGCCCGATCCGGCCCGCGAGCCTGTTGTTCAGTCTCTTTGTGCCTGATTTGACAGGATTTAGCGAGCCAGTTTCAAACCATCAACAATGGCCTCGATGATGCTCGAAGGATTCTGATCTATCGAGACACGAAACGGCTTCTCGTCATCTTCTGGTGCTTCCAGCGTTGCGAACTGGCTGTCGAGCAGGGATGTCGGCATGAAATGGTTTTTGCGTGCCGCCATCCGCTCGGCAATCAGCTGCTTGTCTCCGACCAGATGGACCAGTGCGACATGCTGGCGAGAGCCAACGATGACATCGCGATAGGCCCGCTTGAGGGCCGAACAGGTGACAACAGCCGGATTGTTCTGGGCCTCGGCCTCGTCGATAAAATGCGCAATCGCTTGGAGCCACGGCTTGCGATCCTCGTCATTGAGGGGCTGGCCACTCGACATTTTGGCGACATTTTCGGGAGGATGGAAACTGTCTGCATCCCGGAACATCCAGCCCAGACGATCAGCCAATCCCTCACCGACTGTGCTTTTGCCGGAACTGGTCACACCCATGATCAACACAACAGAACGGGAATGGGCAGACATATCACATTTCCTCTCATACAAACCTGTTCGCTGTGTCCAATGGGAAACCGGCACAACTGTCAAGCCCCATGTCATTTCCTGACGGCATTATCAGCATTTATCGCTGTGTCAGAGAGCTTCCACTCCAGAACGGTCCAACCGGGCCAGATAATCCCGCACCCGATGCCCTCCAATCATCACATCGGGGGCCAGATCATTCAATGGCACCAAAACAAAGGCCCGTTCGGCAAACCGCGGATGCGGCAAAATCAGATCAGGCCCGTCGCGGGTTTCATCGCCATAGGCGATCATATCAATATCGATCCGTCGTGGACCCCAGCGTAATTCCTGACTGCGGTTGCGCCCCATAGCCCGTTCGATCTCGTGGCACAGAGCCATCAACTGTTCCGGCAACAGGCCCGTATGGATACTGATGACGCTATTGGTGAAATCGGGCTGAGGTACTGGCCCTACCGGCGAAGTGCGGTAAAGCGGCGCCCGCCCCGAAACCACCACCAGACCCGATGCCATCAAGCGTTCAACCGCCTCATCAATCAATGCCACGCCAGGGCCCAGATTGCTGCCGAGCGACAGATAGACCGTTGCGGTGCCTTCAGAACGCATGGTCACGCTGTCTGGCCTTCTCGGAATTTTTCGATACTGGCAGAGATCGAATCAAACTGCGCCGCAATCGGAGCAGAGGGCTTGTGGACAGTCACGCTGACCGATCGGGCCTTGTCAAATCGGTTCAAGAGGTGGGTTGCCAGACGGTCTGCCGCTGTTTCGATCATATTGTAGGATTGAGCGGTAAACGCTGTTTTGGTTTCTTCGATCACATGCGCATAGCTAACCGAGCGCACGATATCGTCATCAATCAGAGCATCGGTGGCATTCACCCTCAAGGTAATATCGAGCAGGAACCGTTGTCCGAGAACCTTTTCCTCAGCAAAAACCCCATGATGGGCATAAAGTGCCAGTTGATGGATGCTGATCGTATAAAAACTCATTTACGCATCTCCCGCAGGCGGTCTGTCACACGCGCGGCCTGCACGGCAGCGGCGACATCATGGGCGCGCACAATATCAGCCCCGGCCAAGATGCCAATCGTATGTGCGGCAATTGTCCCAGGCAATCGCTGCATGGGTGCGCTAGGATATATTTTATCGATCATGGATTTGCGTGATGCACCAAGAAGCACCGGAAGGCCGAACTGTTTCAACCGGTGCAATTGCGCGATCAGCACGAGGTTCTGCTCCAAGGTCTTGCCGAATCCGATGCCCGGATCAACAGCCAGCCGCTCCATCGGCACGCCCGCACGACTGGCCAGCGCCAGTGAATGCTCCAGAAACCGCAAAACCTCCTCGACAATATCAAGGGAGGGGTCGATGTCCTTGCGATTGTGCATCAAAACAGCTGAAGCCCCCATTGAGGCCACCACATCTGCCATGCCTGCATCGGCCTGAAAACCCCAGACATCATTGACGATCGAGGCTCCGGCCGCCAAAGCCCGCGCGGCAATATCGGCTTTGTACGTATCAATCGAGAGCGGACAAGCCACAACCGCCGATAAGGCACTCAGTACCGGCTCGACCCGCATCCACTCGTCCTCCCCGGACACGGCCAGTGCACCCGGACGCGTTGATTCTCCTCCAATATCGAGAATATCCGCACCTTCCTCCACCAGATGGTGGGCATGGGTAATCGCTGTGTCTGGATCAAAAAACGCCCCGCCATCCGAAAAGGAGTCGGGGGTTATATTGACGATACCCATGACGAGGGTGCGCCCATACCCGCCCAGACGGCCGCCATGGGCCGCAAGCATCTTGCCAGTCAATGTCATGTGTGATGAAGCATGCATGCGTTGCTCTTACCCGCAAAGGACCAATTTGTCGCCCCCCTTCAGGGCCTGACCTTTTTGGACAGTTGCCTGTGTCTCTTGCCTTTGTCTACTGGCTTTATCTCTTGCCTTTGTAGGCGCTTGGCACCAAAACCAAATCAGACAGCAAAAACGCCCTGAGGGAAAACCGGTATGAGCCACGCGATCAAACCGATTCTACGCCAGATCCTCGTTCCTGCCCTTGCCAGCGTCCTCTGCCTGGCAGCAAGCGGGATGGGCATGGCTGCCAATCAGACCAAATTGCGCCTTGGGATGGTGGTCACTTTGTCGGGCTCGTCTTCGGTGCTCGGCACACAAACGCGCGATGGTTTCCAGCTCGCGCTCAACCAGCTTGGCGGGCGGTTGGGCGGGCGCGAGGTCGAACTGTTTCTGGTTGATGACGAGTTGAAACCCGATATTGCGGTGCAACGCCTGCAAGGCCTGTTAGCGCGTGATCAGGTCGAATTAGTGGTCGGGCCGATTTTCTCCAACATCCTGCAAGCCATCCACAAGCCGGTTATCGAGAGCGGCCGGATCCTGATCAGTCCAAATGCCGGCCCCTCACTCTATGCCGGTGGGCAATGTTCGCCCTATTTTACCGTCGTCTCCTACCAGAACGATCAGGCCCACGAGGTGATGGGACGTTATGCCGAAGACAAGGCCTATCGTCGCATTGCCGTTATCATGCCGAATTATCAGGCCGGCAAGGATGCGGTGGCCGGTTTCCGCCGCGCATTCAAGGGCGAGATTAGCGACGAAATCTATGTGCCGATGACGCAGTTGGATTTTTCAGCTGAACTGGCCCGCATTGCCGCTGGCAAGCCCGATGCCGTATTTACCTTCATGCCCGGCGGCATGGGTGTGGCACTGGTCAAACAATATGCCCAAGCAGGACTTGCAAGCCGCATTCCATTTCTGTCCACTTTTACGTTTGACGAGGCCACCCTGCCCGCCCAACAAGAAGCCGCATTGGGCCTGACAGGCTCAACCTCGTGGTCACCCTCGCTCGAAAATCCTCCCAATAAGGCCTTTGTTGCCGCTTACGAGGCCACATTTCACAGTATTCCCAGCGCTTATGCGATGCAGGGCTATGACACGGCCATGCTGATCCATTCTGCCTTGCAACAAACCGCAGGCGAAACCCGGGATAGGGACCGGCTTGCAGCGGCGATCCGCAAGGCCGATTTTATCTCGATGCGTGGCAAGTTCCGTTTCAATATCAACGGCTACCCGATTCAGGATTTCTATCAGGTTCGGGCGATCAGGCGTCCGGACGGTCAATTCCAGACCGAGATTGTCGATAAAATCCTGACAGACTATGCCGACGCCTACGCCAAGGATTGCCGCGCCATCGTCCCTCAATAACAGACCTCGGAGCATGAGCGTCTTTTGGCCTTTACACAGACAAAGACCTTCCAAAAAAGCCCAAGCGCCCCTCAACGAGAACAGGACTTACCGAGACCTGTTGCACGATTATTGGCAATCCGTTACAAATGATCCCTCAACCGATCCGGCATCCTTTGCCAAGATCAGCACCCGTAGCTCAGCTGGATAGAGCGTTGCCCTCCGAAGGCAAAGGTCATTGGTTCGAATCCAATCGGGTGCGCCAACAAAATCAATGGGTTAGCTTATATTATCCGAATCTCATTTTGGTGTGGGTAAGCATTGGGTAAGCGTTGTGAAGTTTTTCGACATATTAAGCAGTTTGAGCATAGGGCAGATATTTTTCAGGCATAAATAAATTGTCGCCACCTTATTCTAATTTTCAATACGAATATGCTCTATATATTGGTGTTATGGTATGGGTGGCAGCGGCAGCCACTTCGCACCTGTAGATCAAATTTCACGGAAAAAGGGTGGACACCCCCCCACCTACATGGACAGGCCCCCACCCCTCCCACCCCTAAGTTCTGGGGTACCTTAAAAACATTGATGACGAGCAATTCTGAGCACGGAGCATTTTTAATGATTGGAAGTTTCCTCTAGCAACCTCTCGAGCTCAGCGATATCATTGCGGAACGACTGAGTGAGCCTGCTATATCCAATCTCTTCAGCAACTGAACGTGGCAAATCCATTGGATTTTTGCTTTTCAGGACTGAAACCAGGCCCAGTCTTTCTGGCAAAGGCACCTCTTTCCATAGCCGGTCACGCCCATCAAATTGAAGTCCACGAAAAGGGACAATATTTTGAGGTAGAGTATCAGCTGGCCAGTAAATAGTGTGCCCGTCAGATAGTCTAGTGGAGTTGGGTATTTTTTTGATTGCCTCCCAGACCGTCGACGAGATTTGACCGCCTGTCCGCTTTAAGCCATGTTCACGAGCTATCAGATCACTCAGCCTTTTATAGGTAATGGGAGCCTCAGCCGCAATATGCGCAAGTGCAAGTTGCCGAATTGTTGTCCGGTAACTAGGTTGATGGAAACGAGGTGCATCCACCGCAAGAGGTGCCTGTTCGGTCGTGATATCCAATGTCGGCTGTAATTCTCGCGCCAATAATGCAGCAGAGCGTGCATGGCGAGCACCCAAATCGAAGACCGCTGTGGAAGCTGGTGTCGATAACACTAGAGGTACCGGCAGCTCCAACTCCACTGCTTCATCCTTATCACTGGGACCTTCAACCCACGTGCCCACTTCAGGCAAATCAGGAGCTTGTTCTGGCTCAACTGGATTTGTTTCTTGTTCGGCCATAATTCGCCGGTCCTCTTCGAGGAGTGCGATTAGATCGACATTCAGTTTCTTAAGGCGCGCTTCAGGGTCAATGAACCAGTCCGTGGACCAAATTCGAAGCAGTTTCCAGCCAAGACGCTCGAGAATGATGTGCCTAACGCGATCGCGATCTCGCGCCGAGGGTGAACTATGGTAAGTCGCACCGTCACACTCGACGCCCGCAAGAAACTTGCCTGGCGCGTCCGGATGAATCACACCGAGATCAATTCGGAACTTAGATACACCAATCTGAGTACGCACTGTCCAGCCTAGCCTGCGCAGACCTTCGGCCACTGACATTTCGAAATCGGAGTCGTAGTCATTTTTCGCCATCGAGCGGATTGCGGCACCCAGCACAGATGGGCCTTGCGCAGCAAATTCAAGATAATGCTTTAAATCGCGAACCGCTTCGGCTTGAGTGCGCGTGAGGTCGATCATTGATGGATCGAAACTTGTGAAGACCATCACTTCGCTAGTCGCACGCGTGATCGCCACGTTTAGTCGACGTTCACCACCTTTGCGATTGAGCGGGCCGAAACTCATCGACATGGTCGCGGCACCAGGTTCCGTTGGCCCATAGCAAACGGAAATCATGATCACATCACGCTGGTCACCCTGCACGGTTTCAAGGTTCTTGACAAATACAGGTTCACGCGCGTCGTGATTGAAGAAACGCTCTAGGCTGGGCAATTTTCTTCGCTCTGCATCAAGCAAATCCTCTATCAGCCGCTGCTGCTCAGAGTTCATTGTCACAATACCAAGCGACAGATCATTGCGGTTGGGGTCCGATAAGAGCTTTATCGCTGCATGAACGACAGCTTGTGCCTCAATTGGATTTGTCCGTCCTTTCCCACGCGCGTAGATGCCGTCCACCTTGTGCAATGTTACAACCGTGTCCCGCGTATCTGATGATGGAAACGTGACGAGTTCACCCTTGTAGTATGCGTGGTTTGAAAACGCGATTAAGCTTTCATGTTTGCTGCGGTAGTGGCCGGTCAGACGGTGTAATGGAACTCGTGCCGCTAGAGCTTCATCCAGAATGCTATCCAAATCCGGTTCAATATCGCTGTCGCCTGCATCATCACTTCCAGGAGCTTTATCAAAGAAACGTGTAGGAGGCATCTGACGCGGATCGCCCACGACGATGCACCGACGACCTCTCGCTATTGCACCGATCGAGTCGGGCACTGTGATCTGACTTGCCTCGTCAAATACTACGAGATCAAAAAGCGCCGTATCAGCGGGCAGGAATTGCGCCACCGAAAGCGGGCTCATCAACATGCATGGTGTAAGATTAGTGAGAGCTTGTCCCATTTCACCCACCAACTGGCGAACTGGCATGTGACCTATCGTGCGTTGCAACTGCCTTGAAAGAACCCCGAACCCCTGATCAGCAGTGAGATCATTTCGCCCAGGGACGGCTCCAGATAATTTGGCGCGGATATAATCTGCGGTCATTCTAGACATCTCTTCATCCAATCTTCGAAAAGTATGGATCAAGTCTGAGTGTTCGACTGACGAGAACCTGTTCAGCTCCGGACGGACGTCAATCAGCTCTGGCGCAACCCAGCGACAGTAAGCTGTTCGTAAGCAGTCAACAACCTGATCATGCCGGATCACCCCATTTTCCAACCCGCTGACAATAGAAGTAAGTCCCTTGGCCTCAGCCTCGCGCTTGACCATGATCCATCCACACCAGGGGTTAAGTCGGCGTTCGCGTTCGACTAATTGCGATGTGATCTCGGTCAGAGGAGAAATCTGCTGCTCTCCTGGCATCCCCGACGGCGCGCTCGACAATTCAATGAAATCGGACAAGCCAATCTCAAAATCTGCCAGTGCAGACACGAAACTACGCGCGGATCGATCCATAGCACCGCCAGCTTCTAGCATATCCCTGCCCTCGCAGAGTTTGCCGGTCAAGGTTGCACGCAATGTGACAAGATCGTGCCCTTCGCCTGCCAGTCGCTGAACGGCTGAGCGAAGATTTTCCGAGGCAACCAAGACCGCTTCAAGAATCGCAACATCTGTCTTTAAGCCCCGCCAAGGAGTGCCAGCCGGAAGCCCATCCTCTAGAATCGTAAGTTCTTCCTGAAGCGATTTCAAATCGGAAAGAGCTTCGAGATCTTGTTCTGGTTTAGGGATCTGGACTGCTGTCAGGCCGAAGGCATCCCAAATTGCAGTTCGGAGCTTTTTGACATATCCACCTTTGAAAAGGAAAAATTTTCCTTCGGCTTCTAGGCGTTCTGCAGTCCACCTTTGAAGGGGCTGAAAAGCAATTTTTTCTTCGGCATATGTGGACGACAGTAATTCGCGCCTTTTTCGATAAGCGGCAAGTGCTTGTGTCAATACGTGAAGCTTTGCAAGCGTTTCCCTAGTCTCTGTTGTTAGGGCGAAATTAAGGTTGGTGCGTTCGCAATCAGGCAGCAGAGCGACAAGACCCGACAAAGCCCGCGCTTCTCCAAGCGTGTCAGTCGAGTGATCGAGACCAAGCTGTCCGATGAGATCTTTTCGCGCCGACAATAGATCTTGCGTTGCACCGCTGAGCCTACGCGCGGAAGCAATAAGTTTTGACTGCCATGCGAAAGACCACTCCCCGTGAAGGACTGCTGGGAAGGCATCTATATCCTCTGGTTCTATCTGGCTGAAGCGCTGACCTAGCCGCTTAGCAACATCACAGAGGTCTTCAAATGCCTTAGCGTCCGGTACGAGGCCGACCGGTCCCTGGTTCCTTGGCCAGTCCAACTCTACTCGATGCAAGTCACCGTAACGAAGACTGCGACCAATCGCATCTCTTGGGCTGATGCCTGCAGGGCCGGGTCGGTGCAGCGCGTCAACCAATCCATTCAATCGTCCACGCAAATCTGCAATACGAGTGGCAGTCTTTTCCCATTCGATCGGGCTATGCTCACTCCGCCTATTCCAGGCAGCATCCAGTTGATCAAGTAAGGCACGCTTATTTGCCTTGCTGGAATGAAGTTCTAAGCAGAAATCACCCAGACCCGCTGCGACCAAACGTTTATACACAACTTCAAGCGCAGCCATCTTTTCCGAGACAAAAAGGACTTTACGCCCCAAAGCGATATTGTGCGCAATGATATTGCCAATCGTCTCAGATTTTCCAGTGCCTGGCGGGCCTTCGAGCACGAAATCGCCATCAAGACCGGATGCATGAATTGCCACGATTTGGCTGGAATCTGCGTTCAGCGGCGCGAAAAGCGTAGAAGCCTCGATCTTTTGATCAATTTCCCTTGTATCAAGGAATTTTGTCCCGCTTGGGTATGGATCTCGTGGCGTATCGATAAGATGACGAACAAACGGCGTTTCCTTTAATGTGTCTGTCCGATCAGTTAGGTCTTTCCACATCAAATATTTTGCAAAGGAAAAGGTGCTGAGGAAAACTTCCTCGACAACCTCAAATCCGGGGACGTCTTTTATCTTGCGCCTTACGTGGTTCCAAATGCCGTTAATATCGATACCGCTGCTGTCTTTCGGTAATTCACCCGATAATTCGGAGAGGTTGATACCAAAATCCTGGCGAAGCATCTGCAAAAGAGTAAGGTTAAAGACGGTATCGTCATCGTGGCGCAGTATAAAAGGCTTAGACCTTGCGCTGGCGCGTTCGAGTCGCACCGGCATCAGGATCATCGGCGCGCTGTACTTGGTTTGGTCGCCAGATGGGGTCCATCGCAATATGCCAAGCACCAGAAACAGCGTGTTGCTGCCGCCTTCTTCGAGATCCAACTTTGCCTTGCGGTAAAGCTCAATTGTTCCCTTTTCGAGTTGTTTTTCATCTATGTTCGCGACGATCTCTCCGCGATCCATTGCGTCGCGAGCGAAGTTCACAGACCAGTCATCTCCAGTCCGGAAACGAAATATTGTCTCGTCCGCTTGCGACGCTGCATCATTCCGTGCTGGAGGGGCTATAATGCGTATCCGCTTCCCTTCAGCAATCTTGTCTTCCAAACTGGATGGGTCTGGACAGAAGATCGGAATCACAGCAGCAGAATGCTTTAGGTTTAACAGGCGATTGCGTTTTGAGAGGTCTAGAAGGCTACGACGCCAGATCGCGAGTCGTTCCTCTGGTGTTCTTTCCTCCTCATCCAACTCCACAGGCGGATCGAAGACGGGCAAGTCGGGCGGGATGTCCAGGGGCGCCATTGAGCCGCGTGGTTTCGCTGCCCCAGTATGCGTATCGGTTGCGTCTGAAAGTGACGATAGTGGTTGAATCCCTCGCCGCCGAGCTTGGCGAACATCAACGGCATAGATGAATTGCGCATCGTTCTCTTCGGCAAGCTGGCGCTCTGCATCTGCGATCGCCTTTGTAAATGGGAGAGGATGACCGGTTGTGGCCATTGTCGTCTCAAAAACAACTAGTTCTTTCAGGGCGATGGATTTTCTAACGATTATAGGATCGTCAACAGTAAGGGTCGGAAAGTACTGAGGCTGCAACCACGCACCCGCCAGTGCATGCTCCTGTGTGAAAACAACTACAGGGTGTAGTCCCGCCTGCTCGAACGCCGCAGCAAACAGAAGTGCTGTATCAAGACATGTCGAAAGCCCTGTCTTTTCGATCTCTGAGGGTAATCGAATCTTCTGGCCACTGGTTTCGAAACTGGCGGGAGGGACGGCATAGGTGATGGAGCGCGCCGAGACAGCCGCCCAAATGCCAGACATTACCTCCCAAACACGTTGCCTTGACTTTTTCTGGTAACCATCAATCGAACCATCCCTGCCACTGCTAGCAAGTATGCCGGAACTTTCCTTCAATAGAAATTGAATTGCGCTATCGTTAGGCGTCACAAATGCTGCCAATAGTTCCGGCATGAAACGGGAACCACCCCATTCGTTTCGCGCCAGTGCTTCGACCTTCATTTGTTTTTCAGCCAGCACCAACTCACCTTGGCGCAATGTGAATGTCACGTCGGACAGCAACCTGTCTGTAAGTTTGTCGAGCAGCCCGCCAGCCAGCGGTACACGTACGTCCTTTGGACGGAGTTGAGACCTAGAAGATATCCTATCAATGGTCCAAGTGCGTTCACCTAGGACTGCCGGATCCGAACGGACCGTCAAGGTCAGACCCTCAAGGTCGTTGTCGGAGTTGTTCTCTACGGCCAGGTCTAAGATCGTCGGCACATCGTTCTGGTGTGATGCAAAGGTGATTTTAGGGGCCAATGTGGCGCGAATTGAGGCTGCGGGCGCTTGGTTTTGCGTGGCGAATTCAGTCATTTGATCAATTGCTTTATCTGTCACAGCCCGCGCCTCGTTCAAAATTTATGTGTCTTATTGCCGGTACATAATAGGCGCCTACCAAGGGCTTCCTCAACCTGTTATTTTGAAAATGTGATGTACACTTAGTGAAGAACCCATATTAAATATTAGTGCATTGTTGGTACATGGTCTATTTGGAACATGTTTTATGGTGATGTCCCATGCTGTGTAGAATTGTAAAGGGGTCGTCTAAAATTGTACCCCCATAAAGTGGGGCTGATTTTACAAAACTATTGATCGGAATTTAGAACGTGGCCAATGGCCAGCATAGAACTTACATGGCCTGCTTTAGCGATAACAATGAATAGCCCATTGATCCATCAAGATGCCCCACTTCTCAAAATCATACTCGTGATTATAAGCCGCCTCGTACTTGCTTTCGACGGTTGGCGGCCTCCTGAAAATTGATCCTCCCAATTCTAAGGCTTTTGAGCTGATGGAGGGCGAAAATATAAGTAAGAAGAGATATAAGCTCAAGTAAATCATTGCCAAATTTTGCAACCGCGGATTGGAGAATTCAAATGACTTTATGACCGCTGATATCTAGGGCGAGCTTAAAGGATTTGTGGATTCCAAATAACTTATTTATAGCATTATAGACGAACAATGAAGGATTTGGTTGCGTCTATCATGGTTCTTGGTCCTAGTACCGTGGATCGCCGTCAAAATTTAGCATTCTTAAACATGTGGATCAAATCCGTGTATTCTTCCTTGAACCAACCTTGGTCAGCCTCCCAATCCGCCACTGCCACCTCATAGTTGCGCCGGTTGCGGCGCATATCCGCCAGCATTGAAAGGTGCTGGCTAATGGCATCAAACCGGCGGCGGCTCACGGGCTTGCCCCAAGACTGGTATTTATCGGCAAGTTCTTTAGGGATATCAACTTGAAAGCAGGCCTTCAATCGACGGTGCCTATCCCACACTGGCAGACCGTTGGTTTTCCCGACCCTATAACCCACATAAGCCAGCGGCGAATGTTCCTCGCCAAAAAATTGGCCGGATTTAAGAAAGTCGCGCATATCACGCAAAATTTCCACATCAATCGGCGTGGAGAGAATCCGCGTACGCTCCAGCTCTGTCAATAGCCGTGCTTTTTCCATCTCTGCCTGCATGCGGGCGCGAACAGCTTCAGCAATGCGGCGCGTTTCGGCCTCGGCCTCATGACGCTTTCTTTCTGCGTCAGCTGCTTCGGTACGAGAAAGCGCTTCGCGTTGCAAACGCTCGGCCTGTTGTTCGGGGGTTTCGCTTGGGCTGACCCAACGCCATAGCAGCCAGAGGATCAGAAGCAGAAATAGAAAATTGAAAAATTGGTCGGGCTTCATTACTGGACTTTCCCCCATTTCACCGGACAATCAGGCTTTTACGTTTTGAGCTGATCTGAACTAGTGAGGCGTGCGCATTTTCAGCCCTGAATGCGGATGGTTTTCTTTGTAGTCCTCGAACCACTCCGCAAAGATTTTGAGAACTATTTCGGCGCTTGGCAACAGGTTTACTTAACATAATCCCGTTTGAAGGTTTTGACGAAGGCTTCCGACATACCGTTGCTTTGCGGGCTATTGATCGGCGTAAAGCAGGATTTGAGATTGATTTGCAGTGCGAAGATGATCGTTTCCCTGGCTGTTTATGCCGAGCCGCTGTCCGTCAGCATCTCGATTGTCTCCAGGGCACGTAGGGCCGTAAATCGCTTTTCTACCGTTTCCAACATCATATCCCTGATGTCGGAGGCGATGATCTCGAGATCATCTGTACCGATGATAAATGCGACTCTGATGACTTCCCTATTCCAGCACGTGAACTCGAAGCCGTTACTACACCAACGAATGTTCGAGCGCATGACGATCAAGGGAAGCTGAGATCTTAACGAAATCTCAGCCACCTCAACATGCTTCAGGAAGTTGTACTTCAAAGTTGAATCCATATAATTAATTAATTCAATTTAAAGCTGTAATTTTGATTATTTTATAACTTAAATATAATGCTAAGCAATAGAAACAAGGCAGCATTGCTGCCCATACGAATATTTTTGAATTTCTATAAAGAACTGCAATAAATTGAAATGCTACACTTGATATAAATGATATTATATATAGCCCTAATGCAGCCTTCCAGCCAAAATTATATGCATATAAAATATACAGAAGCCAACCATAAAAGCCCATTATTCCTGCAGCTACATCAATTAAAATCCCAAATATAATAGAGCTTCCAATTATTCCATTACTACGAATGACACCCCATTCTGCCATTTCATGTTGTAGAATTGCATAAGCAATGAATGGAAAAATCAAAACTGAAGGAATAAATTCATTCACTGTAGCACCTCAATTTTTGTGTATTTTACTGGATATTAGTTTATGTTTATTTTTATAGATTCAATCTAAAAATCTTAATATAGGACCGAATGCAAGACCATATTCCTTGCACCTTGGACAAATATGATATCCTTCATCCCAAGTGGGCTTGTACTCGTCAATGCTATATAATTGATCTTTATTTTTTAGTTTGCGAGTTTCATAAACGGATTCAATATTACGTGTATTATTACCATATTCTACTATATTTTTTGATGCACACTCTGAGCACTCATCAGCATTACTGGCTTTGTTTAACATAAAGGAATTTTTGCAGTCCTTACAAAATGCAGGGAAGGGATTGTCTGTTTCACAAGTACTTCTAGTTCCTCCAACACAAATTGGCTTGTTATATGTACAAAATTTACAGCGACAGGCTAAAAGTTGTGCCATACGATTCTCCCATGTTAAATTTAACGCATTCAATTTAACATACGTGTCAAGCCCCCATATATTTTGACTCTAACTAAGATTTAGAATGCACTATTCGTTTTCAATTGCCGATTTGTCTTATAGATTTTTCATTACAGGCTCAGTCAGATCATATAGGGACTGGGTCGTTTCCCATTGCGTAGTGACAATGCCCTCGCTGAAACTATAAACGGCCTCTACAAAACCGAACTTATCCACCCCCAAGGGCCATGACGTACCATGCTGGATCAAGAGTTGGCCACTCTTGGCTGGGTTGATTGGTTCAACAATAGACGACTTCTTGGACCAATAGGAAACATGCCGCCAGCCGAGGCCGAAGAGAACTTCTATGCACAGCGCAACGTGTTCGATATGGTCGCGTAAAATGAAGAAATGTTCTCCGATGAAACCGGATCGTTTCAGTTAGCCCAAAGACGGCTTATATCACTCCGGGATCGCCTTGGGAGAACGGCCTTATCGAGGCATTCAATGCACGGCTCCGAGATGAGCTTCTTGACGGTGACATCCTCTACTCAATCGCAGAGGCAAAAATAGTCATAGAGTTCGCGCCGCCATTAAAACAAAGTGCGATCGCACTGGTCGCTGGGATATAATCCACCAGCGCCGGAAGTCTTCGTGCCTGCATTGGCCGTGCGGGTAGCTGCGCAACCCAAACTAGCTCCGCCATCCGCACTGGTATTGAGGGCGTCAATGCACTAACATTACAAATGGACCACTCAGTGTGAGCTGATCATTGTTTATTAACTTACATATCGACTTCGTATGCCTACTTAGCGAGCAAAGATAGGCCATAGTAAGGTAATAAAAATAAACGTAACACCATAGCCCATTCGACCAACCCTGCCCGAATTAATATGACCGATTGCTTTTATTGCTCCAATACCAATGTAAACAATTAAAATATAAAATAATATATCCATATTTCTCTCCCTAAATTTATTCCCAACAGGATCAGATTAAAGATACGCATTGAAGTGCTCCCCATCTTTGGGCCAGCCAGAGCTGGAATTTTCCGGGGTTAAGGCTCAGGTCGGCATGTCTGCCGATGAGCCATTCATGAGCGAAATCGGTACTTTGTTTCCGATGGCGCTGTGTGGCCGGAACTCGTTATAGTCTCT
>CANGQA010000060.1 GCA_947455995.1 Hyphomicrobiales bacterium | reverse complement strand
TTTTGCGGAATTTCCGCAAAATAGGAGGACAGGAAATCCGTATTGTTCAAAGTCTTCTGGATATCGGCAGATACCGGTGCCGGTTGTTCGTTTGCAACAGGTTCGACAGCAACAGATTTTGGTGCTGGCATAAATGGATGTCGTGTCACGGCCTCAGGCTGTGGTGATAATGCACCGACGGCTCCAACCTGCGGCATTTTTGGCTTTGAGGCCGATGACGAAGCCTGGGTTGACGATTGAGACCATGGAAATTCAAAATGTTGAGCATCGCTCTGGGTGTTATCGGAGCGGCTCGTATTTTCCATCTCTTCAGAGATAATACGACGTATGGAGGCCAAAACCTCTTCCATCGAAGGCTCTTGAGACTTGTTCGATTGCACAGACATTCAAAAAATCCTAAGCGCGTTAAGACAATGAGACTCTAGGGGCAAAACGCCCAAGAAGAAGTATTACTTACGCGATCACAACATCTATAACCCTAAACAGCCCAAAGCGAGATCAAATTGGTTTAACTTTAGCACTAACTCACAAGAAAAAAGCTTATTCACCATCCATAATCGAAATGCCGATCCATTTGCCTGACACGCTCTCATAATGGGTGGCGGGATTGTACTGCTTCACATTCAGTTTGAGATTATCGATATTCAGCTGACCTGCGGTCTGCGCCAGCGTGTAGGATGAAACCACACGGTCCCTTTGTGCTGTCACAAGGCTCACACGCGCGGAAAGCAGATCCTGATCGGTCAACAACACGTCGAGCGTGGTCCGTTGGCCCACTTTGGCCTCTTCGCGGATCCCGTTCAACGCGATGGTTGCCGCTTCAACCTGTGCATTGGCCGATTGAATACGCGCTTTTGCGGCTTCAAGTTGGCTCCAGGCGGAAATCACATCGGCGCGTACTTTTTCGCGGGCTGAGTCGAGTTCCAGCCTACGCTGGCCGATCACTTCCTTGGCTTGGCGTATGCTGGCATAACTTTCACCGCCATCATAAAGCGGCATGGTCAGAGTACCGGCAATCGTGTTGGTGTTCTGGTTGCGGTTGTTGATAAAGCTCACATCATTGCGCAGTCCGCTTGATGCTGAAACAGACAATGTCGGACCAAGACCCGCATAAGCCTGACGGAGCTGATATTCGGCCACTTCGATATTGATTGATGATGCAACAATCGAAGGATGAGAGGAGATCGCGACCGTCAAAGCATCATTGAGTGATTTATAGGTCACTTTGGTAAGAGGCCTGGCCGGGCTCATTTGCCGAGGCTCATCACCAATGATCTGGCGATATTTGGCAATGCTGGTTTTTAATGTTCCTTCAGCAGTTGCCATATCAGCCTGGGCTGCAGCCAAACGGGCTTCCACTTGCGCCACGTCGGTTCGGGTGACTTCACCGACCGAGAAGCGATCCTGTGTCTGACGCAATTGCTCGCGGAGTACACCGAGGTTGTTGCGGCGTAGTTCCAGCACAGATGTATCACGCATCACATCCATGTAGGCGGTCGCGGAATCGACCAGCGTTTTTTGCTCGACATTGGCTAAAGTCGAGCGGGCAGCAAACACACCGCGTTCAGCTGCTGCAATAGTCGCCTCGACCTTGCCAGAGGCAAACAATGTCTGGGTCAGAGCGGCTGAGAGGCCGCGAGGATGGGTCTGGCTGTGCTTGCCATAAATTCCGGGAGGATTTTTATCCCATAATTCAGCAATACCATAATCGCCAATCCCTGTGAGTTTGGGACGGCCTGCTGCAGCAGCTTTAGCCACGCCTTCATCAAGGGCCCGCAATGCGGCGCGCTGCGCATTCAGATCAGGATTGGATGTATAGGCGCGAGAAAGAGCCCCCTCAATGGATTCAGCGTGAACCATTCCAGGTCCAAGCAAAGCTGAAACACAGATACCGACAAACAAATATCGTTGGGCGCAAGCTAGCATCGTATATTCTCCAGCGGCCCAAACAAAAAGTTTCGACCTTAAACAACCAAGCCCAATCGATACCAGCACAAGGGCACAGTTTGCAAGCTATGGTTAATAAAAGGTTAAATTATTTTTGATAGTTTAAAAGAGATAAATTCAGAATTGGAAACCAATGGGCTTGCTGAATTCGCTCAGAACCGGAACATTGACCGATACAACACGGATTGAACCGAACTGATCACCGGATCGGACATAACGCACGATCTGGCCTGCCCCTTTACTGGCATCAACGCCAACCAAACGGCCACCTTCGCTCAATAATGCAAGCAAATTGGTTGGTTTTTCGACAAAACCACCATGGACGATGATCACGTCGTAAGGACCGCCTTTATGCTTTTTGCCATCAAGACCTTCCTTGGTGACAGTAACATTGCCCAATCCTGCTGATTTTAGGGACTTGCGCGCCGAATCAACAAGAGCCGCATTGCCTTCGATTGCCCTCACATCTGCAGCCAGATGGGACAACACAGCTGATGAATAGCCAGAACAGCAGCCAACATCCAGAACGGTATCATCGGATTGAATATCGGCTGTTTGCAGAATACGCGCCAACACCATCGGCGACAGCATGACCCGTCCTGCATCAGAAAACACCACGGCACGATCGGCATAAGCAAGATCCTGCTCACCGTCCGGAAGGAAATTTTCGCGGGAAACCGCCTCGATCGCAGCAAGAACACGCTGGTTCGTTACATCGAAAGTCCGTAATTGATTGTCGACCATCATCCGGCGCTTCAGTGCGGAATCGAGCATGAGGACTACTCCGGTCTTGGATGACACGCCCTTTGGCGGTCATACATCTTGATATGGTCGTCGCTTAAATTGGAGGCCTCGGAGGGAATCGAACCCCCGTACAAGGATTTGCAGTCCTCTGCGTCACCACTCCGCCACGAGGCCCCCGCTGATCAACACTGATCATGCGTCCTGATAGCAAGGCGTGAGCACAACCGCAACAGCGTATTTTCCAGAGCCCTCAGAGTTTTTTGAAAAAAATCGATGTTTTTTTGACGTTTCGCTTGCATTACCCCCCAAGCATATTGTAATCCCCACTCACTCCAGATGTTCCGCGATAGCTCAGCTGGTAGAGCGTTCGACTGTTAATCGAATGGTCGCAGGTTCGAGTCCTGCTCGCGGAGCCATTTCCTTTTTTGGAAATTGCATCTCCACTGTACTTGATTGTTTGACCCGGCTCCCTACTTCCGGTGCTGATTTTATTTGTTTCTCACTGCTGAAGTCCTTGCCAGCTCTCGATTCACGTGACATGAATAGACTTGTCCAATCAATGATGATGCGGGAGAGCCCGTTCGTTATGAATGGCGCCGAAGGAGCAACCACCCCGGAAACTCTCAGGCACCCGAACCGTATCGTCAGGACAATCTGGAGAGAGGCGCTTTAATGCGTCCACCGAAGGGGAAGCTTCAGCCGTTTTTGAGACGGCTCGGGCTAAGCTCTCAGGTACCGTGACAGATGGGGCCCATTGGCAAATCCTGATCCAGATGGGTCTTGGTTTGCTTCGTGTGCAACCCGTCACGGGAGGTCATGATGACCCATCTTGCTGTTATCGGCGCCGGAATAACCGGAATCACCACTGCATATTCTTTGTTGAAAAAAGGCTACAGGGTTACGGTTTTTGACCGTCATCCCTACGCAGCCATGGAAACATCTTTCGCCAATGGCGGGCAATTATCGGCCAGCAATGCCGAAGTCTGGAATTCAACCTCAACTCTGCTCAAGGGGATGAAATGGATGATGCGCAAGGATGCTCCCTTGCTGCTCAATCCCCTGCCCAGCTGGCACAAATATTCCTGGTTGACCGAATTTGTTGCCCAAATCCCACATTATCGGGCGAATACGATTGCCACGACCCGCCTAGCAATCGAAGCGAGGCAGCATCTGTTTGACATTGCTGCGAGCGAGAACATCGAATTCAACCACGAAAAACGCGGTATTCTGCATATCTATCGTGACAAAGCATCATACGACATCGCCACCAAAACGAACCAGTTGCTGCTGGATGGAGGACTTGACCGGCACGGTGTCACACCGTCCGAAATCAGGCAGATCGAACCGACTTTGGCATCCAACCAGCTCTATGGCGGATATTATACCCCTTCCGATTCCACTGGCGACATTCATCTGTTCACCAAAGGATTGGCAGCAGCCTGCCTGAAAAAGGGTGCGAATATCATCTACAACAGCACGGTCACGGGTTTTGTGCCCAAGCCTGAGGGAATCGACCTCACATGGAGCGTGGCTCATAGCGGTGGGCTAGATGCTGATTCGTCGAATGATCAGGGACATTTCGATGCTGTGGTAGTCTGTGCCGGTGTTGAAAGTCGGGCGATTGCCGCTCAACTCAACGACCGTATCAATATCTATCCCGTAAAAGGATATTCCATCACTGTGATGCTTGATGACGAGCAAAGCCGTGATGGCGCACCGATGGTCAGTCTGCTTGACGAGGACACCAAGATTGTCACCTCGCGGCTGGGGCGCAACCGTTTCCGCGTCGCCGGAACTGCAGAATTCAACGGCTTCAACAGGGATATCCGCTCGGACAGGATCGCGCCGCTTGTGGCGTGGACACGCCGCTATTTCCCGCAAGTCAGCACCGAGCATTGCGTGCCATGGACAGGATTGCGGCCTATGACCCCCAATATGATGCCTTATATAGGACAGGGGCACCATCAATCCGTGTTTTACAATACTGGACATGGCCATCTCGGCTGGACACTGTCGGCGGCAACTGCTGACATGATCACCAACCAGATTGGCACCAATCTTCCATTGGCAGCTTGATCCAAATGCTGTTTAACAGCGTAATATTTGGGTGCATCCTTTGGATGCACTCAAATCTGTTTAAGGCATGACACATCGTGCCCATGAGCCGGAGCGTGATTGTTGTCAAAAGGCCCTATTCTCGTCTGGTTTCGTGATGATCTGAGATTGAGCGATCACCCAGCTCTCGTCGCAGCACTGGCGAATGATTGCCCTGTTGTTCCTGTCTATATTTTTGACGAGGATAGCCCCCATATTCGCAAGATGGGTGGTGCGTCACGCTGGTGGCTCCATCATTCCCTGGCAGCACTTGATCAATCTTTGCGCGACAAAGGATCGGCATTGCGTGTTTTTCGCGGTGCGGCGCAGACCTGCATCGCTCAACTTGTTGAGCATTATCAGGCCCAAGGCGTGACTTGGTCACGCCGCTATGGCGCGGCAGGCATGGCGATAGATGCCAGCATCAAGGCCTGGTGCAAAGACAAAGGCATCATGTGCGAGAGTTTCAATGGTTCCTTGTTGGTCGAGCCGTGGTTGGTGACAACCCAGGCAGGACAACCGATGAAGGTGTTCACGCCATACTGGAAAAGTGCTCGCGCCAACCATAATTTTGCCCAGCCATTGCCGTCTCCACAATGCTTTCCACCCATCACTCTTTCTGCCTCCCCGCTTGAAATCTCGCTTAAAGAACTGGATTTGCTGCCGACAAAGCCTGATTGGGCCAAAGGATTTTCAGATTTTTGGCATGTCGGGGAAGTTGGCGCGCAAAATCGTCTGCTCGACTTTCTTTCAGATGGATTGAAAGGCTACAGCGAAGACCGCAACAGGCCCGACCGAAACAATGTTTCGAAATTGGCTCCCTATCTGCGTTTCGGCAACATTTCTCCGCGTCAGGTCTGGCACGTGACAATCAATCGGATTGAGGCTGGAGAGTGCAATGCCTCGGAACGTGATCTGACGGTATTCCAATCCGAACTCGGGTGGCGGGAATTTTCCTATCATCTCCTGTTCCACAATCCCGATCTTGCTCACACTAACTACCAGTCGCGGTTTGACTCTTTCCCATGGCGGCAGGATTCAACAGCCCTATCCGCTTGGCAAAACGGGCAGACAGGCTATCCGATTGTTGATGCTGGCATGCGTCAATTGTGGAAAACGGGCTGGATGCACAATCGTGTTAGAATGGTTGTTGCCTCTTTCCTGATCAAACACCTCATGACCGACTGGCGCGATGGGGAAAAATGGTTTTGGGATACATTGCTGGATGCTGACCCGGCTTCGAATTCGGCAAGTTGGCAGTGGGTTGCCGGATCGGGAGCAGATGCGGCCCCCTATTTCCGTATTTTCAATCCGGTATTGCAGGGTGAAAGGTTTGATCCGCAAGGTGATTATGTTCGCCATTTTGTACCGGAGCTGGCACGTCTTCCTAAAGATTTTATCCACAAGCCCTGGTCTGCTCCGGAATGGATGCTGCGCGAGGCGGGAATCAGTTTGGGAAGCAATTATCCTGCCCCTGTGATCGATCATAAATTAGGGCGTGACCGCGCCCTCGCCGCCTTCTCATCCATCAATGTTTAACCCTTACCAGTCATGAAAGCCAAAATGCGTCTTGCCATCATCGGAACTGGAATTGCCGGAAATACCGCGGCCTATTGCCTGTCTCAAAACAGTGCCAATTCGATTGCAATCTACGAGAAAGAACCTCGGATCGGCGGTCATTCGGCTACCGTGGATATCGACCATAGCGGCACCAAGATTGCAGTCGATACCGGCTTTATTGTCTATAACGAGCTGAATTATCCAGAACTGACCGGATTATTTGCCCATCTGGATGTGAAAACCGAAAGCTCTGATATGAGTTTTGGCGTATCCGCCAATCAAGGGGGGTATGAATGGTGCGGGCGTACCCATGATGTGTTTCGCGGACTGTTCGCGCAGAAACGCAATCTATTTTCACCGCGCCACATCGGGATGCTGCTCGAGATTTTACGCTTCAACAATGTGGCGCGTTCCGATTATCTCAACGGGCGTTTGCTGGGTATGACTTTGGGTGATTATCTGGCGCAAAAGAAATTCTCGTCCAAATTCCGTGATGCCTATCTAGTGCCGATGGGCGCGTCGATCTGGTCGATGTCTCCCAAAGCAATGTTGGGTTTTCCGATCCATAGTTTTGTTGATTTCTGTGAAAAGCACTGTTTGCTGCAATGGGACAGGCCCGTCTGGCGCACTGTAACCGGCGGGAGTCGCCACTATGTGCAGGCATTGACGGCAGGTTTCCAATCCCGGATCAAAACCTCAACTGCTGCAACAAAAATCAGGCGTTCCGGCACCGAAGTCCAGGTCTGGGATGACAAAGGAAACATGGCGACTTTTGATCATGTGATTATGGCGTGCCACAGCGATCAGAGTCTTGCCCTGATCGACGATCCAAGTAAGGCTGAAAAGGCTATTCTCGGCTCCATACGATACAAGGAGAACGACGTCTGGTTGCATTGCGACCCGCAATTGATGCCCAAGCGTAAACTGGCATGGGCGGCTTGGAACGTCTTGCAGCAGGCTGATCCCGACCAACCCGTTTGCCTGACCTATTGGATGAATATTTTGCAAAACATCGACAAATCAAAACCGGTGTTTGTGACTCTGAATCCTTCGACACCACCACGCTCCGGCATGGTGTTTGGGCGTTATAGCTATGCCCATCCGCAATATGACGAAGCATCAGTTGCAGCGCAGGCCCGTCTTCATGAAATTCAAGGCGTGCAAGGTATCTGGTTCTGCGGTGCCTGGACTGGATACGGTTTCCATGAGGATGGTTTGATGTCCGGCCTCAATGTCGCGCGTTTGTTGGGTTCAACGGCACCATGGCATGTCGATAGCAGTTCTGCCCGGCAGCACGTTGTGAATGACCACGCGATGCAGACCCAGGCGGCAGAGTGAACACGGCGCAAGCGCATCACCTGCCTTTTCCTCCCCCGACCGACGGGGCTGGATGGCTTTATGAATGCGTGGTCGGACATGCGCGACTGAAGCCCGTCGGGCATCGTTTCCGTTATCATGTCTACAATCTTTTGATTGATCTTGACCGGCTTGATGAAGCCTCACAGATCTCGCCATTGTTTTCTGTCGGGCGTTTCAATCTTTTAAGTTTCATGGCCAAGGACCATGGCAACAGAGATGGTCAACCCTTGCGTGCATGGGCCAATCACCTGTTTGCCCAAGCCGGCCTTGATACAACAGGCGGGCGTATGCTGTTGCTATGCTATCCGCGCGTCTTCGGGTTGGTGTTCGATCCGCTGTCGATCTATTACGCCTATGATGACGCTGGAGATCTTACTGGTGTGATATACGAGGTTCGCAACACCTTTGGTGAACATCACAGCTATGTTGCCCCTGTCAAAGCTGACGAGATGTCCATTGCAGGTCTGAAACAAACCCGTACCAAGCTGTTCTACGTCTCACCCTTCAACGATCTCGATATGCGTTATCTGTTTCGATTGCGACCACCGACCGACCAGTTGAGTGTTCGTATTCTGGAGATTGACCGGGATGGACCGCTATTGTCAGCGACTGTCAGCGGTAAAAAATCGTCGTTATCGACAAAAAATATCCTTAAGGCCTTTTTTTTGGTTCCCTTACTCCCATTTAAAGTTGTATTCGGCATCCACTGGGAGGCATTGCGGCTTTTTATCAAAGGCCTGCGGATGAAGCCTAGACCAACAGCGCCAAGTGTTTTTAGTATAGTAGACCCTGATCAGGAACACGATCAGGACCAACACCATCAGGGAATTTCGTGATGTCCACTCACGCCGGCGACATCACATTGACGCCAAGCAATATCCGGTCAGTTTTGCGGGATCTGCCTTTTTCGGCACGTCAAACCTTCAATTTTGCTCTCAAACTGACGCATGGCCAATTGCGTGTGCAATTACAGGATGGACGCATCTTGCGCTTTGAAACCCCCAATACTGGGCCGAAGGCGATGATGGTCGTGCATGATTTGAATTTTGCCGCCCACTTCACCAAAGGCGGTGATATCGGCCTGGCGGAAGCTTTTTTGCGCGGTGAATGGGATACACCCGATCTGACCGAATTTTTACGGTTGTTTTGCGTCAATCATGAGATGATCACACAGATTTTGGCTGACAAGCCGATCATCCGTTGGCTGCAATTGCTTCGTCATTGGTTTAACCGCAACACCAAAGCCGGCAGTAAGCGCAATATCCACGCGCATTATGATCTGGGCAATCATTTCTACGATAAATGGCTCGATCGCTCGATGACCTATTCCTCAGCCCTGTTTCTCGACGGTGACGATCTGTTTACCGCCCAACAGCGTAAATATGAGAGATTGGCCCGCGTTATCGGTATAACGTCTCATGATCACGTGCTAGAAATCGGCTGCGGCTGGGGTGGATTTGCTGAATATGCAGCCAAGACAATCGGTTGCAAATTGACCGGATTGACGATTTCCAAAGAGCAATTCGATTTTGCGCAAAAGCGGATGTTCGAACAGGGCTTGAACGAGAAAGTAACCCTGAAATTCCAGGATTACCGCGACGAAACAGGACTTTATGACCAGGTTGCCTCTATCGAAATGTTTGAAGCCGTAGGCGAGGAATTCTGGCCTGTCTATTTCCGCAAAGTCTCGGATTGTCTACGGCAAGGTGGCAAAGCAGGTTTACAGGTTATTACCATTCAGGACCGGTTTTTCGAGACCTATCGCAAGGAAATGGATTTTATCCGCCGCTATATCTTCCCCGGTGGTATGCTCCCCTGCCCTCGTATTATGACAGACATGGGCAACAGCAACGGCTTGAAACAGATTGCATCCTTGGAATTCGGCCATGACTACGCCAGAACGCTGAAAGTATGGCGTGATAATTTCCGTTCTGTCTGGCCCGACTTGACCGAAATGGGGTTTGACGAACGCTTCCGCCGTATGTGGGAATATTATCTGGCCTATTGCGAAGCCGGTTTTCTGGCTGGCCATATCGATGTTCGGCAGATCATTTATTGCAAGACCTGATAGGTTTAAGCTCGGGTAGCGCGGCCAACCAACCAGAAATAAAGTGAATAAGGTAAAAGCCGCAAACCTTTGAGAATACGTGATAATTGCCAAGGAAAAGTAATCTCGAAACCTTCCTTTTCAAAGCCGTCACAAATCTTCTTTGCCGCCTCATCCAATGGCATCAAAAACGGCATTGGATGATCGTTTTTTGCAGTCAGCGGAGTTTCGACAAAGCCCGGATTAACGACTTGCATCGTCACTCCATACTGGTCTGTATCGAATTTTAATGATTCAGCGATGGCGATAAGTGCTGCTTTCGTCCCGGAATATGCTGCGGAATTTGGCAAGCCGATATATCCGGCCACAGAGGCATTCAAAGCAACCTGCCCCCAGCCGCGCTTGCACATAAGCGGCATGATCGCTGCTAGACAATTGATCGTACCGCCAACATTGACGGAAAACATGTCTTTAAAAGCATCAGAGTCAAAGGGATGGGCATTGACGGGACGATATGTACCAGCATTCAAAAAAGCCAGACTGATCGGCCCATGCTTGTCTTCGATCTGAGCCACCAAACGCAAAATTGCCGTGGCATCAGAAATATCACTGGGCATCGGAAAAATACGCCCTGAAAAGCCATCGGCCTCGCGGGACAGGTCCTCAAGAGCCTCAAGCCTGCGTGCTGTGGCTATGACTGTAAATCCACGACGAGCAGCTTCAAGGGCCACACCTCTACCGATGCCCGAACTTGCACCGGTAATCCACCAGACACCATCTTGAGGCTTGGCCCGATACAGAGAACTCATAAACATCTTTCAAAAGAACGAGAGGACTCAGCGCCCAAAGAACCGTTGGGCCATTGAACCGAAAAATCCCGTTAAACGAACAGGATGCTCGGTAAAGGCGAAGCAGATGCAGTCTTCGTCATCATCCGCCCTGGGGTGATGGTTTATCTCTGCATCGGCAATGGCAACGTCCCCGCGCCGATAATGGCCTGACAGATCACGGAAACCGCCTTTGAGAACGAGAGTATATTCAGATCCCTCATGGGTATGGGATGGCATTGTCCGGCCAGGCTTTATCCATAGGAGAGACGCTTCGCCGTCATCAAGGCCTTCGATCTTGTGTTCCCTAATCCCCGGCAAAACAGATTTCCAAGCAAGCCCCGAGAAATTCTGGCCCGTCAGGGCAACAAGTGGTGCCGGCATAATCGCGCAAGATTGGAGAGGCACCTGTATCTGCTGAGGTTGCTGGCTGGCAAAAATTGCTGCAAGACGGTCATCACGTTTGCCTGCAGAAGACACGGTGGAAGCCTGTTCAACAGCTTCACCATGCAAGCTCTCTAGGCCTGCGACAAAGTGACGGCTGCTTGGTGACAAACACAGATGTGAAGCCACAAGGGCATTCAGATACGGGTTCAGTTGACCCAAAGCGTAAGATGCCAAAAGGGCATCAAGAGGATGGCCCGCTACATCACCAGGCAGAACGTTGCCGCTATCGGCAGCATGATTAGGGGTCGTCGGCATCAGAAACTTGAACCTTCAATGATTTTCAACATTACTCATACACTACGTTTCATCTTCCAATCTGGATCAGTTTTGGGAAAGATCAAGAGCAAATGAGAAAAAACGGTCATTTTGATCATTTGATCCGATATTGGAGGAGCTGCACGAAGAATTCTGTATTGAACAGCATAAAATACCAAGCCTTAATCCTTGCTCGCTATAAGACGAGACGATAGCGTCAGATTTTGTAACTTAGGACGGCATGATGACGATAAAAGACGGTCTGATTGAAGCCATCGGCCAAACGCCTTTGGTCAAATTAAAAGCAGCGTCTGAAGCAACAGGCTGCACCATTGTGGGCAAGGCTGAATTCATGAATCCCGGGGGCTCGGTTAAGGATCGTGCCGCGCTTTCGATTTTGAAAGATGCCTTGGCAACCGGCCGTCTGCAACCAGGTGGTGTGATCGTTGAAGGAACAGCCGGAAATACCGGTATCGGTCTGACGCTTGTTGGTCAGGCCCTCGGGTTTCGGACCATGATCGTGATTCCGGATACCCAATCTGACGAAAAGAAAAACATGCTGCGCCAAATTGGTGCGGAATTGATTGAAGTTCCTGCAGTGCCCTATTCCAATCCGAACAATTACGTCAAAGTTTCGGAGCGGCTTGCCACTGTCATGGCCAAAAGCAATCCGGGCGGGGCCATCTGGGCCAATCAATTCGACAATATCGCCAACAGGCATGGTCATCTGACAACAACCGGCCCGGAAATCTATGCTGATACGGGGGGTAAAGTTGATGCCTTTATCTGCGCTGTTGGAACCGGGGGCACGCTGGCGGGAACTGGCATGGCCCTGAAGCGTCTCAAGCCCAACATCATGATCGCGCTGGCTGATCCCATGGGATCAGCCTTGTATGAGCATTACGCAAACGGAAAGCTTAAGGCCGAAGGCTCGTCGATGACCGAAGGGATTGGCCAGGGTCGCATCACTCAAAACCTCGTAGGCGCCCCGATCGACAAAGCTTTCCAGATCAGCGACGATGAAGCGATCCCACTGCTGTTCAACCTGATGGCCGAAGAAGGCCTGTGTCTCGGGGGATCTTCGGGTATCAATATCGCTGGCGCCATCCAACTGGGGCGCTTTCTCGGACCGGGCCACACCATCGTAACTATTTTATGTGATGGCGGCTCGCGCTATGGTTCCAAACTATACAATCCTGACTTTTTGCGTAGTCGCGGCCTCTCCGTACCGTCATGGCTAACCCGCAAACCATTGAATATTGAGGATGTTTTACAATGAGCACCGACTTTCTCTTTAGAGCAAACTCTTATTTGCAACAGACGACTGCGGTGGTGATCGGACAAACAGAGGATGGTGGAATCATTCTGGACCGGACGGTTTTTTACCCCACTGGTGGCGGTCAACCCGGTGACCAGGGTGTCATGATCCTATCGCACGGGCAGCAAGTCGCCATCGTCAATACGATCTATGCACCCGATCGCAGCCAGATTGCCCATGTGCTAGAGACGGATGCTGCGCGCCCTGCAATCGGCGACACTGTCACTGTTCAGCTTCATTGGGAGCTGCGTTTCAAGCGCATGCGTGTGCATACCGCCTTGCATTTATTGACCACTGTTCTGCCTTATCCGGTGACAGGAGGTGCAATCGGCGATGGTGAGGGTCGCCTTGATTTCGATATTCCCGATGCAGGTATGGACAAGGATGAGATCGCCCAAGAGTTGGCCCGCCGCATCAGTCTTGAAGCCGATGTCACCGAGCAATGGATTACCGATGATGAATTGCTCGCCAAACCCGAGATGATCAAAACCATGTCGGTGAAACCGCCGATGGGCAGTGGTCGTGTTCGCTTGATCGATATTGCGGGACTGGATTTACAACCCTGTGGTGGAACCCATGTCAAAAACACCCGCGAAATCGGAACAGTGCTGGTGACCAATATCGAGAAAAAAGGCAAGCAGAACCGCCGTGTAAGGATCGCTTTGGCCTAAAAGGAGCCTGACAGATGACCCATTCTCATTTTGTTTCAACCCAATGGTTGGCTGACAACCTCGATCAACCTGATCTGGTTGTCCTTGATGCCTCGTGGTATCTGCCCGCTCAACAAAGGGATGCCGCAGCAGAATATGCTGCAGGACATATCCCGGGCGCGGTCCGGTTTGATATTGATGTACTTTCGGATCATAGCTCCCCCCTCCCCCATATGTTGCCCGAGGCCAAAGACTTTGCAAAAGCTGTTGGCGCCATGGGCATTGGCCCACAATCTCGTGTGGTCATTTATGATGGATTGGGTCTGTTTTCTGCAGCGCGCGTATGGTGGACCTTCAAAAGATTTGGCCATGAATTTGTAGCCGTTCTTTCAGGCGGTTCGCCCCTGTGGAAAAAAGAAGGCCGTGCTTGGACGCAAAATCTATCGACACCCAAGCCACAATCCTATCCACTGCCGCCAAACAAGGCGATCAACAACGCAGGTGTTGCTGATCTGGAACAGATTAAAGCATGGAGTGCCGACAAGTCCGTGCAATTGGTTGATGCACGTGCCGCTGATCGGTTCCGTGGTGAGGCGCCCGAACCTCGTGCCGGCCTCAAATCCGGTCATATACCGAACAGTTTCAATCTCCCATTCGGCCTGCTGCTGCGTGATGGACAGTTAAAACCGAAAGAGGACATCATCGGTGCTTTTTCAGCAGCCGGGGTCGACCTGTCGCGTCCTGTCGCAACGACCTGCGGATCAGGCGTTACCGCAGCTATTCTGGCGATTGCATTGGATGAGATCGGTCACCCGGTCACAGCGCTCTATGACGGCTCTTGGTCGGAATGGGGGGGACGCGATGATGTTGAGATTGCCACGGGCGCATGATCAGTGCCCCTGTTCAGCGGTTTTGCCAATCTAGAAATCCGTCATGCCAATGGGGTTTTAGGCCGATAAGTGCCCAAACGCCTTTTCAACGAACCGCTATGCAACTCGAACAGATGATTGTCATAATCATAAAAATATAAGGACTGCCCTTCCCCTTCGACGCGAGGCCGTGAGGGCAGCACCTCCAGTCCCAAGGACCGGACAGCATGGTCAGCATTGACCAGTTCAGCATCATCGACGGCAAAGGCGATGTGGTTATAGCTGCGCTCTGATAGGGCATCACCCTTCATGATGGCGATCCATACGCCCTCGGTTTCGTCCTGGGGATCACCATCCCCAACCAGAAAAAACCGCTCTTCGGATACAGAAAATGTTTCCTTGCCGCTGTTATATATCCGCTTGGCACGCAAAACACTGACAAGGACGTCTTCCATCTTGTCCAGGTCATTACAGATCAGGGTAATATGGCTTAACCCTTTGATCGTCATCCGATAGCCTTTTAGTGCAAGATTTGACTAAGGAAGAGCTTGGTACGTTCATGTTGCGGATTTTTGAAAAACGCATCTGGCGTATTGATTTCAACAATCTGGCCCATATCCATAAATATCACACGATCGGCGACCTGACGGGCAAAACCCATTTCATGGGTGACGCAAATCATCGTCATTCCTTCTTCAGCCAGACTGACCATTGTATCGAGTACTTCCTTGACCATTTCAGGATCGAGCGCCGAAGTGGGTTCATCGAACAACATGATCTTGGGGGCCATGCACAGTGAACGGGCGATCGCCACGCGCTGTTGTTGTCCACCTGACAGTTGTCCCGGATATTTATGGGCCTGTTCAGGAATTTTGACACGGGTCAGATAGTGCATTGCCACTTCTTCAGCATCCTTTTTAGGCATTTTTTTGACCCAGATTGGTGCCAAGGTGCAATTTTCCAAAATGGTGAGATGAGGGAAAAGGTTGAAATGCTGGAAGACCATTCCGACTTCACGGCGCACTTCGTCAATCCGTTTCACATCATGGGTCAATTCGATCCCATCAACGATGATCTGGCCCTTTTGATGTTCTTCAAGACGATTGACGCAACGGATCATCGTTGACTTGCCCGATCCCGAAGGGCCGCACACCACCACGCGCTCACCCTTTCCGATGGTCAGGTTGATGTCGCGCAAGACATGGAATTCGCCATACCATTTGTTGACATCCACCATCCGGATGGCGGTGTCAGTTTTGAGCGAGGCGGGCTTAAGGGCTGCTGATGAGGACATATTGGATTTTCCTTAGCGTTTATCAGCTTTAGAGAGGCGTTGTTCAATTGTGCGCGCATAAGACGACATCGCAAAACAGAAGATGAAATAGAAAATAGCGGCATAGACATAGCCTGTCGGGCTCACCGTTGGAGCCGCCCAGATCGGATCAATTCGCGCCGTTTCGATGGTGCGCAGGAAATCAAACAGGCCGACAATCACCACCAAGGTCGTATCTTTGAACAGGCCGATGTAATTGCTGACGATATTTGGAATCGTCACCTTCAAGGCCTGCGGAAGAATGATGAGACGCATCATCTGGCCATAGCTCAGACCAAGCGCCATCGCACCTTCATACTGGCCCTTGGGCAAGGCTTGCAAACCGGCCCGAACCACCTCTGCCATATAGGCGGAGGCAAACAAAGCAACACCCACCAGCGCGCGAAGTAATTTATCGGGTTCAAATTCACGCGGTACAAACAGCGGAAGCATCACGCTGGCCATGAAAAGCACGGTGATCAGGGGAACACCACGCACAAATTCGATGAAAGCGACGCTGAAGACCTGCGCTGCTGGCATGGTCGAACGCCGTCCTAAAGCCAGCAATATGCCCAAAGGCAATGACACGACAATGCCAACGGCTGATACGACCACAGTCACCAACAAGCCACCCCATAAATTGGTGGTAACAATCGGCAGACCCAAAACCGGCGATCCGATCAGCAGATAATAAGAAATCACCGGCAGGATGATGAAGGAATAAATCGCACCGAGATCACGGCGGGGCAGCGATAGCTTGAGCATCCAAATGATTGCAATGGCCAAAAGACCGAAAAAGACATCGACCCGCCAACGCTCGGGGATCGGATAGGTGCCATAATTGAAAAAGGTAAAACGGTCTTTGATAAACGCCCAGCAGGCCCCGACAATGGGATGCGCATCATTGAAAATACAGGCTTCTCGGTCAGTCCCAACCCAGACAGCATCAAAGATCACGAATTCAAGAAAAGGTGGCACCACCCATGCCAGAAACAACACAATGAGAATTGTTGCCGATGTGTTGAATACGCCGCCGAACAGATGTTCGCGTATCCATGCCACTGGTCCAACCAGATTGGCGGGTGGCCGGGACGGCTCGATCACAACGTGCTGGACGAAGGGTTGATCGGGGTTTGAAGACACTGACTTGCTCATAATGCCCCCGCTCAGCGTTCAATCAGCGCAACGCGCCGATTGTACCAATTCATGATAAAGGATGTTGTCAAACTGATCGACAGATAGACCAGCATGGTAATGCCGACAACTTCGATCGCTTGCCCTGTCTGGTTGAGCACAGTGCCGGTAAATACGTTGGCTAGATCGGGATAGCCAACAAAAACAGCCAGTGATGAATTTTTGGTGAGGTTGAGGTATTGGCTGGTCAGGGGCGGAATAATCACCCGCATGGCTTGCGGAATGACGATCAGCTTGCTGGTGATATTGGGCTGCAGACCGAGTGCATAGGCAGCCTCTGTCTGGCCGTGTGAAACAGCCATAATTCCTGCCCGCACGACTTCAGCGATATAGGCCGCCGTGTAGAGGACCAGGCCGAACAACAAAGCCAGAAATTCGGGCTGGAAAACCAGACCGCCGACAATATTGAAACGGCCGCCTTGCGGAACATCAAAGCCCAAGGGCTTGCCCGCAATCACGAATGCCAGTGACGGCATGATGACAAGCAGAAAAAGAGAAATCCAGCCGACGGGTGCAATCTGGCCTGTCGCTTCCTGGCGACGCTTTGCCCAGATCCGGACGGCAATGGTCAACACAAGGCCCAACACCAAACACAAACCAACCCAACCCAGACCATCTTCGGGGATCGGACGCGGGGTGGTCAAACCACGGTTGTTAAGAAAGGAATTGAACGGCAGTTTGATGCTATCCCTCACCCCCGGGAGAGCTTTCAACACAGCATTATACCAGAACAGCAATTGCAGCAGCAGCGGCATGTTACGCAGAATTTCAACGTACCAGCGCGCAACAAAGGCCACCAGAACGTTTTTGGAAATACGCGCCACACCTACCGTAAATCCCAGTAATGTTGCCAGCACAATGCCGACCGCAGCAACAAGCAGTGTATTGACCATTCCCACCCAGAAGGCATCGCCATAGGTGCTTGTCGCCTCTGAATAATGCTGGATGCTAAAACTGATCGGAAAACCGGAATTGGTGTCCCAAAAGCCGAAACCGGATGCGATTTTCTGGCGTTGCAGATTTTCGGTGGCATTCGAGAAAGCCTCGTAAACCAGAAAACCAATCACGGCCATCAAGACAGCTTGAAACGCATAGCTGCGCCAGCGCGGATCACGCCAGGGCGAGACCTTGGCAGGCAGCGAGCCCGGAGCATTTAACAATCTTGGATCAACCATATCAGGACCAACCCCATCGGGACCAACGAATTGCGCTTCTTGACCCATTGATTAGCATTGAGACTTTGGCATGGCGGCAAAAAATCATGCACCACATGCAAGCATCATGAAAAACAATGAGACAAAAAAACAAGTTGAAATATCGTGCAATTGAAAAAGAAAAGAGCGCGACACCCCATGATGTCGCGCTCTTGGACTGGTTAGCGAATTGGCGGAGCGTATTGCAGGCCGCCTTTATTCCACAGAGCGTTCAAGCCACGGGCAATCTTGAGGGGTGAGCCCTGACCGACGTTACGCTCGAAGCTTTCGCCGTAATTGCCGACATGCTTGATGATGCGGTAAGCCCAATCATTGCTCAGACCAAGAGACTCGCCAAACTTGCCTTCGGTGCCGAGCAAGCGCTTGATTTCCGGATTTTCGGATTTCAGCATCGCATCGACATTGGCCTGTGTCACACCAAGTTCTTCAGCTGTAATCAGGACAAACTGTGTCCATTTCACAACGTCAAGCCATTGATCATCGCCCTTGCGAACGGATGGTCCAAGTGGCTCTTTCGAGATGATTTCTGGCAGAACGACATGGTCATCGGGCTTGGCCAGACGAAGACGTTCTGAATAGAGACCAGAAGCATCGGTTGTCAGCGCATCGCAACGACCGGCATCATAGGCCTTGGTGGTTTCGTCATTGGTGGCAAAGGTGACCGACTTCAGTTCCAGCTTGTTGGCGCGGAAAAAGTCAGCCAGATTGAGTTCGGTGGTGGTGCCCTGCTGGACGCAAACCGAGGCGCCGCTGAGTTCCTTGGCCGAAGCCAGTTTCAAACTTTTGCGAACCATGAAGCCCTGGCCATCATAGTAGTTGATGCCAGCGAATTCGAGGCCAAGGGAAGCTTCGCGTGACAGGGTCCAGGTGGTGTTGCGTGACAGAATGTCGATTTCACCGGACTGAAGTGCTGTGAAACGATCCTTCGAGGTCAAAGGAACAACCTTCACCTTGTTTGGATCATTGAAGATAGCTGCTGCAAGAGCGCGGCACACATCGGAATCAAGACCTCTCCAAACGCCCTGAGCATCTGGCAAAGCAAAACCGGCAAGGCCTTGGCCATGTCCGCAAACGACCTGCCCCTTGGACTTTACAGTGTCCAGTGTGCCAGCAGACGCCATAGACGCCACCATCACAGCACCCGCAGCAAGTGCTGCAGTCGCGACCCATTTTTTCATATTCGTCTCCCTTATGTGAAAAACCCAAACAATCATGTGCCTGCTGTATCAGCCTGCATCATCATCACTTGAACTGCCACCTATCTCATTAGAGATTGGTCACTAGGTCAAGCTCTATGAGCAATGCCGACACGCAAAAAACGCATTCCTAACGAATTTTCACCTCATTTGAGAAAAATTTAATCCGATTGCTTGACCTTTATCCAATCTATGCCCTCAAATCAGGCTTCGTTTTTGCAAAAGATTCACAAAGAGATCTCCTTGTGGATGAAACAGAGGTTTCACATGTCGTCCCATCCTCCGAAATCCAATCACCGTTCCATCCGCACGACCATGGCCCATGCCGGTCGCCATCCTGATGAGCAGTTCGGCTTCGTCAACACCCCCATCTACCGGGGATCAACTGTGCTGTATCCGTCAGTTGACGCTCTCTACAAGCGTGAGCAACGCTACACCTATGGTACCAAAGGCACACCCACTGCCGATTCTCTGAATGAGGCTTGGGCCGAGATATCGGGCGCTGCCGGTTCGGTGGCTGTGCCGTCGGGCCTTGCAGCCGTGGCGCTGGCCTTGATGGCAGTCACCAAAGCGGGTGACCATGTTCTGATGACCGATAGCGTCTATCGCCCGACGCGCGTGTTTTGCGAGGATTTCTTATCCCGTTACGGCGTGACAACCAGCTATTTCGATCCGATGATCGGGGCGGGCATCGAG